>NZ_JBVVQI010000024.1:0-107951 GCF_055811495.1 Mesorhizobium sp. WSM4830 | reverse complement strand
CGGGTCGTTGGAGCCAATTAGCACCATACCCAGATTAGTAGCATAGCTGCCGGCACAAAGCAAGAACAAAATGTGGCACCGGCGGAAAAAAATGCACTGACGGCCTCGCACCCTCATCGGTGAACGGCTGGAAGGAGGGGCGAAAAAGGTGGGCCATTGCGTGAGACTTGCGTTGATGGGATGGTGATTGCGCTTGAGGGGAACGCGTCATGGGCAATGTCACCAGTCACTACGGCAGCGAGGGCAGCGACGACATCGTCGATCGCATATTGGCCGCGATCCCGGACGCCGACCCGGCCGGCAAACTCGCGGCCGCGCAACTCTATCCGTTCGATCAGTTCCATGGCCGCGAACTGATCGCCACGCAGGAGCATGCGGCCCGTCTTGCCCCTTCGCCGACAGATCGAATCCTGGATATCGGCAGCGGCATTGGCGGGCCGGCAAGGTTTCTGGCCTCGACCTATGGCTGCGAGGTCGACGGCATCGACCTGACTCTAGCCTTTGTCGCCGCGTCGAGCCGACTGACCGCACTCAGCGGACTGGCAGACAAGGTTCGCTTCCATCAGGCCGACGCGACGAAACTGCCTTTTGACGACAGCACCTTCGATGCGGCGATCTGCTTCTATGTCGGCATGAACATCGAGAATAAGGCCGCGGTCATCGACGAGGCCCGGCGCGTGCTGAAACCGCGAGGCAGGCTGATCTGGACCGAAGCCGTGCTCGCGGGTGGCGAGCCATACTATCCCGTGCCCTGGGCGGTTTCACCCGCGACCAGTCACCTCGCCGATCGGGAAACCTTGAAAACCCTGTTTGTCGATGCCGGATTTCGCATCGACGAAATCGTCGACGAAACCGGCGAACATGTTGAGCTGGCGCTGAAGAGAGCCAATTCCGGCATCGTGCCCTCGCCGGCCCAGCAGCAGGCAAATGAAGTCGTCATGGGCACGGAATTCCTGCAGCGCCGCCGCAACTACATCCGAAGCCTGAGTGACGGAAAGCTAGCCTCACTCGCCGTGATCGTCTCCAAACCGGCCTGAAACAAAAAACCCGCCTCGGCGGGCGGGTCGTTGGAGCCAATTGGCACCATACCCAAATTAGTAGCATAGCTGCCGGCACAAAGCAAGAACAAAATGTGGCGCGGCGGCAAAAAAATGCGATTTCCTTTGCCCGCCGCGAGGTTGTGCTCAAAAGACGGTCGCCAAGGTGGTGTTCCTTCGCGCCCCCTCTGTCCTGCCGGACATCTCCCCCACGAGGGGGGAGATCGGCAGCTTTGGCGGCAGCGCCTTTTTGCACCTACAAAATTGGCGAAAGCGGCAATGACAGCCAATCTCCCCACTAGAGGGGGAGATGTCCGGCAGGACAGAGGGGGGCGCTGTCCCGCCGACTTCACGGAAGGCAGCTCACGTAACGTTTGATCTAAAAGGAAGCCTGAAACAAAAAACCCGCCTCAGCGGGCGGGTCGTTGGAGCCAATTAGCACCATACCCAAGTCAGTAGCATAGCTGCCGGCACAAAGCAAGAACAAAATACGTTATGACTCGCAAAAAGCACGAAGACCCGTTCCTTGCCGCATCGGAAGGTGGTTGGCGAAGCACACCGGGAAGTCCGACGAGACGGCGCCGTCCGGATCAGAACAGGCATTGGCGCGTTTGAACCCTAGCCAATGGGAGCAAAGCCATGAACGTCGCCAATCTGCAACTCGAAGGCCTGCTTATGGCCATCGCATCGATCAATCAGGTCCTGGTCCGCAAGGGCGTGCTCTCCGTCGAGGAGATAGACATCGCCTTGCGCAAGGCCGAAGCCAGCGAGACCAACGAGGAAAGGTCCGAGGGCATGTCGGCGTCGAGCCGCGATGCCGTCAACTTCCCGATCCGACTGCTGGAGTTGGCCAATCAATGTCAGCCGGAGACGGACATGCCGTCCTTCTCGAAACTGGCGCGCATGGTCGGCCAGATCAAGGAACCTTACAACGACCAGATGTGACGCAGCGATCAGAACTGCCGCCGCTATCGGAACGACGCGCCAGGCCGGCAGGCTAGCGCCCCTGCAGGATCTTGATCACCTTGCTGTTGTCGGCGGTCGGTGAGGACAGCCTGCGGTAGTCCGCATAAGTTAGCCTGCCATTTGCAACGGCATTATAGAGCCGATTACAGAATGCGCTATCGTGCTTGGCGACACTGACATTCATGAACGCCGCGAAAGTCTTTCTTTCGGCGAGCGGGGTGGACCTCTCGCGTGCAATGCATTCGTTGATCGCCGTGCGCTTGGTGACAGGGCTGCCTTCAAGCGTGGCATGCATCGTGTTGAATTCGCCTTCGGTCAACGTTGTGCAGCCGGCAAGCAGTGACGCGCCGATCATGGCGGCAGCAAAACGCGTGGCGATGTTCATGAATTCCCCCTCAAGACCCGTGTCTTGCTTAGCCCGCGGAAAGTTGGAAGTACAGAGGGGAATGCAGGCGCATCTACTAAAAGCATAAACCTCGAACGCTCGTACTTTAGCTGTCGCTTTTATTGCGCTCGACCTGCGGATGGCCGGAATGACGGTACCCGGCCGCTCTCGATCGTCACGACGATGCTGATGCGGATCGTGCTGCCGATCTGGCCCTGGTCGCGGTCATAGACCCGACCGCCATTGTCGCAGCCACCCTTCTGAGCGCCTTTGCGGAACGCCGGATCCAAAATTCCGGATCACCCCCTGCCAAGCCTCAGCGCCAGGACGCGGCCCGGCCCGTGCACGGCGGCGAACAGCAGCCCGGCCAGGAAGGTGAAGTGATCGACGAAGAAGCCGAACTCCGCCTGGTTGCCGGCCCAGTGCGACGGCCCGTGGAAGGCGAAGCCCAGGAACAGCACATAGGCGCCTGCGACGAGTGCTGCCCAGGAGAAGAAGGCGCCGGTCAGGAAGCATAGGACGAGGACGACCTCGAGCAGGGCTGCGCACCAGGCCAGGAACAGCGGGAATGGAAACCCGGCCGCCGCGATATAGCCGGCGGTGGCGCCGATATCGACGAATTTGAAGATGACGGCCATCAGGAAGACGGCAGCGAAGATCAGGCGGGCGATAAGGATTGCCGCGGTCTGCCACGGCGACTGGACGGTTGATTGAGCGGTTTCCAAGGTCATGATGTCCTCCCAAGAGTTACGTGGTTGTGCCCCAAGGACGCACCACCGGCCGCAAGCCCGACATCATCCCCCGAAAAACCTGAGAGATACAAGCGCGGGGCGAGGAGGCCTTGCAGGATTGGGTTCCTCGCCCAGTGGAGGCAGGGCGCATATGGGCAAGTGCCCTCACCCGGATTGCCAACCGAATTGCGAAGGGCAATTCGGGGCAATCCGACCTCTCCCCGAGAGGAGAGGAGGTCGCCTGCGTTGGTGCCAGGCTCTTCTCCCCAGCGGCGAGAAGGTGGCCGCGAAGCGGCCGGATGAGGGGGACCCCCGTATGCGATTGCCCGCCTCTATTGGGGCGAGCAACCAGGTTCAGGACTACCTCACCTTGGCCCCTGGCTGGCTGATCGGCTCCCGCACCGTTCCATACTGGCTGCCCCAGCGGTCGGTCATCGCCCAGCGTATGTCCCAGAGTTCCGGGAAGAAGCGGTGGCGGGCGCCGGCCTCCAGCAATTCGACCGGCCGGCCTTTCAGCGATTTCGCGCCGAGGCCGATCGTGCGGTGGATGAGGTAGAGGTGGTTGGCACGGAATTTCTGGAACAGCTCGTCGAACTCGACCAGCGCTTCGGCCACGACATAGCTGTCGCCGTGATCGTAGCCGGCATCGTAGACGTCCTCGACCGAGAGGCCGCGGCCGTCGAGGTAGGACGTCTTGAAGGCTCGCCACAGATCGGGCGGCAGGCGCAGCAGCTGCTTGAAGCCCGGTGATTCCTGGCCGCTGCCATTGCCGAGCTGCAGCCGGATCTGCTGGTACTCCTTCGGCGACATGGTTTCGAGCAGGTCGAGCTGCGCCGTCATCAGCCGCATCAGCCGGTGCACGCGCGCCATCAGCGTGACGATGCGATGCGTGTCCTGCCTTTCCAGGAAATCGACGACATCGACCAGCGTGTAGGCGATGAGCTTCATCCACAGCTCCTCGACCTGGTGAACGATCTGGAACTGCAGCTCGTCGGCATTCACCATCTCGGCCAGCGGCTTCTGGCAGGCAAGCAGGCTGTCGCATTTGAGGTAGACGCCATAGTCGCGCATCTCAGGCTTTTCGATGCGGGCATAATAGTCCTGCTTATCCATGGCCATGCTCCTTGCCGCGGCCGCCGGGCCGCAGGCGCTTGTTGGATCCCGGTCGCTTGAGTCTAATCGCTTTCTTGCCGAACATTGTCCCTTTCTGTTATTCGATTGGCAGGAAACGAAGGACGAAAGTTGTCTCTGAAGCAGATTGGAAGAACGAATGATGCTGGATGCGGTCGACCGGAAGATCGTCGCGGCGCTCGAACGCGAGGCCCGCATCTCCTTTGCCGCGCTCGCCGATGAGGTCGGCTTGAGCAAGACGCCGTGCTGGAAGCGGGTCAAGACGCTGGAGGACGCCGGCGTCATCCGCGGCTACTCGACCCTGATCGACCCGGCCAAGCTCGGCTTCGGCATCGAAGCCTTCATCCAGGTGTCGATCGATTTCGAACTGTCGGACGCCTTCGAGGCGGCGGTCAAAAAGCATCCGCTGATCCGCCGCTGCCACGCCACGACAGGCGAGGCCGATTATCTCCTGCAGATCGTCACCGTCGACATGATGGCGCTCGACAGGATGCTGCGCGAGGAGCTCAGCCGGCTGCCCGGCGTGCGGCGCACGATCACCTCGATGGCGATGCGCGAGATCAAGGGCGGCATCTCGTTCGCCAATGCCGTCGGGCATACGCAGACCAAGCGATAGACCGGTCAGGCCCTGGTCATCAATTCGCGTCCCAGCCGCTTCGGTTGCTCGGCGCGCAGAACCACATTTGTCGTCACCGTGCCGTAGTGGCCGATGCTGTCGACGATGCTTTCAAGATCGGGCGGTGACGGGACCACGACCTTGACCAGAAAACAGTCCTCGCCGGTCACCCGCAGCACCTCGACCACCTCCGGCAATTGGGCGAACTTCTTCAGGCAGGCCTGGATATGCACATGCGTGGTGCGCAGGCGGATGACCGCCATGGTGCCGAGCCCGAGCGCTGCCGAATTGATCACCGCCTTGTAGCCGGTGATGACGCCGCGCTCCTCCAGCCGCTTCACCCGTTCCGAGGTGGCGGGCTGGGACAGGCCGACGCGGCGGCCAAGCTCGGAGATGCCGATGCGGCCGTCCTCCTGCATGATCTCGATGATCGCCAGATCGGTGGGATCGAGCCTTGGCCGATAATCGCTGTTTCGCATGATCGCCTTTAATCCATCGGATTTCTTCGCTGCTTTCCGATGACCTCTCATTCCGCCGCCCGGGAGAAGACCTAGAATTGCACGCGCCGCATCAGGAAAGAAGGGCTTCGCATGACCGACTTCATCATTGTGCCGGGCATCGGCGGATCGGGCAAAGCCCATTGGCAGACGCATTGGCAGCAGGCAAACCCGGCGATGCGTCGGTTCAACCCGGCGAGTTGGGACGCGCCGGATTTCGACGACTGGGTGGCTGCGCTGGACACCGCTGTAGGCCTGGCAAAGACACCACCCGTGCTCGTCGCCCATAGCCTCGGCTGTCTGCTCGTCGTACACTGGCAGCGGATCTCCACCCGCGAGATCAGCGGCGCGTTGCTGGTCGCGGTTCCGGACCCGGCGTCGCCGGCCTTCCCCTCCTCCGCCCTGGCCTTCGCCGACGCGCCGCAGCAACGGCTTCGCTTTCCGTCGCTGATTGTCGCCAGCACCAACGATCCCTACGGCTCGCTGGACTATGTCAGGGCGAACTCCGAGCGCTGGGGCAGCGATCTCCATATCGCCGGGCCGCTTGGCCACATCAATGGCGACAGCGGTCTCGGCGACTGGCCGGCGGGAACGGAACTGCTGGCGGCTTTTCTCAGGAAAACGCAAGCAATCGCCCAAGGCGCCGTGCTTCAGCCGTGACCGCACCGGGAACGGCTACCGCGCCGCCGCCCTGACCTGGTTTGTGCGCCGCGACGCCGCGCCTCAGTTCGCTGCTGCGGCGGGCGTGCTGAGTTCGAGGAACGGCACTGTCGAACCCGGGATCATCGACTTCGGCAACTCCCCGTCCCACTTCTCGGCTTTGGTCAGTTCGACCAGCAGCGGATTGTTGGCAAGTGCCGCGGCGCGGGCTTTGATGGCTTCCGCGGTCGCATCGCCTTCGACCCTGGTCTTGTAGGCGCTGGCCTCGGCTTCGGCCTTGACGCTGTCGGCGCGGCCCTTGGCCTGGGTGACGGCGATGTCGGCCTTGATCTTTTCCTGCTGCAGGTTCTGTTCCTGCTTCTGCACCTCGACCTGCGCCGTCATTCTGGCTTCGACCGCCTGCTCGTAGGCGTCGGAGAAATCGATGTTCTCGACCTGCACGCTGTCGATCATCACCGGGCCGTCGGTTACCGCCGCGATGGCCTCGGCGACATCCTTGTTGAACTTCGCCCGGTTCTGGATCACCGACACCGCGTCGTACTGGCCGAACACCGTCTTGATCTCCTGCGGTGCTTTCCTGGCAATGACACGGTCGGCCAGTGCCTCGATCGACCCGTAATTGGTGTAGACGTTGCTGACTTCGGCGGCCGGCACGTGGAAGTTGACGGTGACGCGCATGTCGGCCGGCTGCTGGTCGCGCGAATAGGCCTGCATGGCCGGCAGGCCGCTGCAATCGTTCTGGTTCTCGCAGCCCCATTTGAGCACCTGCTGGCGCAGGCTGATCTTCTCGACGCGCTGCAGCCACGGCAGCTTGAAATGCAGTCCGGGATCGACGACCGAACTCAGCGCTCCGTTGGTCAAGAGCACGCCGCGGTCGCCCTGGTCGATCGTATACCAGGACCCAAACAGCGCAAAGACGCCGAGCGCTACGATGACGAGTGCGATCAGGCCGGAACCGATCGACCCCGATGCCGCCCCCGGCTTGCCCTGCGGACGGCTTGAACTGCCTTGCGTTTCGGTCATTGCCCCACCCCAACCTGATTGCCCGTGCTGCTTTTGCCCACAATAGTGGCGGCATTGCAATCCTCCGGATACGGAAGGACCTTCGCGCCGGCCGGCCGGACCGGCGGGGTGGTTCAGGCTGGCTAGCGGATTTCCCCTGCAGTCGCGGCAGCGGGCAGGTGCGCGTTGCCTGGCGTCTCCTTCTG
Organism: Mesorhizobium sp. WSM4830; assembly: GCF_055811495.1. Classification (NCBI taxonomy): domain Bacteria; kingdom Pseudomonadati; phylum Pseudomonadota; class Alphaproteobacteria; order Hyphomicrobiales; family Phyllobacteriaceae; genus Mesorhizobium; species Mesorhizobium sp. WSM4830. Next base: position 100,720 of record NZ_JBVVQI010000024.1, on the reverse strand, counting down.
CCGTTCGGCATCGCTTTTGCGCTTCGGGCAATCCTCGTAGTCGTGGTCGCGCCCGCCGCAGTAGGAGCAGCATTTTGCCGGCGCGTCGGAGCGAAGCATGGTTGGCATGCACAAGAATGCACTAAACCCGACAGATTGCGAAGGCTTGCGCACCGGCAAGGTCGATTTCGCCACGGAACCGCTGCTGCCGCATGAAAGTTATCTGCTCATTGCAACCGGAGCACAGGACATGGCCGACGACCCGAACCGCTACGAGACCGGAGCGAGGAAATATCCGGCAAAGACGAGCCCCGACGCTGCCGACGAATTCTCGCAGGATGCGGCCGGCAACAAGCCACCGCCCGGCGGCATGGGATTGACCAGGCCGGCTGACGATTTCGACGACAAGACCCGGCATTCGGAGGGCCAGAACCCGCCCCGCGCAGCGATCCGGCCAGACGACAAGGCCACCGCCAAGAAGTCCGGCAAGGACGCAAGACGATGAACGTCGCCAATCTCCAGCTCGAAGGACTGATGATGGCGATCGCGGCCGTCAACAACGCGCTGGTCCACAAGGGCCTATTATCGGTCGACGAGGTCGACATCGCGTTGCGCCGGGCCGAGGCGGCGATGACCAGCGACGAGCGTCTCTATGAAGACATGTCGCCATCCAACCGCGACGCCGTCTGCTTTCCGCTCAGGCTGCTGCAGGCGGCCAACAATGCCCAGGGTGAAACCGGCGTACCGTCCTTTGCCGAACTGGCCAGGATGGTCGGCCGGACCAAGGAGCCCTATAACGACCAGATGTGATGGAGGACGCCATGGCCGACGACAAATCCAAGACCAAGCAGGATCGCAAACTGGTCTCCAGCGAAGAGCCTTACGAGGTCGCTGCTTTTGCCCGCAAATACGGCATACCGCAAAGCGAGGCCGCAACCATCATCAAGCGTTACGGCCCCTCGAGGAGGAAGCTCGACGCCCATATGGCCAGCCGCAACGCCTGATCCAAATTTTGGCGGCGGCCTCCGTTCACGCCAGAAGCGTCCCTGCCCCTGCCGCCTTGTCGAGCGTATCGGCACCATCGGCCCGGTGCGGGCCGCTGCTCGCGCGTCGCGGCTGCGGGATTCAACGCCTGGTTTTGACAGCCGCGGAATACTCTCGCGGCGCAACAACTCATTTACCTCGACACTGTACCAGTCCGGTGAGCAAAGCCGGGGGTCGGATGCAGGAACAACTATTGCGCTACGAATGTGTCATGGAGCCGAACGGCCGATGGATGGTGTGGGACATCGTTCATGATCTGCCGGCGCAATTTTCGGAAATCGCGCTGATCGGCCTGAGTCGTCGTGAAGCGGTTTCGCTCTGCCGGCTGCTCAACGAGACGAGCCGTTCCGAGATGCGGCAGAGCCGGGCCTCCTGAGAAGCGCTTGCGTCTCAGGCCTGCCCAAGCTCGGGGGATTTACATGCGATCGACAATATTCGGTCTGGTCCTGCTGCTGCCGGCCGCCGCCCTGGCGGAGCCGATCGAGACGCAGAAGATCATCACGGCGGCGACCGGCGACTGGAACGGCGACGGTGCCGCCGATCTGGCGATGATCGTCGAGACCGAGCCCGGCCATCCCATGGACCTGCATTTGTTCCTCAGGGACGGCGACGGCGATTTTCTCAGACCTGCCGGGGTCGTGCATGAACAGATTTACGGTGAATGGAAGAACTACGACCGGCCAGGCCCCGCCACATCCGACACCGAGCCAGAACTCACCGCGCTCCCCAACGGCTCGATCAAGCTCTATATCCCGGCGATGGAGATCGGCAGCGAGCGGACCAACAAGACGCTGACGCTCGCCTGGCGCAATGGCACGTTCGTCGTCGCCGGTTTCGCCTACGAGTATTGGGATTACATGGACGACAATGTTGCCGGCGACTGCGACTACAATGTGCTGACCGGCAAGGGCAAAAGCAGCAAGAAACTGGCGGACGGCACCACCAGGCAAGCGACCGTATCGGTCGAAGGCAAGGTCATCCCATTTGCGGAATGGACCCCGGGCACTGGCTTCAGCGCGTGCGGAGAGTGAGAGGTTTCGGTTGCCTCACTGCAGCGGCGGCTTCCACAGCAGGCTGTTGCGATCGGCGGACTTGACGCGCAGCCAGGTTTCGCGGCCGTCGCGCAGCACCCGGAGCGGGATCTCGGCGCCCGCCGGGCCGCTCTTCCAAAGCTTGCGATAAAAATCGGCGAGCCCGTCGACCGCCGTGTCGCGGACATCCGAGATGACATCGCCCTGGCGAAGGCCCGCCTGGGCGGCCGGACCGCCCTCGGCGACGCTCATTACCACGACCTTGCCGTCGCTCTCGGCCGAGAAGGCGCCGAGCCAGGGCCGCGGCGGCCTGGCGACCTGCCCGCGCGTCAGCAGATCGTCGAGGATGGGCGGCAGCAGATCGATCGGCACAACCATGTTGATGTCGGCGACCTCGCCGTTGCGGCTCATCTGCAGGCGCAGCGAACCGATGCCGAGCAGCCTGCCATCCGCGCCGATCAGGCCGGCGCCGCCCCATGAGGGGTGAGCCGGCGCCGTGAAGATCGCCTCGTCGAGCAGATATTCCCAATAGCCGGCGAACTCCTGCTTGGTGACGATCCGCGCCCGCACCGAGCGGCCGACGCCGTCGGCGAGCACGACGGGATCGCCGATCTTCGCCCTGGACGCATCGCCGAGTGCAATGGCGGGCAGCCCGAGCGGCGCCAGCGCCTGCACCAGGCCGAAGCCCGACTCCTGGTCGTACGCGAGCGCATGGGCGGGAACCACGCGCCCGTCCTGGTCGGCCAGCCAGACCTCCTCCGCTTCGGTGATGAGATAGCCGATGGTGAGCACCAGCCCGTCGCCGCGGATGACCACGCCGCTGCCCTCGCGGCGGGTGCCAAGTGCGTTTGCCGTGAAGGCGTCCTCCGGCACGGTGGCGCGGACGGCCACGATGGATCGCAAAAGGGGTTCGATATTCATGCTTTGGTTCCTGGCAATGTTCGCAGGCTGATATGGGCTATAGGTATGGCGCAGGTGATCAGGCGCAAGGGGCCGGCGCCGCGCCGTTCGCGCCGGGGTTTTGCAACAGCGCCGGCAGCCCTATCTGTACCTACGGCTATCCGAAGCTGCCCTATGCAAAGTTCCTCCGCCATTACCCAAGTTGATACTCTGATATCCTCCCAACCCAACCCTTCCAAAGGCCTCCCGAATGAACGACTACGCAACGGACCAATACACGCCGCCAAAAGTCTGGACCTGGAACAAGCCAAATGGCGGCGCCTTCGCCAGCATCAACCGGCCGATCGCCGGCCCGACGCATGACAAGGAGCTGCCGGTCGGCAAGCATCCGCTGCAGCTTTATTCGCTGGCGACACCGAACGGCGTCAAGGTGACGATCATGCTGGAGGAACTTCTGGCGCTCGGCCACAGCGGCGCCGAATACGACGCCTGGCTTATCAGGATCAACGACGGCGACCAGTTCGGCAGCGGCTTCGTCGAGGTCAACCCCAACTCGAAGATCCCGGCCATGATGGACCGCAGTGGGAAAAAGCCGGTCCGCATCTTCGAATCCGGCTCGATCCTGCTCTACCTCGCCGAAAAATTCGGCGAATTCCTGCCGACGGAGCAGCCGGCTCGCGCCGAGACCCTGTCATGGCTGTTCTGGCAGATGGGCTCGGCGCCCTATCTCGGTGGCGGCTTCGGCCATTTCTACGCCTATGCGCCGACGAAGATCGAATATGCCATCGACCGCTTCGCCATGGAAACCAAGCGGCAGATGGACGTGCTCGACCGGCGCCTCGCCGAAAGCGAGTATTTAGGCGGCAGCGACTACACGATTGCCGACATTGCGGTGTGGCCCTGGTATGGCGGGCTGGCCAAGGGCCGCATGTATGACGATTCCGGCGAGTTCCTGCAGGTGGAGCAGTACAAGAACGTGCAGCGCTGGGCCGACGCCATCGACGCGCGGCCGGCGGTCAAGCGCGGCCGCATGGTCAACCGCACCTTCGGCGAGCCTTCGATGCAGCTGCACGAGCGCCATGACGCCAGCGATTTCGAGACGAAGACGCAAGACAAGCTCGCGGCGGCCAAAAGCTAAGCGGACGACGCGCCGATCTCCCGCCTTGTGGGGGAGATCGGGAGCTTCGGCTGGCCCGCCTCCACCGCCGCCATCCACAGCCGGTCGATGCTGGCCAGGAATTTCTCGTCGAGTTTGTCGAGGTGCTTCCAGTACATGCCATCCTCGAAGAAATAGCCGAGTTCCTTCTCGATCCTGTCGGCCTCCTCCGCCTGATCGAGCCGCAGCCCGGCAAGCATCTCCGCCTTCATTTCCGAAAGCTGCGAGGAAGAAAGCGCGCCGAGTTCATCGAGCGTCAGCCGCGGGAAGATCAGCCGGCTGCGGGGCAGGTCGGATAGGTTGACGCACAGGCAGCCGCGCCGAAGCGCATGGATGAGCAGGCGGGCCGACTTCGCCTCGAGATTGCGCAGGGTGACGTCGTTGCGCAGCGGATCGGCGCGGCCGACGCCGTAAAAATGCGTGTTGCCGGGCTGGTCGTAGATCATGTCGCAGCCAAGGAATGCCAGCACGTCCGGCTTCTGGCTGTGGATCGTCCAGTAGGCCGCCGTCATCGACATAGTGCCGCCGGCATAGACGAAGCCGCCAAAGCTGTTTTGCGCCGGCACGTAATGCGAGGCGCTGAAGATCTGCGCCTGCTGCAGGGGATCGCCTTGCGGCATCCGCTCCGCCGGGAAATCGCCGGCATGGACGAGGAAATCCCAGTCAGGGCGCACGCGCCAGGCGTTGTTGATGGCGACAATCTTGCCGAAGGCCTGCTTGGGCCAGGCCGCGCAGCGCACCACATCCGGGGCGCTGCCGATCAGCAAGATCACATTTGGCGTTCCGTCGATCACCACAACCCTCTCGACCGGCCGAAATGCGTCTCGATGCCGCCCGGTTGAACAGCTTTATAGCCTCAGCACCGCATCGAAACACCGGCCGGATTTAGGCTGACATCAACAAAAGCGAGCTTTGCCAGCCGATTGTAAAATGTGCCCCTAGGCACCGTCGTACAAGCAGCAGGCAGGTTTTCCCGCTAGCCCAAAAACGACGACATCAGTTGGGCGATATATATTAGTTGACTAAACTAGCGGAACGTCCAATGCACATTCCCAGAACCGAACATGTCCTGTCTAGACCATGATATCTATATGGGACATTACTACATAAGCTGAACGCGACCTCGACGGTTCGGCGGCTGCGCGCCCCCCTACTCCCCAGCAACCTCCCTGTACGCCCGCACCGCCCCATCCTGGCCACGTATCCGCCACGTCTCCCCCTCCCGGGCCTCGAGATAGGACTGGCCGAGCGGCACTTTCCCTCCGCCGTCCGGCAGGTCCAGCACGTAGACGGGATTGCAGATGCCCGACAGGCGCGCACGCAAGGCGCTGACCAGCGCCTGGCCCTCGGCGATCGTGGTGCGCCGGTGCGCCATGCCGCGCACGAGATCGCCGTGGTGCAGGTAATAGGGTTTGACGCCAAGGCGATACATCAGCTCGCGGCACAGCTCTTCCAGCACCTCCACCGTGTCGTTCACGCCTTTCAGCAGAACGCTCTGGTTCAGCAGCACGAAGCCGCCCTGCCGCAACGTGCGGCAGGCCCGCTCAGTCGCCTCGGTGATTTCGCGTGGGTGGTTGAAATGGGTGACGACGGTGACCATCAGTCGGCCTTGCAGGGCTTGAACCAGCCCGCCGGTGACGCGCGACGGCAGCGCGACGGGCACGCGAGTGTGGATGCGCAACAGCCGCACATGCTGGATCGCCTCGACGCGGGCACGGATTTCCGCCAGCGCCTTATCCGGCAAGGACAGCGGGTCGCCACCGGTCAGGATCACCTCGCGGATTTCCGGATGGGCCGCGATATAGGCGAAGGCTTCATCGAGAGCTTCGCGCGTATAGCCGCGGCCGATCGAGGTCAGCTGCTCCTTGCGAAAGCAGAACCGGCAATAGACCGCGCATTGATAGGTCGGGAACAACAGAACCCGGTCGGCATGTCGATGCGTCAATCTCGGCACGGGACTGAAGGGGTGGTCGGCGATCGGATCGTCGAGCTCGCCCTCCTGTTCTGCCAGTTCGTCGGGCGACGGGATGACCTGAAGCCGTATCGGATCGGCGGGGTCGTTCCAGTCGATCAGGTCGAGATAAGACTTGGGAATGCGAACCTTGTGGCGCGTGGCCGCGGCTTCGGCCGCCGCCCGCTCGGCCGGCGACAGCGGCAGCGAATCCAGATCGCCTATATGCCGCACGCCCTCGCGGACATCGTCCTGCCATGCGGCATCCGCCTCGCGAGCGCGCCGGTCATCGGCTGCCACGCCGGCCGCATCGACCGCCATGCCGGCGTCGGGGATGTCGGGATGTGAGGTCATCGCAGGCTCCTTGAATTTCGGGCCGGGGTACAGCATTGGAGCCAGGACTTGAAGGCAATAAGCGGTGTTTGGCCGGGTTGGAGGGCGCGGCAGGAAGCCACAACCGGCCACTGATCAGGACAATCGCCCACATCGCTGACGCAAAACATTAGCTTGCTCTTATATTAGCTTGAGCGTATACACATAAACGGCCGGTGATCTACCCCCCAACCGGTTAGGCTCGGCGCCAGTTCCCTCCCTACCCCTCAGGTCAACGACGCCGGGCCGCTCGGGGTCCGCCCGGTCGCCCGCGGTCGAGACCGGATCGTCGACCTCTTCGATGTCGATCATTCCCCCTCCTCAACCAGTACCCAAAACACCAGCTGACCCCATCGGCAATGCCCGCGTCTCTCGGCCTTCCCGTCGCCGGGCGTGGTCGCTAATCTCGGATCGCGAAAAAGCTGGAGAAGAGGGTATGGCGAACGACTTGTCGCCAAGGCTTTTGGCCATCGTCGATGCGCTGCCCTTGCGGCAGGGCATGCGAGTGCTGGAGATCGGCTGCGGACCGGGTGCCGCAGCGCGCGAGATCGCGCGCCGGATCGGCGACGGGCACGTGCTGGCGATCGACCGCTCGGCCAAGGCCATCGCACAGGCCGGGGCCGCCTCACGCGCCGAGATTGCGGCAGGCCGGCTGAGTCTTCGCCAGGTCGCCATCGAGGATTTCGAGTTGGAGGCGGACGAGAAGCACTTCGACATTGCCGTTGCGGTGCGCGTCGGCGCGCTGGACGGGCGTCATCCCGAAGCAGGAAAAATCGCCCTGCAACGGCTCGGCGCCGCGTTGACCGCGCAAGGCCGGCTGTTCATCGACGGCGGCGATCCGCTGCGCGAAATTGCGATACACGTCTGAGCAGCTCATGCTTTCGCTTCCGGAATCGAGCGCTAGGTAACCGTTAGCGGCAGAGCCGGCCTCAGCTCCGCAACCCCGGCGCCTCCTGCCCGGTGCGCTCGACATATTCGGTATAGCCGCCGCCATAGGTGTGGATGCCCTCGGGCGTCAGTTCCAGCACCCGGTTCGACAGCGCTGCCAGGAAATGGCGGTCGTGCGAGACGAACAGCATGGTCCCCTCGTACTGCGACAGCGCCGTGATCAGCATCTCCTTGGTGGCGATGTCGAGGTGGTTGGTCGGCTCGTCCAGCACCAGCAAATTGGGCGGGTCGAACAGCATCAACGCCATCACCAGCCGCGCCTTCTCGCCGCCCGACAGCACGCGGCATTTCTTCTCGATCTCGTCGCCGGAAAAGCCGAAGCAGCCGGCCAGTGCCCTGAGCGGCGCCTGACCGGCCTGCGGAAACGCGTCTTCCAGTGTCTGGAACACGGTGCGCTCGCCCTCCAGCACTTCCATGGCGTGCTGGGCGAAATAGCCCATCTTGACGCTGGGCCCGCGCGCCACCGTGCCATTGTCCGGCTCGGAAGCGCCAGCCACCAGCTTCAGCAGCGTCGACTTGCCGGCGCCGTTGACGCCCATGATGCACCAGCGCTCGCGGCGGCGCACCTGAAAATCCAATCCCTCGTAGATCGAGCGGCTGCCATAGCCCTTGTGCACGTTCTTCAGCGTCACCACGTCCTCGCCGCAGCGCGGCGCCGGCTGGAAATCGAACGACACCTTCTGGCGCCGCTTGGGCGGCTCGACACGGTCGATCTTGTCCAGCTTCTTCACCCGGCTCTGCACCTGGGCGGCATGCGAGGCACGTGCCTTGAAGCGCTCGATGAAGGCGATCTCCTTGGCCAGCATCGCCTGCTGGCGCTCGAACTGCGCCTGCTGCTGCCGGTCGGCAATCGCGCGCTGCTGCTGGTAGAATTCGTAGTTGCCGGAGTAAGCGGTCAGGGAACCGCCGTCGATCTCGACCACCTTGTTGACGATGCGGTTCATGAACTCGCGGTCGTGGGAGGTCATCAGCAGCGCACCGTCATAATTCTTCAGGAACTGCTCCAGCCAGATCAGGCTTTCGAGGTCGAGATGGTTGCTCGGTTCGTCGAGCAGCATGGCGTCGGGCCGCATCAAAAGGATCCTGGCCAGCGCCACGCGCATTTTCCAGCCGCCCGACAGCTTGCGGACGTCGCCGTCCATCGTCTCCTGGCTGAAGCCGAGGCCGTCCAGCACCTCGCGGGCACGCCCATCCAGCGCGTAGCCGTCGAGCTCCTCGAAGCGATGCTGTGCCTCGCCGTAGCGGGCGATGATCTCGTCCATTTCACCGGCGCAATCGGGATCGCCCATGGCATGCTCGAGTTCGCGCATCTCGGCCGCCACTTCGCTCACCGGCCCGGCGCCGTCCATCACTTCGGCAACGGCGCTGCGGCCGGACATGTCGCCGACATCCTGGCTGAAATAGCCGATGGTGACGCCGCGATCGACCGAGACCTGGCCTTCGTCGGGTTGCTCCTCGCCGTTGATCATGCGAAACAGCGTCGTCTTGCCGGCGCCGTTAGGCCCGACCAGCCCGACCTTCTCGCCCTTCTGCAACGCCGCGGAGGCTTCAATGAAGACGATCTGCCTGCCGTTCTGCTTGCTGATGCTTTCGAGACGAATCATGGTTTTCCGGGAAAGGCCAAAGGAGAGGTCCCGCGCCAATACGCGATAGGCCGCGCTTGCGGAAGCCCGCAAGTGGCGAGGCGCCCCGCGCCAAATTGTCTGAACCCTACTTGCGCATCGCCCGCCGGAATCGCTCGTCCAGCTGCTGGAACTCGGCAAAGAGCCTATCGCATGCCCGGCGACCCGCTTCGCATCGCATAGTCCGTGTTTGGTACAAACTGCCCTGCCGGTCCCTGCTGAGGTGATTGCAGGTTATGGCGGGATACGCCTGTTCGGTGGGCCTTGTGAAACTCCACTGCGTCAGCCCGTCAGCAGAAACGAACAGTTCGAAGCGCGATGAGGCAGCAACCCGACGCAAGGCTGGAGACGCCCTCACCTGCTTGACCAGATCCATTGCGTCAGCACCATGGAAACCGCACATCGTCGACGGCCCATGAGCGTCGCGGTGGATGCCTTCGTCCACCGTCTGGGCGTGCGAGGCGCCGTAGGTTGCGAGCATAATCGCGCCGACTATAAGAAATCTTCTCACTGGAGCTTCCCTATTGGCTACTGCATTCGGTCAACACGTTGGTTGCAGCAGGACCATCACCCGATCCGGCCGGTCACCTCATGGGCGCCGGCGGCGCGCCCGCCCTCAAGTCGCACCGGCTCGCCGCCCGGTCCCGATCTTGTCACTAAACCCAAGCGTGATATCTATCTCGTCCGATCGCCCTTCGCAAAGTAGCCGGCGGCCGGTGCACGATCACAGCCGGCCCGATGTCCCATCCTCGCCAAAAATCCCGGTTACCCAGTCGATGAACACGCGTACGCGCGGCGCGAGCTGGCGGTTCTGCGGGTAGAGCGCCGACAGCGGTGTCGGTGACGGCGGGTAGTCCGGCAGCACTTCGACAAGCGTGCCGCGTGCGAAATCCCCGGCGAAGCGGTAATGCGGCGCCTGCACCAGGCCGAAGCCGAGACGCGCCAGCTCCGCCATCGTGTCGGAGCCGTTGACCGTCACCCGGCTGGGCAGGCTGACATATCGCAACGCGCCGCCGACGGTGAATTCGAGCGGCATGACCTCGCCGGTTCGCGACGAGCGGAAGCCGACCATCAGATGGCCTTCGAGATCGTCGAGGGTTGCCGGCACGCCATGCTTTTCGAGATAGGCGGGGCTGGCGCAGGTGACTTCGCGCAATGTTGCCACCCGCCGCACGATCATGCCGCTGTCGGCCTGTTCGCCGGAACGCAGCACGCAGTCGATGCCCTCGCGCACCAGATCGACCAGCCGGTCGCCGTCGCCGATATGGAGGTCGATCCCGGGATAGCGGTCGAGGAATTCGGAGAGCCGCGGCAGGATGAAATGGCGGGCCATGAAGCCGTGCACGTCGATCCTCAAAAGGCCCTGCGGCTGCGCCGATTGAAAGCCGGCCTCGGCATCCTCGACATCGGCAAGGATGGCGAGGCAGCGCTGGTAATAGGCCTGGCCGTCCAACGTCGGCCTGACATGGCGCGTGGTGCGTTCGAGCAGCCTCACCCCCAGCCGCGCCTCGAGGTCCTTGATCGCCTCGGTCGCGGTCGATCGCGACATCGACAGATCGGCGGCCGCCGCGGTGAAGCTGCCGCGCTCGATCACACGGGCAAGCAGGCGCATCCGGTCGAGACTGTCCATCGCCATTGTTCGCCATATCCGAATGGTGTTGGCAAGTCCCGAGCGATTATCCCGCAGGATTTATCGCCTATTTTCAGCCGACAAGAATTGGAGAGCTGACATGGCTACGCGGAATGGAAAGGTGGCGCTGGTAACCGGCGCCTCGAAGGGTATCGGCGCCGAAATTGCCAGAAGGCTGGCACGCGACGGCTTTTCGGTCGTCGTCAACTATGCCAGGGGCGCCGAAGCCGCCGAAGGCGTGGTGCGCGGGATCGAGGCGGCAGGCGGCACGGCGATCGCCGTCCAGGCCGATGTCGGCGATCCCAAGGGCGCGGCGCATCTGTTCGACGCAGCCGAGCAGGCCTTTGGCGGCCTCGACGTGCTGGTCAACAATGCCGGCATCATGAAGCTCGCGCCGATCGCGCAGATGGACGACACCGGTTTCGAGCAGCAGGTCGCGGTGAATCTCGGTGGCGTCTTCCGCGGCATGCGCGAGGCCGCAAGAAGGCTGCGCGAGGGCGGCCGCATCATCAGCTTCTCGTCCAGCGTGGTCGGGCTCTACCAGCCGACCTACGGCGTTTACGCTGCCACCAAAGCCGGCGTCGAGGCGATGACCCATGTGCTGGCCAAGGAACTCGGGCCGCGCGGCATCACCGTCAATGTCGTGGCGCCGGGGCCGGTGGCCACCGATCTGTTCCTCGGAGGCAAGTCCGAGGCACTGGTCGAGACGATCACCAGGATGATCCCGCTCGGGCGGGTCGGCCAGCCTACCGACATCGCCGCCGTGGTGTCGTTCCTCGCCGGACCGGACAGTGGCTGGGTCAACGGCCAGGTGCTGCGCGCCAATGGCGGCACGGTCTGACTTTACCTCCACAACCAACAGGAAATCGACATCATGCCGTTTGCAAATTTCAAGGTGCCTGAGCGCGCGCTGTCCGTCGGACAGAAGGAGGACCTCGTCCACAAGACCACAGCCCTGTTCGTCGAGATGTTCGGCGAAGGCGTGCGCCCTTACACGATGGTGCTGATCGAGGAGGTCGCCGATGGCGGCTACGGCCGCGCCGACGTGGTGTTCACGATCCCTGGGGGAAGGACGTGAAGCTGCCGATCTCCTCCCTCGTGGGACCGTCAAGGGGGAGATTGCAGCTTGGCGGTCGCGCGCTAGATCGCTGGCAGAGCTAACGCGAGGCTAGCAATGGACGATTGGAAGCTACCTTGGGACGGCGGTTGCCTGTGCGGCGGAATACGCTTTCGCATCAGCGCCCCGCCTTTGCTGACAATGGCGTGTCACTGCACCGGCTGCCAGAAACTGAGCGCCAGCGCGTATTCCCTGACCATCGCTGTGCCCAGCGACGGTTTCGCCATAACGCAAGGCGAGCCGGTGCTCGGCGGCCTGCACGGCCCGCACCGGCAGCTCTATTGCCCGCACTGCAAGAACTGGATGTTCACGCGTCCGCATGGCCTGGATTTTCTCGTCAACATTCGTGCGACCATGCTGGACGAGCACCATTGGTATGTGCCTTTCGTCGAAGTCTTCACGTCGGAAAAGCTGCCCTGGGCTTCGACCGCCGCTACCCACAGTTTCGCTACGCAGCCCGACCTCGAGGGATACGCCCCTTTGATCGAGGCCTTCGCCCGCGAAGCGGCGCGGCCAACCTGACTGTCCGCCGCCCGGAAGGCGACGCCAGCTTTCGTGCCTCACTTCAACTCCACCCAGACAGGCGCGTGGTCGCTGGCGCCGGTCTCGCCACGCACGTCGCGATCGATGCCCGCCGCTACCAGCCGGCGCGACAGCTTCTTCGAAAGCAAGATATGGTCGAGCCGCAGGCCGGCGTCGCGCGGCCAGCGATTGCGGCGATAGTCCCAGAATGTGTAGAGCGTCTCCGTCGGGTGCTTCTTGCGCAGCGCGTCAAGCCAGCCCTGGTCGAGCAGCCGCTGGAACGATGCCCGGCTTTCCGGCTGCACCAGCGCGTTGTCGTCATAGGAGCGGGTCGGGTAGATGTCGCGCGGCTCGGGCACGATGTTGTAGTCGCCGGCCAGTACCACCGGCAGGGCGGTGTCGAGCAACTGCGCCGCATGCGCCTCCAGCCTCTCATGCCAAGCGAGCTTGTACTGGAACTTCGGGCCGGGCTGCGGGTTGCCGTTCGGCGCGTAGAGCGACGCGACGACGATACCGTTGACCGCCGCTTCGATGTAGCGCGCCTGCTGGTCGCTATCGTCGCCGGGCAGCGCCTCGCGGGTCAGAACGGGTTCTGAGCCACGCGACAGGATGGCGACGCCGTTCCAGGTCGGCTGCCCGACCCAAACCGCGCCGTAGCCGGCGGCCGCCAGCGCGGTGCGCGGAAACTGCGTCTGCCTGGTCTTGAGCTCCTGCAGGCAGGCGATGTCGGGTTTGGCGGCGGCCAGCCATGCGAGCAGGTTCGGCAGCCGGCCGTTGATGTTGTTGACGTTGAAGGTGGCGATCTTCATCGGCCTGCTTCAGCGCACGATGCGTTCGGTCCACGCCTTCACCGCATCAGCGAGCGTCTTCAGATGATCGGCGGTGGAGAAACCGGAGATGTTTTTGCGCGACTTCAGATCATGGTCGCCGTCTTCCAGCCAGAATATCTCGATTGCGTCTGACAGAGCATAGGTCGCGACCTCGTCTTTGGTCCCGAACTCGTCGCGCGTGCCCTGGAAGATCAATGTCGGCGTCTTGAGATCGGCGAGGTGTTTTGTCCGAAGCTGCGTCGGTTTGCCCGGCGGATGGAAGGGATAGCCGAGGCAAAGCAGGCCCGAGATCTCGCCCTTCGAAAACATCTCGTCGGCGATCATCGAAGCGACGCGTCCGCCCATCGACTTGCCGCCGATGATCAGCGGACCCGTCACGCCCTTCGCCCGGAGGTCGGCGATCGCCTTGATGTATTCCGGGTTAACCGTCTCGGCGCGCGGCGGCGGCTTGCGGTGGCCATAGCGGCGGGCCGCCATGTAATGGAATTCAAAGCGCGCAACGCGGAAGCCGGCCGCCGCGAGCGCTTTTGCCGTGGCGGTCAGCGAGGGCGAGTCCATCGAAGCGCCTGCGCCGTGGGCGAGCAGGATAGTGATGGCAGCGGTTTCGGGGCCGTCGAAGAGAAAGGTGGTCATGGGGTGGCCCGCAGATAAAGGCCGAGTTCCTTCGCACCCCCCTCTGTCCTGCCGGACATCTCCCCCTCAAGGGGGGAGATTGGATGACGTCGGCGTTTTCCCCAACCACCAAAGCTGAAAGGCACGCGGAGCGCCGAAGCTGCCGATCTCCCCCCTTGAGGGGGAGATGTCCGGCAGGACAGAGGGGGGTGTTTAAGCGCAGGCATTGCGATCCTTTTATACGGAGCCCCCACCGCAAACCTGTAGCTGAAGATACTCGACCTGAGCGGCCAGAAATTCGGGCCAGCCAGTCGCATCAATGTCACCTACCCATTTGCAAGCAACCTCACGCCCGTGAACCTGTTCCAGCAGGCAGAAATATGCTGTATCACGCCATGAGCCGCACAATTGTTCATTGCCGTCCATCACTTCCAGCGCTGAGGCCCAGGTAAACCATTTCCTGATCCATGCGCCGACCTTGCCGTCAATGTCGGTAACGCATCGGACTACAAACGCATCGAGATCCACTTCATTCGCCACCCAGAAGGTATCCCGACCTTTGACGAAATCCCCGTCAATGGTATCGAAACCCACCCTGAGAAATGGATGGCTCAGTTGTCGAGAGCTTTTGGTCTTGAACTGAGCTGAACTCGGATCCTTGATCTCATACCAAGCATCAAAATCCTTCCATAGCCTAGAAAACTTCTTCCATTTGAAAACGGCTGCGATCGAACAGTCGTATTGGCCATATCGGCGGTCCGTATAGCAATCCAACTCGATGCCAAAATCGGTCAGGTTATCTACTGTCGAGACGATGAGCTTGGTGCCGTCCGGTTTGAACCAACCCTCGCCAAGTCGCGTATGTAGCTCGTCAGCAACCCGTATTCGAATGGTCTTTGCGTCGAGCATCTCAGGAAGCCGACATCCGCGCCAGCTGCAAATCGACGAACTGTATCCCCTTGGCCGCCATGCGCGCCCATTCGGAATTGGCATCGAGCTCGAGATAGCGCACCCAGCGACGCTGCGCCTCGGCGAGATTGCCGGCGTCGAACTCCAGCCTCGCAAGGTTGAACACCGCATCGGCGTACTTCGCATCCAATGCGATCGCCTTGAGCAAATGGCGGCGCGCCGACGCCACCCGCCCCTCTTCGCTCATCAACCCGGCGAGATTGAACCAGGCCTCGACGAACCCGGGATCGAGCTTTATCGCGCGGGCATAGTCGTGCGCCGCCTCCGCCGCGTGGCCGGCGGCGCGCAGGCAGTTGGCGCGGTTGAAAGCGGCGATGGCATCGCTCGGGTCGATGGCCAGGCAGCGCTGGTAGAGTACCGCGGCCTGCTCGTGGTCTTCAGCCTCTTCCGCCGCCTCGGCATCGGCGAACAGCTCTTCCAGTGTGTCGTCATCCTGCGAACCCAAATCGAACAGCAGCTGGCCGTCGAGCTCGCTCTGACCGCCCTCGAGATAGATCGCATCGGCCCGCCCGTGCTGCGAGCCGACATTGAGCGACTTGGCAGTGAGCGAAGCGATCGGGCCCGAGCGGTGCACCGACCGTGCGATCGCCCCCCAAGAGGCGCCGCCGGCGACCAGCCCGGCATATTTGCGGGCGAGGATCAGGTCGCGGAAGGAATACGGTTCACAATCATGCTCGAAGGCATCGAACAGCGACAAGAAGTCGAGATCCGCGCCGGTCAGCCGCGACTGGTCGATCAGCGACTGCCGCGACAGCGCCGAAGCCTCCGGCGCCTTCATCAGCCCGAGCAGGCGCAGGAAGCCGTTCTCGCTGACCAGCCTGCGCCCGGCTGCACGTTCCGCAGCGACGCGGCGCTCGATCTCGCCATCGCCGGCCCTGGCGAGCAACATGCGGCCCAACACGACATGGGTGGTGCGCCGAGTGACGCCGCGCCGCAACTGGCCGTGCTGGCGCTCGACCTCGCGCGTCGCCAGCCTGAGCGGAAAGGCCGCCAGCGCGCCGACGATGCCGAAGACCGTGCCGGCGAGAGCCGTCACGCCTTGCTCTTGCCGACGGCTTTGAGAAGGTTCGCCTTGAGCGGGTTTTCCTTGGTCGCGCCGGCCCCGGCCTTGGCGGATTTCGCCGCAGGCTTGGCGGTTTCATCGGCCTTGCTCTTCGACTTGGCCGGCGGCTTGGCCGATTGCGACAGGCTCGCCTTCAGCGCATCCATGAGATTGATGACATTGCCGCGCTCAGGGGCGGCCGCGATGATCGGCTTGTGGCCCTTGAGCTTCTCGCGGATCATCGTCATCAGCGCGATCTCGTAGCGGTCCTCGTAATTCTTCGGATCGAAGGTGGTTTCCTTCTGCTTGATCAGCGCTTCGGCCAATTGCAGCATTTCCGGATCGGGGTTTCCGGCCGGGATGTTGCCGAAATATTCAGCCGTGCCACGCACTTCGTTCGGATTCCTCAAGGTGCAGACGAACATGCCGCTCTCGCGCGCGCCGATCGTCACGACGCGCTCGCGGCTGGACAGCACCAGGCGCGCGATCGCCAGCTTGCCGGATTTGCGCATCGCTTCGCGCAGCACGGCAAAGGTCTCCTCGGCCATTGCGCCATCCGGCGCCAGGTAATAGGGCGCGTCCTGGTAGATGACGTCGACCGAATGCTCGTCGACAAAGGCCTCGATGTTCATCGTATGGTTGGATTCAATGCGCACCGCATCGAGATCGGTATCGTCGATGATGATGTACTGCTTGTCCTCGTATTCGTAGCCCTTGACCAGGTCCGAACGCTCGACCAGCCCGAGCTCGGGGTCGACCGGCTTCATGTTGATGCGGTTGTGCGTCTTCTTGTGCAGCTGGTTGAAGCTGATGCGCTCGCTGGCGCTCGTCGCCGGATAGAGCCGGACCGGACAGCTGACCAGACTGAGCTTGAGGTAACCCTTCCAACTTGCCCTGGGCGCCATGAAATACTCCTACGCGGCCTTGTGCTGTCGAACTGTTCGCAGCGTTCATTCGTCCGCAGGACGAACGGGGCTGCCGAAATCCTACATTGCCCCTTACAATACCGGCAAATCCCTAGCGAAATCTTCCTCCGCTGGGAGCCGCCTGCAGGCAAGAGGTCCGTCGCGAAGAATAATTCAAATTTTCCGGAGCGTCGATGGAGTCTGGCGCCGCGCCCGCAGGACTACCTCGCGGTGCCTATCACCGGCAAATCCCGGGCGAAATCTTCCATGTCGGCCCAGGGATCGCCTGACGTCGCCAGCAGGCCCGGCAGCGACGAATAATTCAGATCCTGCGGAGCGTCGATGGTCTCCAGATCGCTCCAGCTGACCGGCGTCGAGGCCGGCAAATTGGTGCGGGCGCGCAGCGAATAGGGAGCCGCCGAAGTGTGGCCGCGCGCATTGCGGTGATAATCGATGAAGATGCGTCGCTTGCGGTTGTCCTTGCCCATGGTGGTGGTGAAAGTGTCGGGCGCGGTGGCGGCAAGATGCGTGGAGATGGCGCTGGTCGCCTGGTGCAGTTTCTTCCAGTTCTGCTTTTGCGTCACCGGCACTGTGATGTGGATGCCGTGGCCCCCGGAGGTCTTGGCGAACGGCACCAGCCCTAGCGCTTCCAGCTCGCCCTTAATATGCACCGCCGCCTCCACCACCTCGCGCCAGACGATCCCCTCGCCCGGGTCGAGATCGAAAACGATCAAATCGGGCTTGTCGAGCCGCGTACGATGGGTGCCCCAGGTGTGGAACTCGACGACACCGAACTGCGCCAGAGCCAGATAGCCCTTGGCGTCTTCCACCGAGAGATAGGATTTGGTCTCGCCCTCCGAATTGGTCGCCTCGAAGGTCGCCACCGAGGAAGGCATGCCGGTGAAGGCGTGGCGCTGGAAGAAACAGTCCTGCGGTCTGCCGGTCGGGCAGCGCACCAGCGACACCGGCCGGCCAAGGATATGCGGCAGCATGAAATCGCCGACCAGCGCGTAATAGACTGCGATGTCGAGCTTGGTCGGGCCGGTCTTGCCGAACAGCCGCCGCGTCGGGTTGGTCACCCAGATTGTTGCGAGGTCGGCCTCGGCGATCAGCCGCTTGCGCTTGGCCGAAACCGGCGTCGACAGGCCGACGTCGCGCAGGCCGCGGAACACCGCATGGCGCAGCGCATTGTCGGTGGTCCGGTTGGCGTAGTGGATATGCGCCGAAAGCAGCGGCCGCACCCAGTTCATCTCGCGCATGATTTCGCGGGGAACCCCTTCGGGCGCGGATGCACCCGCCCTTAGCGGCTCCAGCCGCGCCAGCAATTCGCCTGCGGTCGCGGCATCGAAGCCGGTGCCGACCTTGCCGCGATAATGCAGTTCGCCGTCTTCGAATTCACCGAGGCCAAGCGCAGCCAACCCCTCTGCCGCAGCGGAGATCGTGTAGCCGGCGATGACAAAGTCGCCGGTCTGGAGCGCCTTGGTCTTGGTCCAGGTCTTGGTGCGGCCGCTCTGGTAGATTGCCGTGGCGCGCTTGGAGACGACACCCTCGAGCCCCATCTCGGATGCCTGGTCATAAAGCGCCTGGCCGTCGCCCTCGACATGATCGCTGAGCTGGATGGCCGAATTGGCGCCGAGACCGGACAGCAGTTGCGAAAGCAGCGCCTTGCGCCGGCGGAGCGGCGCTTGTCTCAAGTCCCAGCCGTCGAGATAGAGAAGGTCGAAGGCGTAGAAGTGGAGCTTGTTGCCGGCGCCTTCGGCGAGCGCGTCTTGCAAAAGCGCAAAGCGACTGATGCCCTTGGCGTCGAGCGCGACGACCTCGCCGTCGATGATCGCCTCGCGGCACGGCAGCCTGGCGAATGCAAGCGGCAGGTCGCCATAGCGCTTCGTCCAGTCGAGGCCGGCGCGGGTGATCAGCCTGACCTTCCCGTCGGAAACATGCGCCATGGTGCGGTAGCCGTCGAACTTGATCTCGTGCAGCCAGGCTTCGCCCGTTCGGGCGGCGGGGTCATCGCCGCCCGGCGGCTTCGGAACCTGCGTAGCCAGCTGCGGCTCGATCCGGGAAGGCGGCGCCGCCTTGACGGCGCCCGGCAAAGCGCCGGGTTTCAGCACCATCGGCCTGGCAGGTTTGGCGGCAGGCTTCGGCGCTGCCACCAGCTCCTCGATGCGGCGTCCGGATTTGACGCTTTCCGAGCGGGCTTCCAATATGTCGAGTGTGGCGTCGGCGGCGAGATCACGCTCCTTGAACAGCAGCCAGTTCTTCTTGCCCTCATCCTCGCCGGGCTTCGGTTTCAGCCGCGTCAGCATCCAGCCGCCATTCAGCTTCTCACCGGCGAGCCTGAACTTGAAGGAACCGGTGCGCAAACTCTTTTCGACATCGTCCATCGGCGCCCAGACGCCGGTATCCCAGACGATCATCGGCCCGCCGCCATATTCGCCTTCGGGAATGACACCTTCGAAGTCGATATATTCGAGCGGATGGTCCTCGGTCTCGACCGCCAGCCTTTTGTCGGCGGGATTGAGCGACGGGCCGCGCGGCACCGCCCAGCTCTTCAGCACGTCGCCGACCTGCAGGCGCAGATCGTAGTGATCGGCGGTGGCGTGATGCTTGTGGACGACGAAACGATTGCCCTCACCGGCAACCAGACCGCCGGCTGGTTCCGGTGTCCTCGTGAACTCGCGCTTGGCGCGATAGGTCTTCAGCTTGGAGGGAGCGGTCATGGGCTCGACCAAAGCACGGCAGCCAAGTGCAAACGTCTCGTTCCTTCGCGCCCCCCTCTGTCCTGCCGGACATCTCCCCCACACGGGGGGAGATTGGATGTCACGGCGACCTTCGCTAATCTTCGACGTTGCAGAAGGAGGGCTGGCGCCGAAGCTGCTGATCTCCCCCCTTGTGGGGGAGATGTCCGGCAGGACAGAGGGGGGCGCGACAGAACTCTACGCCGGCTCGAAAAGATGGATGCTAACTGCATCAGGTGACTAGCCGAAACATCGCTGCCACCAATCGCCACGCTCAATCGTCGGTGGCCGGCGTCAATTCGAGCTCGGCCGGCGACAGGCCCTGCTGCAGCTGCCTGAGCCGGAATTCGTCGACCCAATAGGCCTCGCCGTCGACCAGCACCCGCGCGCTGTAGCTGCCGGCCGAAAAACGCTGCGCGGTGATGTAGACCTTGTGGCGATCGAGCGCGTTGCGCACCGCGGCGCGCTTGGATTTCTGACTGGCGACGGAACTGGCCATGCTGGTTGCTCACGCACAAGCCGCAAGGCGGCGTGCCTTAAGGATGGCCGAGAGCGGGTCGGCTGTCAATTTGGCGGCCGCTGCGAGCCCTCGCGCGGTGGCGCCTCCCGCTCTGTGGAAACCGAGCCGGTGCGCTATATTGAACCTGGCGGCTTGGAAAGCGATGCTGATCCGGAGAACTTCACATGACATTGACGATGCGCAAACTCGGCAGCCAGGGGCTGCAAGTCTCGGCAATCGGTCTCGGCTGCATGGGCATGAGCCAGTCCTATGGCCCGGCCGATGAGGCGGAATCGACCGCCACGCTGCACCGCGCCATCGAACTCGGCTGCACCTTCCTCGACACCGCGGAAGTGTACGGGCCGTTCACCAACGAGGAACTGCTCGGCCGCGCGCTGAAGGGCCGGCGCGATGAGGTGACGATCGCGACGAAATTCGGCTTCCGCATTGAAAACGGCAAGCAAGTCGGCACCGAGCGCGACAGCCGGCCCGAACATATCCGCGAGGCTTTGGAAGGTTCGCTGAGGAGGCTCGCCACCGACCACGTCGACCTCCTCTATCAGCACCGCGTTGATCCGGCGGTGCCGATCGAGGATGTGGCGGGCGCTGTCGGCGAGCTGATCGCTCAGGGCAAGGTCCGCTTCTTCGGCCTCTCTGAAGCCGGCGCCGCCAACATCCGCCGGGCGCATGCCCTGCATCCGGTGTCGGCAGTGCAGAGCGAATACTCGCTGTGGGAGCGCAATCTGGAGCCGGAAATCATTCCGCTGCTGAAGGAACTCGGCATCGGCCTGGTGCCGTTCTCGCCGCTCGGCCGCGGCTTTCTCACCGGCGACGTCAGGCGCGCCGAAGACTATGCGGAGGGCGATTACCGGCGCGGCGATCCGCGCTACCAGGGCGCCAACTATGACGCCAACATGCAGGCGGCGGCCACGGTACTCGACATCGCCGCGGCGAAGCGCGTCAAGCCAGGTCAGATCGCGCTGGCCTGGCTGCTCCACAAGGGGAGCGACTTCGGCATCGACATCGTCCCGATCCCCGGCACCAAGCGCAGAAAATACCTCGAGGAGAACGTCGCCGCGGCTTCGATCAGGCTGGACCCAGCCGAGATGCAGGTGCTCGACGACGCGCTGGCGCCGGGAAAGGTCGCCGGTCCGCGCTACGGCGAGCGCACCATGGTGATGATCGATCGGTAGGTCTTGCGTTCTCCCGTTCTTGCGCAAAGCTCCGGCCTTGGCTAGCATCCGCCGGCCGGCATCGAGCGGAGGAGAACGTCGCGGTGGACCGGCTGGAGCGCCGTTGCGTCCCTTCAAACACGAGTTGGGCGCTCAAAGGACACTCCATTTATGAATCGACGCAAGGAACCTTCCGGAAATCCCATTCCGGTTCCGGGGTCGTGCGCTCATCTGGGAGGAGACTAAATTGATCAACAGACGTGAATTCCTGCTGTCGTCCGCGGCGATGGGCGCCTTGGCGCTGGCCGCTCCGCAATTGGCTATTGCCCAGGACAAGCTGACCATTCTTGGTTCGGTGCCGAGCCTCGGCTTTCCGTTCTTCGTGCACATGCTGAACCAGATCAAGGCGGAAGCCCAGGCGCAGGGCGTCAACCTGATCGAGAGCGACGGCCAGAACTCGGCGCCCAAGCAGACCGCCGATATCGAAGCGGCACTGGTGCAAAAGGTCAACGCCATCGTCATCTCGCCGCTCGACGTCAACGCGCTGGCCCCAGCTATCGAGGAAGCGGTGAAGGCCGGCGTTCCCGTCGTCACCATCGACCGCCGCGTCGAGGGCGTCGAAGGCATCCTCGCCCATGTCGGCGCCGACAATGTCAAGGGCGGCGAGGCCGAAGCACAGGCCATGGTGGCGGCGTTCCCGAACGGCGCCAAGATCTTCCATCTGCAGGGTCAGCCCGGCGCCGGTCCGGCGATCGACCGCAACAAGGGTGTGCACAACGTCCTCGATCCGATGAAGGACAAGTACCAGATCATCTTCGAGCAGACCGCCAACTTCGCCCGCGCCGAGGCGCTGTCCGTCACCGAGGCCGGCCTTGCTGCCAACGGCAAGCCCGACGCGATCATCTGCGCCAATGACGACATGGCGCTTGGCGCGGTTGAAGCCTGCGCGGCGCGCAACTTCACCGACGTCAAGATCTATGGCTTCGACGCGCTTCCCGAAGCGCTGGTCGCCGTGCGCGACGGCAAGCTGGCCGGCACGGTCGAGCAATTCCCTGGCGAGCAGTCGCGCACCGCGGTGCAGATCGCGGTCGCCTACGCCAGGGACAAGACCGAGCCGAAGGAAAAGCTGGTGCTTTTGACGCCGATCGTCATCGGCAAGGACAATCTCGACAAGGCGGAGAGGCTGGGCGAGACGAAGTAGGGGGCCCGCAGCAGCAAAAGTAGCGTTCTGTCGCGCCCCCCTCTGCCCTGCCGGGCATCTCCCCCACTTGGGGGGAGATCGGCAGCTTCGCCGATAGCGCCGTTTTTGCAGCGCAGGAGATTGGCGAAAGCCAAGGTGACATCCAATCTCCCCCCTCGTGGGGGAGATGCCCGGCAGGGCAGAGGGGGGCGCTGTCCCGCCATCAATCGCAAATTGGGAGTAACCTTTGCCCGCGACTGAAGCCACTGCGCCATCACCCTCTCCCGCCCTCCTCACCGTCGAGGGCGTGACCAAGCGCTTTGCCGGCGTCACCGCGCTGAACGACGTTTCGCTCGAAGTCCGCCCCGGCGAGATCCTCGGCCTGCTCGGCGAGAACGGCGCCGGCAAATCGACGCTGCTCAAGATCCTGTCCGGCGTGATGCCGCCGTCCAGCGGCCGCATCGTCTTCGATGGGGTCGAATTCAGCCCGCACAATCCGCAGGATGCCAAGCGCCACGGCATCGTCACCATCTACCAGGAACTGAGCCTGATCCCGACGCTGACCGTGGCGGAGAATATCTTCATCGGCCGCGCGCCGCTCGGCCGGTTCGGGCTGGTCAGCTGGCGGAAGATGGAGGAAGATTCGCGCGCGATCATCGCTCGCGTCGGCCTCGACCTCGACCCGGCGACGCCGGTGTCGGCGCTGTCGGTGGCCGAGCAGCAGCTGGTCGAGATCGCCCGTGCGCTGTCGCTGAAGAGCCGCTTGATCATCATGGACGAGCCGACCTCGGCGCTGACCGAAACCGAAGTGCACAGGCTGATGTCGATCATGGGCCGGCTGCGCAAGGACGGCGTCGCCATCATGTTCGTCACCCACCGGCTGGAAGAGGCATCGGCGATCTGCGACCGCATGACGGTGCTGCGCGACGGCAGGCTGGCCGGCCATCTAGACCGCGAAGGTGGGCCGATCAAGCTGCCGAAGATTATCGAGAAGATGGTCGGCCGCGCCGCTTCCGAGCTCTATGCCAGGCCGACGCAGCGCGATGTCGCCGGCGACGTCCGGCTCTCGGTGCGCGGCCTGCGCACGGTGCGCGATCCGCAGGCGCCGCACGCGATCGTGCTCGAAGGCGTCGATCTCGACCTCAAGGCGGGCGAAATCCTCGGCGTCGCGGGGCTCGTCGGCTCCGGCCGCACCGAGCTCGCTCGCGCCATCTTCGGCGCCGACCGCATTGCCGCCGGCACCATCAGGCTCGACGGCAAGCCGATCGCGCCCGCCTCACCCGCCGATGCCATCGAGCTCGGCATCGGGCTGGTGCCGGAAGACCGCAAGCACCAGGCGATCTTCGCAGCACTCGGCATTCTCACCAATTTTTCCGTCGCCGCGCTCGACCGCTACTCCAATGCCGCCGGTTTCATGGCCGAGCGGCGCGAGCGAGAAGCGCTGGCGAACTACAGGAAGATGCTGTCGATCCGCATGGCCTCGCCCGAGCAGGCGATCGAGGGACTGTCCGGTGGCAACCAGCAGAAGGTCATCCTTGCCCGCTGGCTGGCGCGCGACCCCAAGTTGCTGATCGTCGATGAACCGACGCGCGGCGTCGATGTCGGCGCCAAGGCTGAGGTGCACCAGATCCTGGTGGAGCTCGCGGCGCGCGGCATCGCCATCATGATGATCTCCTCCGAGCTGCCCGAAGTGCTTGCGGTGTCGGACAGGATCGTCACCATGCGGCGCGGGCGCATCACCGGCGAGATGCCCGGCGTCGAGGCGAACGAGGAGAAACTGATGGAACTGATGGCGCTGGACCAGAAGCAGGAAGACCAGAAGCAGGAAGCAACGCAATGACCAGCACGACCGAACGGAGCCAGCGCGGCGGCGTCAATATTGCGCGCCTGCTGATGAGCTTCGGCCCACTGATGTTCCTGGCGTTGCTGATCGTCGTCTTCACCGTGCTGAAGCCGAGCTTCATCGACCCGATCAACCTGTTCAACATCATGCGCCAGATCTCGATCACCGGGCTGATCGCGCTCGGCATGACCTTCGTCATCCTGACCGCCGGCATCGACCTGTCGGTCGGCTCGCTGCTCGCCTTCTGCGGCATGGTCGCGGCGGTGGTAGCCAAAGGCGGCACCGCCAACACGCTGTCGCTGTCGACAACGGGCACGCAAGGCTATGGCTGGTTCGCCGCCCTTCTCGCCGCCGTCGTCGTCGGCGCCATGGCCGGCGGCGCCCAGGGCTTTGCCATCACCAGGCTGAAAGTTCCGCCCTTCGTCGTCACGCTTGGCGGCCTCACCGTGTTTCGCGGCCTGACCTTGACAATCTCCAATGGCGGCCCGATCTCCGGCTTCGACGCCTCGATGCGCTGGTTCGGTACCGGCCTGATCGGCCCGGTTCCGGTGCCGGCGATCATCTTCGCGATTGCCGCAATCCTTTGCCACATCGTGCTGCGCTACACGCGCTACGGCCGCGCGGTCTACGCCGTCGGCGGCAATGCCGAGGCCGCGCGCCTCTCCGGCCTGCGCGTCGACCGCATCCTGATCTCGGTCTACATCATCGTCGGCTTCTTCGCCGGCCTTGCCGCCTTCGTTTTGTCGGCGCGGCTCAACTCCTCCGAAGCCGTCGCCGGCATCGGCTACGAGCTGACGGTGATCTCGGCGGTCGTCATCGGCGGCACCTCGCTGTTCGGCGGCATCGGCAGCGTCGGCGGCACGGTGGTCGGTGCAGGACTGATCGGCGTCTTGCAGAACGGGCTGCAGTTCAACAACGTCTCGTCCTACACGCAAAGCATCGTCATCGGCCTGATCCTCATCCTCGCCGTGGCCTTCGACCGCTGGCTGAAATCGCGGGTAAGGCGGTGATACAGGTGCCGTACCTATCCAGGTCGGCGGGACAAGCACCTCTCTGTCCTGCCGAACATCTCCGCTCAAAGGGGCAGGTTTCTGAGGCGAGGTGCCAATGACTCAAATAAGGACCATGACCGAACAGGAAATTCCGGCGGTGTCGCGGCTGCTGGGCCAATCCTGGCGACACATCTATTCGCCGATTCTGGGTGCCGAGACCACGGCACGGCTTTCGGACGAGAGGCACGCGCCGGAGCGGCTGGCGGCCGAGCTCGGGGATGACAGCAAGATGTCCTTCGTCGCCGAGCGGGCTGACGGCTCGCTCGCCGGTTATGCGATGGCCGCGATGGACGACAAGGGCGAGGTCACTCGAGCGGCTGCATATAGGCAAAAGCGAGTACGGTACCGGCCTTGCCGCTGACCTGCTGCATGCCGTTCTTGCCGCGCATGCGGGCATTCCCAGCATCGCGCTGGAAGTGATCGACGGCAACGACCGCGCAATCGCCTTCTATCGCAAGCACGGCTTCGAGGTCGTCGAGCGCCGGCCGGCTGCACACGGGGTGGGCGGCCACGCCTCGCTGATCATGCGCCGGCTGCTGCCGATGGCTTAGCAGGCGAAAGCGGCTGAGCGGTAATCTCCCCCCTCGAGGGGGAGATGTCGCCGAAGGCGACAGAGGGGGTCGCCTCGGCTGGCGCGATGCCATGCGAGAGAAGGTTGGCGTTTCACGCGCGGCGACCCACTCTGTCCTGCCGAACATCTTGCCTCGAGAGGGGAGATTGGCAGCTTTGCCGACAGCGCCAGCTCAGGCCGGGGCGTTGACACGCTGTGGGCGCGTTGCCCAGTCGGCAACCGTCGCGCCAGCAACGCTCTCGCCGGCAACCATCCCGGTCGTCTGCGGCGCAAGCAGGTCGTTGCGGCGGGCGAAGGCGACGAAGGTGGCGCGCGCGGTTTCGGCGTCGATCTCTCCTTCCAATGCGGCACGGCACGCTTTTGCGGCAATGTCGTGCGCCGCCGTCCGGCTTGCCGCCGGCCACTCAGCCAAAAGCGCATGGGCCTCAGCCGCGCTTTCTATCTTCGTCGGCGTACCGAGGCCGGTGAGGATGGTAACCGGCTTGTCGAACGAAGCACGATCCATGACACTCTCCTTTCCTGGCTCACTCGGCTCCTTTCGGAACTCAACCGCGCGGGCGCTTCGATCCGCCTGCAGGACGGCGTCGATCGGCGAATGCGATACGGCTTGCATGCCCGGCCGCGGCAGCAGCCGATGCACCTTGACCAGCGCCTCGAGCCAGGCCGCCACGCCCAGCGGCGGATGTTCGCGCCCGTAGAGCCACGCCTTTGCCTTGGCTATGGGATACCCCGCCTCTTCGGCGAAATCGTTTTCCGACCACCGCAGCAGGCGCAGGCATTCGCGCATCCGCGCCGCGATCATTTGCGCTCCTCCGTGCCGGCTCCCACGCGTTGAGCCGACAGAAACATCAGCGTGTAGGCCGCCTTGTGGCGGTCCCAGCCGGCCGACTCGGCCATATCCAGCAAGCCGTCGACCAAAGGCGCCAGCGCTGCCCTGCAATCGGTCTCATAGTTGAAATCGTTCTTCGGGCGGGTCGGCGCCGCGATCTTTCCAAAACTGTCCATCATATCCATGGCAACACCTGCTCAGCATTAGTACCGGACCGGCAAGACCGTGCCCGCTTTTGGCGGACACGGTCCATCTGCCGTTTTCGAAATCGCGCCTTGGAAGCCTGGCCTTAGAAGTCCATGCCGCCACCGCCCGGCATCGGAGGCATGGGCGTTTCCTTCTTCGGCTTCTCGGCCACCATCGCCTCGGTCGTCACCAACAGGCCGGCAACAGAGGCGGCACCCTGCAGCGCAGTGCGCACGACCTTGGCCGGATCGATGACGCCCTGCCCGTACAGGTCGCCGAACTCGTTGGTCTGGGCGTTCCAGCCATAGCCGAAGTCGGTCGTCTCGCGCAGCTTGCCGACGATAATCGAACCTTCCGCACCGGCGTTCTCGGCGATCTGGCGCACCGGCGCTTCGATGGCGCGACGCACGATGTCGACACCGGTCTTCTGATCGGGATTGTCGACGACGACGTTATCGAGCGCCTTCGCCGCCCTCAGCAGGGCCACGCCGCCGCCGGGCAGGATACCCTCCTCGACCGCCGCGCGTGTGGCGTGCATGGCGTCGTCGACGCGATCCTTGCGCTCCTTGACCTCGATCTCGGTCGAGCCGCCGACGCGGATGACGGCGACACCGCCAGCGAGTTTGGCCAACCGCTCCTGCAGCTTCTCGCGGTCGTAGTCGGAGGTGGTTTCCTCGATCTGCGCCTTGATCTGGCTGATGCGCGCCTGGATTTCATCCTTGCGGCCGGCACCGTCGACGACGGTGGTGTTCTCCTTCTCGATCAGCACCTTCTTGGCGCGGCCGAGCATCTCCAGTGTGACGTTCTCGAGCTTGATGCCGAGGTCTTCCGAGATCGCCGTGCCGCCGGTCAGGATGGCGATGTCTTCCAGCATGGCCTTGCGGCGATCACCGAAGCCCGGCGCCTTGACCGCTGCAACCTTCAGGCCGCCGCGCAATTTGTTGACGACCAGCGTCGCCAGCGCCTCGCCTTCGACGTCCTCGGCGATGATCAACAGCGGCTTGCCGGATTGCACGGCGGCTTCGAGCACAGGAAGCATGGCCTGCAGGTTGGACAGCTTCTTCTCGTGGATCAGCACATAGGGTTCTTCGAGTTCGACGCGCATCTTTTCCTGGTTGGTGATGAAATAGGGCGAGAGATAGCCACGGTCGAACTGCATGCCTTCGACCACTTCCAACTCAGTCTCAGCGGTCTTGGCTTCCTCGACAGTGATGACACCCTCATTGCCAACCCTTTCCATCGCCTCTGCGAGGAAGCGGCCGATCTCGGCATCGCCATTGGCAGAGATGGCGCCGACCTGAGCGATTTCGTCGTTCCTGGTCACCTTGCGGGCATTGGATTTCAGGTCGGCGACGACGGCGTCGACCGCCTTGTCGATGCCGCGCTTCAAATCCATCGGGTTCATGCCGGCAGCGACCGCCTTGGCCCCTTCCCTGACAATGGCCTGAGCAAGAATCGTCGCAGTCGTGGTGCCATCACCTGCGGTGTCGCTGGTCTTCGAGGCGACCTCGCGCACCATCTGCGCGCCCATATTCTCGAACTTGTCCTCCAACTCGATTTCTTTGGCGACAGTCACGCCGTCCTTGGTGATGCGCGGCGCGCCGAACGACTTGTCGAAGACGACATTGCGGCCCTTGGGACCGAGCGTTACCTTCACCGCATTGGCGAGAATATCGACGCCGCGCAGCATTTTCTCGCGGGCTTCGGTATGAAATTTCACATCTTTGGCAGCCATTGGATCACTCCTTCGAATAGGCAGCTTTCGTTGACCGGAATGCTTGTTCAGGCCCCGCTCAGGCGGCCCTCTTCATCTCGCCGGCGCCCTCGATAACGCCCAGCACGTCGCTCTCCTTCATGATGAGCAAATCCTCGCCATTGAGCTTGATCTCGGTGCCGGACCATTTGCCGAACAGGATGCGGTCGCCGACCTTGACGTCGAGCGGCTGCAACTGGCCGCTGTCGTCGCGCGCGCCCGGACCGGCGGCAATGACCTCGCCTTCCTGCGGCTTCTCCTTGGCGGTGTCGGGGATGATGATGCCGCCGGCGGTCTTCTCGTCGACCTCGATGCGGCGGACCAGGATACGGTCGTGCAATGGACGGAACGTCATGTCGTTCTCCTCTCGGGACAAACAAATTTTCGAAAATCCTCCTGACCGGACCGGTAATATCGGCCCGGCACGGGGTGCGCGACCCTTCATCAGGCATCGCGCGCATACGAACTAGTCGCGCTTTTTTCAGCTTTCAAGAGGATCAGGCAAAAATTTTAGCACTCGGCACCTGAGAGTGCCAATACGCTGTAATCGTTCGCACATTAGCTGCTCTCAGCTACATGCGGCTCAAATTCTGGCAGGATATTTTCAAAATCCCGCCCGTCCGGGGCCGCTCGTGGCGGCTGGAACCTATGTGGAAGGCGAGGCGTTTTGCGGACTGAGATTTCAACGGACCGAGATTTCAACGGAAAGGACGATCGCATGACCAGCAGGGACTTTCAGCTCCAGATGCAAGGGTTTGGCCTCACCACGGCGGAGATCCACTACCGCCTGCCCGATCATCGGAGTCTGCTGCAGCTCTACATCTGGCAGGAATACGATATTGCCCCCGATTTCCCGACGCTGAAGCATTTCCTCGATTTCTGGGAGCGCGAGATCGAAGGCCCGCTGCATTCGGTACGCGTCGCCCATCATCACCTGATCCAGCCTTCCGAATGGCGGGCCGTAAACGGCATTATCACCGTCCACTGAGGAGCAGCCGAACTGCCGCTAGACAGCGGGCAAAGTCTCCGAAACGGGGAAAGGCAGCTGCCTCTCCCCACTTGTTTTGGACCTCACAATATCGGAGGGGGGTCCGGACTAGCCGGCGTGGTCGACAGGCTTGCGGGCCGTTGCGAGCAATCCGGCCTTGCGCGCCGCCCTGACGAACGCCTTGCGCGCATCACGCGCAGTGCGCCAGCCGTCGAGCGCGTCGCGGCAGGTCCGATAGGCCGCGCGCCAACTCCGGCCGCGTGCACGGTCCGGCCACTGCTGGCGCATGCATTCGATGGCTTCCCAACTGCTGGCGACCTTGCGCTCGCTGGATTGGAATTTCAACATGATCGGTTCGGCAAAGCGGACGTCGTCCATCACTTCCTCCTTGTTTTCTGATCGTCTTCTTGTTTGAGCAAGCAACGCTATGCTGGCGGTGCCAGCGGCCGGCCGGCGCCGCTGAAGGACATGGTTCGCCTCTTTACGCGGTTCAAGAGCATGGGGCGCGGTTCAAGAGCATCGCGGCTACAGCCGGTTATTCGTCCTCGTCCGGCCCTTGCAGCAGTTCGATCAGCGTCGCTACCCTTGCCGTCGGCAGCGGCCGGCCCTCGTTCACCAGAGCCTCGTCGGCGGCGATCCAGGCCAGGGCCTCGCGCAATTCCTGGACCGTCCCGTCCGTCGCCGCAATGTCGGCGATCACGGCTTCGTCGACCGGGCCCAGCACAGAAATGATCTCGTCGCGTGTCATGGTCAGCTCCATCTGCAAGTGCCGGGAATGGGCCCGGCAACAGAAGAATCTGGGTCTTGACCTGCAGCAGACAATAACCGCCGGGGAAGTCAGCGTTGGCGACTGAGGCCAGCCGGCGAAACCGCCAATCTCCCCATTAGAGGGGGAGATGGCCGGCAGGCCAGAGGGGGGCGCTGTCCCTCGAATCTATCGAAATTAGAACAGCTAGTAACCAGACAAATCAGAGGGCCGATGGGCAAATGACTCACCACCCAGTGCCTGCAAACAACCGCGGCAATGCGCGCAAAATGCGCAGGGCCATGACGGACGCCGAACTGAAGCTTTGGAATGAAGTCCGGGCGCATCGTCTCATGGGGCTGGCATTTCGGCGGCAGATGCCAATCGCAGGCCATATCGTCGATTTTGCCTGCCCGAACAAAAAGCTGATCATCGAGTTGGATGGTTGCCAGCACGCCGAACTCGAAGCCACGGGATCGGACGCTGGCAGAAGTGCAAGGCTTGCAAGGCTGGGCTGGACTGTCCTGCGCTTCTGGAACGACGACGTTATTCGCGATATCGACAATGTCTGTCAGCACATCGTGATTGCGGCTGGCTTGGCTCGGTAGACATGCGTTGAGCTCGGATGCCGGGCTTAGATCAGCAAGGCTTGCGGGACAGCGCCCCCCTCTGTCCTGCCGGACATCTCCCCCTCAAGTGGGGAGATTGGCTGTTTCGCCGACGGCGCCCCCTTTGCGAGATTTGGCGCAACGATCCGGCACAAGAAAACCACCGGGCCTTGACTTGCGGCGGACGACAACCAGATCGAAAGCACAGGTCGCCGAAATGGGGCCGGCGGAACCCAGGGAGCGCCGGCTCTTGGAAGAGGGCAAATGTCGATGACCCGTTCTCCCGACGCTCCGGTTCCGCCTGACCAGGCGCAGCACGCCCTGCAGTGCCTGACGACCGAGCATTTCGTGCTGCAAAACGCTCGCGCCGCGACCATTCAGGAAGCGAACCAGAGAGCCGATCTGTTCCTGACCTCGGTCTCGAGTGCAACGATTGCCTTGTCCTTCGTCGCGCAAA
The DNA here is from genome assembly GCF_055811495.1 of Mesorhizobium sp. WSM4830. NCBI lineage: Bacteria > Pseudomonadati > Pseudomonadota > Alphaproteobacteria > Hyphomicrobiales > Phyllobacteriaceae > Mesorhizobium > Mesorhizobium sp. WSM4830. Next base: position 69,469 of record NZ_JBVVQI010000024.1, on the reverse strand, counting down.
TGGGCAGGCCGTTCGTGTTGTTCGCGACCTGCATTCTCGTCCTGCGGCGTTATCATAGTCGCGCCTGGGCGGCGGCCGAAGAAAGCTTGCCCGCACGGTTCCTGGGCGACGATGGCAACAGCGAAAGCTAGCGTCGACACAACCGGATCTCGAAAAGTGGCAGGCAGCCGCCCTTGCGTCTTGCGCGCCAATTGCCCATCCTCGCCAACATCATTTGCACCGCGGCCGGGGGGTTCGCATATGCCGACGCTTTATGCGCTGAAACCGGCCTTCCAGGCCAGGCTGCGGCCGCTTGCCGATGGCCTGGCTAGGGCCGGCGTCACCGCCAACCAGATCACGCTGCTGGCCGCGGCCCTCTCGCTCGCCACCGGCTTTGTGGTGGCAGCCCTTGCCGGCCACCGCGTGGTCTTTCTGCTGATGCCGCTCGTGCTGTTTACGCGAATGGCGCTGAATGCGATCGATGGCATGCTCGCAAGGGAACATGGCCAGGCCTCGACGCTCGGCATGTATCTCAACGAGCTCTGCGACGTTGTCTCCGATCTCGCTTTGATCCTGGCCTTTGCCGTCCTTTTTCCTGCCTGGGGCGTCGTTGCGTTTGCGATCGCGGCGATGATCACGGAGTTCGCCGGCGTGCTCGGCATCGCCGCAGGAACCGGGCGCAACTATGCCGGCCCGTTCGGCAAGAGCGACCGGGCGCTGGCGCTCGGCATCCTCGCCGTGCTTATCGCGTCCGGCCTGTGGGTCCCGGCGCTCACGCCGCTCGTGTTTCCGGCCATGGCTACACTCTCGCTGGCGACCGCCATCAACCGGATACGCAGCGGCCTTAACGGGAGCGGCAGCTGAATTCGGTCTCGCCAGGGAGAACAACATGCTTCACCAACAGACGGTTGCCGCAGTGGCTTCAGCCAACATCGAGCGGGTGGCGCAGGAGCGCAGCTTCAAGAGCCATGACGGCACCGAGATCTTCTATCGCTATTGGCCGGCGCTGTCGGAAAACCGCAAGGGCGCCGTCCTGCTGTTCCACCGCGGCCACGAGCATGGCGGCCGCATGGCGCATCTGGTCGACGAGCTCCAGATGCCCGACCACGCCTTCTATGCCTGGGACGCGCGCGGCAATGGCCGCTCCGCCGGCGAACGCGGCTATGCGCCGTCGTTTGCCGCGCTGGTGCGCGACATCGATTGTTTCGTGGGCGAGATCGGCAGCGACGGGTTTGCGCGGCGCGACATCGCGCTGATCGCGCAATCCTTCGGCGCCGTGCTTGCTGCCGCCTGGGTGCACGATTACGCGCCCGACATTCGCGCCCTGGTGCTGGCCTCGCCGGCCTTCTCGGTCAAGCTCTACGTGCCCTTCGCCAAGCAAGGCATTGCGTTGTGGCAGAAGCTGAAGGGCCGCTTCTTCGTCAATTCCTACGTCAAGGCGAAATTCCTGACGCATGACCCCGAACGCATCGCCTCCTTCGACGCCGACCCGCTGATCACCCGGCCGATCGCCTCCAACATCCTGGTCGAGCTCTACGACCATGCCGCGCGCATCGTCGCCGACGCCCGCGCCATCACCGTGCCGACACAGGTTCTGATTTCCGGCAGCGACTGGGTGGTGCGGCATGGACCGCAGCACGAGTTTTTCGTCAATCTGGCGAGCCCGGCCAAGGAGCGGCATGTTTTGGCCGGCTTCTTTCACGACACGCTGGGCGAGCGCGACCGCCACAAGGCACTCGACCTGATCAGGCCTTTCCTCGAAAAGCAATTCGCGGCGCCGGAAAAGCCGGTCGACCTGATCGAGGCCGATCGCGCCGGCTACACACGCGACGAGGCCGACCGGCTGGCCTCACCGCTGCCGCTGCTGTCGCCCAGGGGCCTCTACTGGGCAATGAGCCGCGCCTCGATCCGCATGGGCGCCTGGCTGTCGTCCGGCATGAAGACAGGGATTGCCACCGGCTTCGATTCCGGCTCGACGCTCGACTATGTCTACGAGAACGAGGCGCGCGGCATCAGCCCCATCGGCCGCATGATCGACCGCACCTTTCTCGACGCCATCGGCTGGCGCGGCATCCGCCAGCGCAAGCTGCATCTGGAAGAGCTGATCGGCAGCGCCGCCTCCTCGCTCAAGGCCGCCGGCCGGCCGGTCCATATCGTCGATATCGCAGCCGGCCATGGCCGCTACGTGCTCGATGCCGTGCAGAAATGCGCCGAGCCACCGGCAAGCGTTCGGCTGCAGGATTTCTCCGAGCTCAACGTCTCGCTCGGCCGCAAGCTGATCGCCGAGCGCAGGCTGCCGGCGACCGTCTCGTTCCATCAAGGTGACGCCTTCGACGCCACGATGCTGGCCGGGCTCGAACCGGCGCCGGATCTCGCCATCGTCTCGGGGCTCTACGAATTGTTTTCCGACAATGCCATGATCGGCCGCTCGCTCGGTGGACTGGCCAGCGCCATGCAGCCCGGAAGCCTGCTCGTCTACACCAACCAGCCCTGGCATCCGCAGCTCGAGATGATCGCGCGCAGCCTGACCTCGCACCGCGGCGGCCAGGCCTGGGTGATGCGCCGCCGCACGCAGGCCGAGATGGACCAGCTGGTGGCGGCCGCCGGCTTCGAGAAGCTCGACCAGCGCATCGACCAGTGGGGCATCTTCACCGTTTCGGTCGCGCGGCGCGTCTGAGCATGGATTTGCCTACCTCTGCCTTACCTCGCGATGCCCCTGCCCTTCCGGCCTTGCCGCGCGAGCCGTATCCCGGGATAGTCCTGCGCGCCGCCCTGTGGCTGGCATTTCTGGCACCGTTCTTCTACGCCACTTACGGCTTCGCCAACTGGCTGGCGTCGCGGCGCGACGATGTCGGCAGCATCGTCTTCGGCTGGGAGCATGGCATCCCGTTCCTTGCCTGGACGATCATGCCCTACTGGTCGATCAATCTATTCTATGGCCTGTCGCTGCTGTTGAACAATTCGAAGAGCGGCGTCGACCGCCTTGCCGGCCGCTATCTGACGGCGCAGATTGTCGCCGTCGCCTGCTTCATCCTGTTCCCGCTGACGGCGACCTTCGTGCGCCCGCAGACGAGCGGCCTGCCCGGCTTCATGTTCGCCGTGCTCGGCGGCTTCGACAAACCCTTCAATCAGGCGCCGTCACTGCACATCGCACTGCTGGTCATCATCTGGGACCATTGGCGTCACAGATTGACCGGCATCGCCGGCTTCGCCTGGCATGTCTGGTGTTTCCTGATCGGCGCCTCGGTGCTGACGACGTGGCAGCACCATTTCGTCGACATTCCAACCGGCGCGCTGCTCGGCCTTTTCGCCCTGTGGCTGTTTCCGCGCGACGGCGAGCTGCCGTTCGCCGGCTTCCGCCTGAGCGCTGATCCGAACGCGCGGCGGCTGGCGCTGTTCTATGCGTTTGGCGCAAGCCTTGCGCTGGCCGGCGCCGCTGCCGGGGCATTGGTCTCGGCGGTGTGGCTCATCCTGTTGTGGCCGGCACTGGCGCTGGCCATAGTCGCTTTCGCCTATGCCGGCGCCGGCGCCAAGGTGTTCCAGAAAACAGCCGATGGCCGCGTGTCGCTGGCCAGCCGTCTTCTGCTGTGGCCCTACCGGGTTGCCGCCAAGGTCAATGTCTGGGCATGGACGCGAAAGCTTCCGGCGCAGATCGTCATCGCCGACGGTGTTTGCCTTGGCCGTTTTCCGACCGCCGCCGAGGCCGACGCCTTCGGCACGGTGATCGATCTTGCCGGCGAATTGGAAAGGCCGCGTGGCGCCTCGATCCGCTGGGTGAGCCTGCCCATGGTCGACCTTTTGCCGCCGTCTCGCGAGGCGCGTGCGCAAGCGGTGGCGGCGATCGAGACGGCGCAGAGCCAGGGCACGGTGCTGGTCTGCTGTGCGCTCGGCTTCCAACGCAGCGCCGCCGTCGTCGCCGAATGGCTGGTCGCCAGCGGCCGGGCCGCGACGCCGGATCAGGCGCGAGGCCAGCTCGCCGCCGCGGGCCGGCCGGTGCATCTTGGCATGGACGCGGCGACATGACCGCCTATCGTGACAAGGCCGAAGCGTTCGCCGCCGGGCTGATGGTGCAGGTGGCATGGCCGCTGCTGTTGATTGCTGCTGCCTTGCTGGCTGCGCCGGTCATCGGCCTGGCGGCTGCGCCGCAAACATCGTCGCTGTCCGCAGCGGCCTGGCTGATCGCCGCCGCGGGTGCCATAGCCACAATTATTCTGTCGGCCCTGCTTTTGTTCGACGCGCTGCTGTTCCGGCTGATGGCCAGCCACGCCAGCGAGGCAGGCGGCTGTGCGGCGATCGACGACGTGCTGGCGCGCATGCGGCTGAAACCCACGGCGGCCGGCGGCCGCTCGCTCGACCAGCGGATGGCCGGCACGCGCCGCCTGCTCGCCAGGCAGCGCATCGCCTTCAGTCTGTTCGCGGCCGCCTCGGTCGTCGCGGCATTCTTTTGAGCCCGTCCATGACAAAGCTTCGCGTCAGCACCTATACCTTGCTGCAGACGGTGACCTCGGTCGGCCTGTCGGCGCTGGCCTGGGTGGTCACCGGCGTGCGGCCGATCTGGAACGGCAGCCAGCCATCGGACCGGCAGCGCATCTACTTCGCCAACCATGCCAGCCACGGCGATTTCATCCTGCTGTCGGCCTGCCTTAGCGAGAAGGAACGCGCCCGTACCCATGCGGTGGCGGCCGCCGATTATTGGGGCAAGACGCGGCTGCGCCGTTTCATTGCCGAGGACATGCTGTCTTCCGTGCTGATCCACCGGCAATGGACGGACGAAACGCAGCACCCGATCTCGATCATGCTGTCGGTGCTCGACCAGGGCCATTCGCTGATCCTGTTTCCCGAAGGCACGCGCAACATGACCGACGAACCGCTGCTGCCGTTCCGCTCCGGCCTCTACAATCTGTCGATGGCGCGGCCCGATGTCGAACTCATCCCGTGCTGGATCGAGAACATGTCGCGGGTGTTGCCCAAGGGGCAATTCGTGCCGGTGCCGCTGCTTTGCCGCGTCGTCTTCGGCGCGCCGATCGCCATTCAACCGGGTGAGGAACGCCGCGCCTTTCTCGACCGCGCCCGCGAAACGCTGCTGGCGCTGAACCCCCGGCCGCAGCGAGACGATTGAGGACCAAGGCAAAATGCTGCCGATGATGCACGAAACCCTCATTCTGATTGTCGGCCTGCTGGCGGTGCTGATCAGTGCCAGCATCGTCGCCGGCGTCTTGTCGTGGCGCGCGCCAAAGCCGTTGTCGCCGGCGCTGGTCAACCTGACCCAGCGCATCAATGCCTGGTGGGTGATGGTGGTGGCGATCACCGTTGCCTTCTTTTTCGGCCGTCCCGGCATGACCATTCTGTTCGCGCTGATTTCCTTCGCCGCTTTGCGCGAATTCGTGACGCTGACACACAGCCGCCGCAGCGACCACTGGGTGCTGCTCGGCATGTTCGGCATCGTCATCCCGTTCCAGTACTGGCTGGTATGGACCGCCTGGTACGGCATGTTCACCATCTTCATCCCGGTCTACTGCTTCCTGCTGATGCCCGCGATCACAGCGCTGCACGGCGATACCGAGCGCTTTCTCGAGCGTGTCTCGGCGCAACAATGGGCGGTCATGATTTCGGTCTACTGCGTCAGCCACGTGCCGGCGCTGCTGACGCTCGAGGTGCCAGGCTTCGAAGGCCGCAACCTGTTGCTGATCGCTTTCCTGATCATCACCGTGCAAGGCAGCGACGTGCTGCAATATATCTTCGGCAAGCTGTTCGGCCGGCATCTCCTGGCGCCGACGGTCTCGCCGTCGAAGACCTGGGAGGGGCTGGTCGGCGGGCTGGCGGCGTCGAGCCTGCTCGGTGCGCTGCTGTCGTTCCTGACGCCGTTTTCGCCGCTGCAGGCAGCCGGCGTCGCCTTCATCGCCTGCCTGATGGGCTTTCTTGGGGGGCTGGTCGCCTCCGCCATCAAGCGCGATCAAGGCGTCAAGGACTGGGGCCATCTGATCGAAGGCCATGGCGGGATGATGGACCGCGCCGACAGCCTGGTCTTCGCCGCCCCGGTCTTCTTCCATACGGTGCGCTATTTCTGGACTGTGTGAGGGGTACGCCCTTTGCTGCGCCACTGTCCGGACGGTTAAGCCCGACCCTTGCGAAGCACCTGATCCGTCTTTCGCGAAAACAGTAATAACCCCACCTGCCGCGGTCGTTCGCCGCGGTCATTTTGCCGCGGCGAGCGGCTCTTTCTTGCGCGCCGGCGCCAGGCGGCGCATGCGGCGTTTGGCGGTGGTCTTCAGCGCCACCGGCGGAGCGCTGGACAACGCACCGAGCACCGCGCCGACCATGTCGTGTGCGACGAAATCGGCGTTGATCTCATTGGCCAATCTGGCATCTGCCTCTTGGTTGTCGCTGTCGGGTTCCGACCACAACACGATGCCCACCCGCAAGCTTGGTTTGGCGCGTTTCAGCCGACGGACCAGGAACCGGCCGTGCTTGACGGAATCCGGGTTCAAAAATCCGGCGACGACGGTATCGACGGCGTCGAGCTCAAGGCGGCGAATGCTCCCCGGTTCCATCTCGGCGAAGCTCGCCCTCAACACCGTGGCGCCCTGGACTTCGAGCACCTGCGCCAGCATGGCGGCAGCCGCGTCGTCGAGTTCGCCGCGCCCTCCGGCGCACAGCACCGACATGCCCGTGCCATCCGGCAGTTCGGTGTCGTCCTCCCCCTGAACCTGCTTGTCCTCGCCTGAGCCGTTGTCCTCGGCTGCGGCCGTGTCGTCCGCTTCCGCCTCCTCCTGCGCGCTGTCGTCGAGGTTGGCCACCATCGTCAGCGCGCTGCCCGCGACCTGCTGTCTTTGCTCATCGCTCAACACACCACGCACCCGGTCCTGCTCGCCGAGCAGCAGTGCGGGAATCGCGACCTCGTCGTAGAACTCGACCAGATATTTTTCCTCCAGCATCTCCTCGGCATGGTCCGTCGCTTCCTCGGGATCGCCGGCCAGCAGCCGCTGGTAAAGCCGGGCGTGCGGTTCGAGCACGGGTTCGTTGCCGAACAGAACGTCGAGGAATTCGAACTGCGGCACATGGCGGCCGAGCACGACGAGGCAGACCGTAAGCGGCGTCGACAGAACCAGGCCCAATGGGCCCCAGAGCCAGGTCCAGAAGATCGCCGCAACGATGATGGCCAACGGCGACAGCCCGGTGCGCGAGCCGTAGAGCCAGGGTTCGATCACGTTGCCGGTGATCAGTTCCACCACCACGAAAAGCCCGGCGGTCCATAGCACGAGCGACCAGCCGGGCGCCACGGCCAGCGCCAGGAACAGAGGCAACAGCGTCGCGATGACCGGGCCGATATAGGGGACGAAGCGCAGCGCCAGCGCCAGCAAACCCCACAGCAATGGATTGGGTATGCCCAGCAGCCAAAGTCCGATTGCAATCGGGACGGCATAGACGATGTTCACGACCAATTGCATGAGCAGGTAGCGGCCGACGCGCTTGCCGGCATCCTGCAGCGCCTCGGTGGTTCGATGCAGGTCGCCGTAGCCGACGAGGCGTATGAAGCGATCGCGCAGATCCTCCCGCTCGAGCAGCATGAATATGACGACCACGACGATCAGTCCGGCCGATGCCAGCGGGCTCAGCAGCGGGCCGATCAGATTCTGGAGGACCTCGAGCGGTCGTTCGCGCGCGACGATTTCGACCGGGATCGGTTCCCGCGGAGGCTGATCGGCGGCGGGTTGTGCGGGCTCGGGTCTGTCGAGCTCCTGGCCGACGCGTTCGATCACCCGGCTCAATCTGGAAACGATGCCGCCGCCGACGCCGGTTTCCTTGAGCGACCGGACCTTGGTCAGGATATTCGCCTGGTAAAGCGGAATGTTCTGCGCCAGTTCACTGACCTGCGTGGCGACGATGAAGGAGAACAGCGCCAGCACCGTGAATGCGCCGAGCACGCTGGCGATTACGGCAGGAAGACGCGGAATGCCGGCTCGCTTGAGTGCCGAAACCATGGGTACGAGCGCAAAGGTAAGCAGCAGCGCGATTGCGATCGGCAGAAAGACCTCGCGCCCGAAATAGAGCGCCGCGACGGCCGTCACGACCGACGCTACGCTGGGCAAGGATGTGCGCGGAAGCGCCCTGGCCGCGGAAACAATGCCCGCCCGCCGGGGCTCCGACAGGTGCGCGCCGTTTCGACGATTTGCCGCCACTTGGTACCTCCGCCCCGCCGTCGCCATGATCGGGCATATTGAGCCGGCGTGCAACTTCGTAGCGTCTCACCCAGCTGGACGCCGATTGCCCTGGTCGGCAGCGCCGCAAATTCAGTCATGGTAGAATTTTCTGCATTAATGGCGTCACGGGCAATCCTGTTCCATGCCTGCGCCAGAACGTGGAACTTTTGGGTCAAAACGCCGTTCCTTCGTAGATCGCTGATGGACAACCTCAAAGCAGCAGCTCAGGAGGAATGATCATGAACATCAAGATGCTTTGCATGGGCGCGATGGCGCTTTCGATGATGACCGGCGCAGCGCTTGCCGCCGGTGCAACTGGCACTTCGGCGCTCGACGATCCGCAGAAAATGACGCCCTTCTTCACCGACGCCGGCATGAAGAGCATGAAGTCGGAAGCCGAATTCAAGGCGGCATGGATGGCCATGTCCACAAGCGACCGGGCCATGCTGTTGAAGGAATGCAGCGACGCAGGCATTGCCAAGACGCATGCTGACTTCTGCAAGATGGCCATGCAGCTCAACAAGTGACCGCCGGCTTTTTGCCGATTGCAATAACGGACCAAGCGATAGGGCGGGCAGCTCCGCCATCGTGCGACGTTCTTGTCTGCACCGGCGGGCGCTCAGCTATTCGAACTCGTGCCGGAATACCCGCGTAATGAAGGCCACGGCTTTTGTTCGATTGCCGTGGCGCCATTGGCATGGAATGACCGCCTGGTCGGAGCGCATGTCGCGGAGCGGCAATGCCACTACCGCCCAGGGAGTTCTGCTCGCAATCCGGGTTTTCCGGTTGGCCGTCCGCATAGCATTGCCGGCCGGAACGTTTGGCTGCCGGCACGCTTGACCCAGTGGGCATGATCCCAGCACGCTTGAACCTCGCCGCCAACCGTGAGATAGGCCGGGTAATGACCCAACCGCCTCCGCACCGGAGCCCCGCGAAAGACCTGCCATGACCGACGCGATCATAAGAGACAGCAATGGCACCGCGCTGCACGAGGGCGACTCCGCGACCTGATCAAGGATCTCAAGGTCAAAGGCACGTCGGAGACGATCAAGCGCGGCACGCTGGTGAAGAATATTCGCCTCACCGGCAATCCCGGCGAGATCGAATGCAGCACCAAGCAGGTGAAGGGCCTGGTGCTGAAGACCGAGTTTTTGAAAAAGGCGTGATCGCTTCGGCACCCTGCGCTTCGCTTCCATATCAGTCGCTCTCGAATCGCTCACGTGAGTGAATCGCCCACGCGAGGAGCTGCCGGAGCCGCGCCCTCCCTCTATGTTGCACTGCGTTAGATTTGTTGCATTGCAATATCGGCGCATCGGGTCGAGCCTTTGCGAGGTGGGTATTCCTTGCATGAGGTGATTGTGTCGGCATCATTTCGGCCTGACATCGAAGGGCTGCGCGCACTGGCGGTGGCGGGTGTCATCGCCTTCCATTTTGGTCTCTCCGGCCTACCCGGCGGCTTTGCCGGCGTCGACATCTTCTTCGTCATCTCGGGCTATCTGATCACCCGCCACCTGGTTACGGAAATCACCGAGACCGGGCGGCTGAACCTCTGGCGTTTCTATGCCCGGCGCGCCCGGCGCCTGTTGCCGGCGGCACTGTTCGTCATCCTCGCCACGCTGTTCGCGGGTTACTTCATCCTGTCGCCGGAGGAACAGGCGCTCTATTCGAAAGGCGCCATGTTCGCCTCCGCCTACATGATCAACCTCTGGCTGATCCGCTGGTCGTTCGACTATTTCGCCGCCGACGCCACCAACAACCCGTTCATCCACTTCTGGTCGCTCTCGGTCGAGGAACAGTTCTATTTGGCATGGCCGGCGCTACTGCTTGCCGCCGCATGGCTACGCCCCGGCAAGCGCACTGCTATCGTCGTCATCGGCGTCGCCGGCGCGGCCTCCTTCGCCGCCTGCGCCTGGCTGACGGAAGTGTCGCAGCCCTGGGCCTTCTATTTCTCGCCGCTCAGGGCCTGGGAATTCGCCGCCGGCGGCCTCGCGACCATGGCGCCGGCAAAGATCTGGCGCGACCGGCCATTACTGGCCACTCTCCAGGCATGCCTCGGTCTGGCACTGATCGCCTGGGCCTATCTGATGCTGGACGAAGATTCGCCGTTTCCCGGGGTGAATGCGCTGGCGCCTGTCGCCGGCACAGTGCTGCTGCTGCTCAGCGGCAGCGGCGGCCGCAATCTGCCGAGCGCCGTGCTGGCGCTGGCCCCCATGCAATGGTTGGGCCGGCTGTCCTATTCGCTCTATCTCTGGCACTGGCCGGTAATCGTCTATGCGGCGATGGTGGCGCCCAACCTGTCCATCCTGGACCGCTTTGCCTGCGCGGCGCTGACGCTGCTTCTGTCGATGTTCACCTATCATTTCATCGAGAACCCGGTCCGCCGCAACGGCTGGCTGATGGCCGGAGCAGCGCGGGCGCTGGTGCCCGCCGTCGCGCTGACCGGCGCCGGCGTGGTCGCCGCCTATGGCAATGCGCGCTTTGCCGAGCACAATCTCAGCCCCGAACAGCACGTCATCGCCGACAGTGCCGCCCAGCTCTCCACCGTGCGCGCGATCAATGGCGGCTGCGTGCTCGATTTCGAGACCGTCAAGCCAAAACCCTGCATGTTCGGCCGCAAGGATGCCCAGCGCTCGGTCGTGCTGTTCGGCGACTCGCATGCCGACCATTGGTCGACGCCGCTGATCAAGGCGGCCGAGAAGAACAATTTTAGCGTCGTCACCTTTCTCAAATCCTCCTGCCGGGCTTCACGGGTGACGACCTGGAACTGGCGGCTGAAGCGCGACTACACCGAATGCGATCAATGGCGCGAGCAGTCCGTCAAGGACATCATCGCGCTGCACCCGCAACTGGTGGTGATCTCGGAGTTCTCGATCGGCAATGTGATGAAGGAATCGCCCGAGGAGTTGAAGCACGCCGATTGGCAAGCGCAGTGGCGGACGGGCCTCACCTGGACGCTTCAAGCCTTCAGCCAGGCCGGCATCAAGGTCGCCGTCATCAGGGACGTTCCCTACAATGCAAACTACGCCGACAAATGCGTGGCGCGGGCGCTGTGGCGGGGCCAGACGCCCGCGACATGCGACACGCCTCGGATCATGGCGGCAAACGACGACATCGCCACCGTCGAGCGCGATATCGTGCGCTCGACACCGAACGCTGCTTACATCGATATGACTGACCGCTTTTGCGACCAGACCACCTGCCATGTCTTCATCGACGGCAAACTCGCCTTCCGCGACCGCCACCACCTGGCGACGCCCTTCGCCGAAACGCTGGAACCGGCAGTGGAGCGGGCGCTGTTTTCGGATGTGATGGCGGCGGCTGTAAAGTAACGGTACCGGATCTTGTCGGATCCGACCCACCGGCCCCCGGCAAGCAACCATCCCGGGCGTCAGCTCGGGCGTCAGCTAAGGATAAGACCAGCCAGGAAGACCGTAAGGATCAGCGACAGCGGAACTGCAAGAAGGCAGCACAGCTCGAAAGTATTGGCTGGCCAAGAAGTCATTGGTCGCTTTTCCATGTTGGCCTTCTCCCTCAACGGCCAGACCGGGACGGCAGTTCCGTTTAGACGGTGCTCATCCCCACCACTCATCATGCAATTGGCGCAGTTCGTTCCGCTTCCTGGTCATCCATCGTGCACGCGCCAGATGTGTCGCCCACGCCCGGAAAGCCCTCTCCGGCTCCCGCTCCGGATCCATATGCAGAACGATGCGGGCGACCTCGCGCCAATCGGTTCCTTCCGCCGAAGCGTCGAGCAGCCGGATATAAGTAAGCATGCGATCTTCGTCATAACCGGTCAGTACCGAAGACGTCGGCGCTGCGTTCGCGATATGAAGGTTTGGCAGCTTTAGCATTGCGATCTACCCACTGGCACATCGTAGCAGCCTATGAAGAAGCCCGCGCCCTTTGATCGGAGGATGCGGATCGAGATTCGCCTCGACAGCCGACAAATGCGGGCCTCGGGCGGGGGTTCCCCGCCCAGCTGGGCTCACGCCTCACCCATGGCGATCGGGTCCGAGGCAATCTATGTATTTTAGTGGAACCTAATTTAGTCGACGCAATTATGCGTGCGTGAGAAAGCGTGAAATCCAGACCGTCACTGAAAGCCGGCTACCGCGGGATCAGTTGGCCGACGACCCGGTGATTGCCGTCGATTTGACCGAACGGATATTACAGGCGGCCGACAACGACAGGATCGTCTGCCTCGTCGTGGCAACGGAGCAGCTGGAAGCCGACCGCGTCGAGAAAGCGGAGCCCAAGGAGACCAGGATTGCCGCAAGCTTCGTCCGGGACTTTGAGGTGATGCTGCTTGTTCTTTATGCGGCCTACGCCCTCGCTGTGCTGGGTGCGACCGCCTTCGTTTTGCTGGAATTGGGCCATGTTCTGTAGGCAGACGTTGGCAAAAGACGGGACTGACGCGCGATTGCCGCTGTTTGATGAGAGGAGCGGCCACGCTGCGTCGGCGATCCGACCCCCGCCGCAGCCAGCGGCATTTTCGCGCCAGCAGGCTAAACTTCGGGCTCGTCCGTTCGTTACATCTTGTCAATCTATGGAACGAGGCTGCCCCTCGCGGGTTTTTCTATTAGAGGGACGTTAAAGAAGGAGGTAGCTATGAAGAAGCTCCTGCTTGCCTCGGTGATCGCCGTCGCCTCGGCGGCTTCCGTGATCGGCCCGGCGAACGCCGGCGGCAGCGTCACGATCGGCATCGGCAACGGCTATGACGACGACTATTATTATCGCCACCATCGGTATTCCGATTACGACGATGAGTACGTCCCCCGTTACCGCTATGATGTCTATAACGAGGACTACGCGCCGCGCTACCGGTACCGGTACCACCGGCGCTGCCATACCGAAGTCATCAGGCACTGGCGTCATCACCACCGGATCATCGAAAGAATCCGTGTCTGCCGTCGTTGACGGATCGATCCGGCCGGTAGTGCCGGCCGGATCGGCGGGGCTTCTCATCTCGGCTTGCGCATCAGCATCATGCCGTAATGCACGGCCAATATGTCGAGCCCGATCTTGAGTAGTTTCACCACCACGTCGCGCGGCTCGCCGGCCTGTTCCGCCAGGCTCTTGACCGTTGTGTCGGCACAGCAGACCTTTTGCACGATGCCGGCGATCTCCCAATGGACAAGCGCCCTGGTGGCCTCAGCATGGTCGCGGCCGGCGGACAGGATGTGTTCGGCGACGCCGCTGCCGGTGCGGCCGCCGTCGACGCGCTCGGCCCACGCCATCGGCTTGGCGGTTGCCTCCGACGAGTCGCGAAAATCCTGGCGGTAGCGCATGCCCGCCTCGCGCTGCTGGCGCGACAGCGAGGTGAGGCCGCTCAGCGGGTCGACATTGCGCACCCGCACGATGCCGCCGGTCGCGGTGTGGCCGTCATTGGAGACCTCATAGAGGCGCGCGCCCTCCTGCGTCCCCTTGGCCAGCCGCTTGCGGCCGAACCGGTCGTCCTTCAGCGCGAAATCATGACCGATCTCCTTACGGATGCGCACCTGCTCGGCCTCGCCCTTCGGCAATCGCGGCAGCCTGGTTTTGATCTTCTGGACGGTTTTGGTGCTCATCGGTTCGGTCCTCCTGGTTTTCCGTCGTCGGTCTCTGGCGAACTTCCGTCATCCAGCAGGCTCAAATCACTTCGGCCGGCAGCGTGCGCAGGAAGCGCGCCGCGTGATAGGCGCAGTAGCTTTTCGATGGCTTCGTGCGCAGTCCGCAGCACAGCATGTCCAAACCGGGCCGGCTGCCGGGGGCGTCGTTTTCCGCATCCTCCTGCAGCGTCGTGTCGAGCGGCGCGCGGCAGCGCTCGAACAGGCAATCGATGAAGCGCATGGCGGCGAAATGCGGCTGGCGGCCGCCGGCGGCGATCGGCCGCGGCGCCGGCATTTCGAGCGGCGCGCCATCGGTCCCGGTAATCCGAGCCGGACCCGGCTGCCAGGCCGGCGGCGCCAGCCTGGCCGACAGCCTGGCGGGACGGCAGCGGGGCTCGGCCTTCGGAGCCGCCTCCGCTTGGCCTGCGGCATTTGATGGCTCAGGCGCCGAATTTCCGAGCCGGCCGCCCGAGCGTCCACCACACCGGCCCTTGGATCTGGCAAGGCCGATGGTGCGCAAACGGGCGGTGCGGTGGACGATGCCGATGATGGCCGCGCGTGAGACCGGGCGGCCGCGCAGCGCGGTCAACCGGGTCGCGATCTTCGCGGCCGACAGTCCGCTCATCAGCCAGTTCTCGATTTGTTCCAGTTCCGAGGCGGAATAGCGGGCGGCCATGATGTTTCATTCCCTGCAAAGATGGTTGTGTGCGGTGCCGGCTTCGCCGGCCTCAGGCGCGAAAGCCGGTCAGCCTTCGCGTGGTCCGCTGCGATCGAGCTTCATCTCGGCCGCCTGCCTTGTTGCGCCGGACGCTGCCTTGCCCGTCCGCTTGTCGAAGGCGATGACCGTGCCGTCTTCGGTGCGGATGCAGGAAACCGCAGCATCCGGATTGCCGGCCGGCAGGTAATTCGTGGCCGGAGCCGTGAGGGGAACGGCTCCGGCCGTTCCGGCCGCTTGCGCTGCCGGATCCGAGGCGCGAGCCTCGGGCATCGTCCCGGCCGGGGAGGAGGACAGCCGCGACGAAGGGGAAAGGGTTGGCACGGCCTTGGCGATCGTTTGCGGTACCGCCCCCAGGCGAGCGCTGCCGGCGCGCTGAACGACGGATTCGATGACGGAAAGCTGGTGAAGCGACTTGTGCATGCCCATATAAAAGCATAACTCAAATCATAATGCAAGCGATTCTTGCATAGACGAAACCGAATCTTATGCCTCAGATGGAGCCATGGCGAAAACTGCACTGTCGATCAAGGTCGGAGCGGCGATCCGCCGGGCGCGCAAGCAGCGCGGCCTGGTGATGCGTCACATTGCCGAGCACAACGACACCGACGTCGCTGCCGTCGGCAACTGGGAGACCGGGCGCAACCTGCCCAAGACCGAGAACCTCTTGAAGACCGCCGCTTTCCTGCGCGTCGACCCGGTGGCACTCGGCAAGGGCGAGGTCGTCTTCCTCGAAGATGCCGGACCGGTCGCCGATGCCGAGATCGTCACCGATCCCGGCCCCCTGCCCGCCGGGCCGATGGACATCCAGCTTCTCGGCACCGCCGTCGGCGGCGACGATGGCGACTTCACCTTCAATGGCCAGCCGGCCGGCTATGTCCAGCGGCCGCCGGGGATCCGGCATCTGCGCAATGTGTTTGCGCTGCACGTGCTGAGCGATTCGATGGTGCCGCGCTACGAGCCCGGCGAGATGATCTATTGCGGCGGCCGCGACGCCGTGCCCGGCGACCATGTGGTGATCGAGACGCTGCCCGAGGAGAACGAGCAAAACGGCAAGGCCTTCATCAAGAAGCTGGTCAAGCGCACCGCCGCTGAGCTGATCGTCGAACA
This sequence comes from Mesorhizobium sp. WSM4830, assembly GCF_055811495.1. Taxonomy (NCBI): domain Bacteria; kingdom Pseudomonadati; phylum Pseudomonadota; class Alphaproteobacteria; order Hyphomicrobiales; family Phyllobacteriaceae; genus Mesorhizobium; species Mesorhizobium sp. WSM4830. Next base: position 53,876 of record NZ_JBVVQI010000024.1, on the reverse strand, counting down.
GTACAACCCGCCGAAGACGCTGACCTTCAACCGCTACGCCATCAAGAACGTCTTCCGCGTCATCCCGCTCAAGGAATTGCTGGGGTATTGAGGGACCGCTTTCCCTTCTCCCCTTGTGGGAGAAGGTGGCCGAGCGAAGCTCGGTCGGATGAGGGGTGCCGGACGGATCGCTACGTAAGGCTTTAAAATCGTTCCATATTTTTTAACGCCGAGTTTCTTCCAGCACCCCTCATCCGGCTCGGCGCTACGCGCCGATCCACCTTCTCCCACAAGGGGAGAAGGAAGTTCCTCCCCTCAAGCCCGCCTCGATTGCTCCAGGTCTCGACCGTTGAGCATCCGCGCCTCGGCGCGGGTCCGTTGCCGGTCGTCGATGAAGGCGGTCTGGATCGAGACGGCCGCGCCCGGCAGGCCGTCCGCCCTGCAGGCCTTGCAGATCAGGCGCCCTGAAAGTGCGGCCAGCGGTGTCTCCGGCATCACCCCATGCCGCTTGAGCTCAGCCGGCTTCCACCACCTGTTTCGGCCGCAATCGATGCACTCGACGGCAATCGACACAACATCGGCGATCGTCGCTTCCTTGCCTACCAATGCCATGGCCATCCCCATCATTGTTCCTGCTTTGTTCACATATAATTATCGGTTTTCAGAGCGGAGTCGAGTCGGTTCCGCTACATCACCGTGAAAGTTTCACTTGTTCAATTATTTGAGTTATGCTTATATCTGGTGCGGACTGGAATCCGCGCGAGCCACAGAACCGCAGCCGGCCGGCAGCAAGGGAACGACGATGGACCAGTTCGCCCATGCCTGCGGCTATAGCGGCGACAGCCCGGCCATGCTTGCCGCTTTCGCGGCCATCCGCCAGGACGGCATCCGCAAGGCACGCCAGGGTCATCGCCAGCGCAAGGCGGCGATTGACCAGATGAAGCCGAGCCGCGCTCTGTTCCTGGTGGCGATCCGCCCGGCGCAGTCAGCCGAGGAGGCACTCGAGGACGCCGCACGCTTCCTGGCGATGTTCCACAACATGCCGCGCTGGCGGCAGGAAAGGCGCGCCGCCGACCTCGCCCGCGCCAGGCAGCAGCGCCTCTTCGCCCGGTTCTTCCGCCTCTACGGCCATCGTCTCTGGGCGCTCGAGACCGCCTGAAGGCGCCCCCCTTGCAAGTCAAAACGGATATTGCGATCGCCGACGTCGCGCCGTATGTCTCCGCGCGATGAGCGAGATCGAATTCCGTCGTGCCCAGGCGCCCGACCTGCCGGCGATCGTTGCAATGCTTGCCGACGATGTGCTCGGCGCAGACCGGGAAGACCCGTCCACGCCGCTTGCGCCATCCTATCTCGATGCCTTCAGCGCAATCGATGCCGATCCCAACCAGTTGCTGGCCGTGGCCGTCGAGGCCGGGCAAGTGGTCGGAACGCTGCAGCTTAGCTTCCTTCCAGGCATTTCGAGGAAAGGCGCATGGCGCGGCCAGATCGAAGGCGTTCGCGTCGCCCGGCAATGGCGCTCTCGCGGCGTCGGCAAGCTGATGATCGAATGGGCGATTGAAGTGTGCCGTTCGCGCAATTGCAGCTTCGTCCAACTCACCACGGACAAAGGTCGACTGGAGGCGCACGCTTTCTACGAACGCCTCAGTTTCACCGCCAGTCATCTCGGCTACAAGATGGGGTTGTAGGTCGGTTTTCCGCCTTTTGCGGGCTGTCCGTTTTCGATACGTTGCCGCGATTTCCCGAAACTTGTACGAGAATCCGGCGGACTGGGAGGCTGACAGTCCTTAGCGTACCACTGGCGGGTGTAAATGCTTGACGTGCTGCACGAGATTTGGGGAGAACTTTACTGGAATCCGCTCGATTGGCTTCCGTGGATTGGTGTGCAGATCCTGTTTGCCGCGATCGTCGGTGCGGTCCTGCAATGGTGGTTCAAGATAGGCATTGTAGCCTTTTTGTTCATTATCGTCCTCTCGCTGTCCGTTAATTTCGGCCGGCTTCCGGCGCCGGCCCTTACGGGGGCTGATCTGGTTCGGATGAATGCAGGGCTGCCGCAGACAACGGACAGCGTAACGATGGAGAATGTATCGTTCTCTCACCGCTTTCTCACTTACCACCTGTCCTCGACGCAACCGCTGGACGAAATCTTCTTCAAAGGCCTTCGGGAATCGGGCGCTTATACGGAGCAGTGCAAGACGCTGGGCAAATGGCTCGCCAGCCGCCGGATCAAACGTATCGAGTACGTTTTCACATGGCCGGGTGGGGCGGAGACAATATCCATCGTCGATGCAGATTGCCGAACCGCAGTATAGCATTGCAGGCGTTAGGCCCGGCACCGAAACACATAGGCTGCGTGATGCGCAGGCTCAGCGAGCAAGAGTTCACAGCCGAGCATTGACAAGCCGGCCTTTCGCCCTGCTCCATCCGCCCATGATTTACGACCGAACCTGGCTTGAAAAAACCTTTCGCGCAAAGACCCGGCAGAAATTCCTGTTCTTCTGGGGCCATCAGCCGTCCAAGGACGGCCGCATGACCACGTCGTGCTTCAGCCAGTGGTGGCATGCGCCCTTTACCGTCGATGGCCTGAGCTATTCGACTGCCGAACATTGGATGATGGCCGAGAAGGCACGCCTGTTCGGTGATGCTCAGACGGCAACCCAGGGCGACGAGCCCCAAGCAGGCAAAGCAGCTTGGCCGGCAGGTGAGCGGCTTCGATGGGGCCAAATGGGATGCCAACAAATATCGCATCGTGACTGAGGGAAGCTTTCAGAAGTTCCGTCAGAACACGGCGTTGCGCGAATATCTGCTGTCGACGCATGACCAGGTGCTGGTCGAGGCGAGCCCTGTCGACCGGGTGTGGGGTATCGGTCTTGCGGCGGATGACGAGAGGGCGGTGAACCCGCTGCTGTGGCGCGGCGAGAACCTGTTGGGATTCGCGCTGATGCAGGCCCGCGATCGGCTGCGCGGCCGAACTTTGCCGACCGCCCGTCTCTGCGGCAGCTTCCGCTGCTTGACAATCCGCGGCTAATTTTCTCTTTATGTTCCTATCACAACTCGAGACAATGCGGCGTTCGAGCCGCCGCGGGCGAACGGGCCGGATGGAAGCCAACATCCTCCACGCGGATCTGGATGCCTTCTATGCCTCGGTCGAACAATTGCTCGACCCGGCCTTGCGCGGCAAGCCGATTGCCGTCGGCGGCGGCGTGGTGCTTGCCGCATCGTATGAAGCCAAGGCGTTCGGCGTGCGCGGCGGCATGCCGGGTCGGCGGGCGCGGGAACTCTGCCCGCAACTCATTTTCGTCGGCGGCCATTTCAAGGACTATCAGCGGCTGGGCGATGCGGCGATCAAGGTGCTCGGCGATTTCACGCCGGTGGTCGAGCGGATTTCGATCGACGAGGCCTTTGCCGACGTCGCCGGCTGCACCCATTTGTTCGGCTCGCCGGCCGAGATCGCCGGCAAGATCCGCCGCCGCGTGCGGGCCGAGCTCGGCTTGCCGATCTCGGTCGGCGTAGCCCGCACCAAGCATCTGGCCAAGATTGCCTCACAGGTCGCAAAGCCCGACGGGCTGGTGGTGGTCGATCCGCGCCACGAGCTGGAGTTCCTGCATCACCTGCCGGTCGAGCTGATGTGGGGTGTCGGCCCGGTCACCAGGGAGCGGCTGGCCGGCATCGGCGTCAACACCATCGGCGAGCTGGCCAAGACCAACAGTGGCGCGCTGGAGCGCCTGCTCGGGCCGGCGGCCGGAGAAAAACTCAACGCGCTGGCGTGGAACCGCGATCCGCGCAAGCTCGAGACGCAGCGCCGCGCGCGATCGGCCGGCGCGCAATCGGCGCTTGGCCGAAAACCGGCCGACGAGGACGTCTTCGTACCCGCTTTGCTGCATCTGGCCGACAGGGTCGCCACGAGGCTGCGGGCAAAATCCCGGCCCGGCCGCACCGTCACGGTTCGCGTCCGCTTTGCCGATTTGCGCTCGGTGACGCGCTCGATCACGCTCGACCAGCCGATATCGGCAACCGCCATGCTGGCCGAGATCGCCGAGGCGCTGGTGCGCAAGGTGCTCATCGACCATCCGCACGAAAAGACCATCTCGCTGCTGGCGATCGCCGTATCGCATCTGGAGCAGCATGCCGGCCTGCAACTGGAACTGCCGCTCGGGCTCGACGACGACCGCCGCCGCCCCGGTACCCGGAAGGGCGCGGCGCGCTGGACCGCTGATCGCGCCATCGACAAGATCCGCGACCGCTTCGGCTGGGAGGCGGTCGGCTATGCCTCGGTCGCGCTCGGACTACAGCGGTCGGTTCCCGACGCCTTTCGCGAACTGGCCGAAAAGGAATTGTGAAGGGGCCGGGCTTTCACCCTTCGACCGTTTCAATCTCCGCGTCGACCAGGCACCACGGCGCGTAGCGGAAGTCGCGGATCTGGATGACCTCATCGCCCGCCCATTCGACCAGCATGAAGCCGCGCACGGCGCCGTCGGCCGCTTGCGGGTCGCGGATGAGGATCGCCGGCCTGCCGTCGACGAAGCCGAGCGACAATGTCCAGTCGCTGAAACGGTCGTAATTGCCGAAATAGGTCGACGCCTGGGCCTTGCCGCGCAGGCGGACGCGGTTGACGACATCGAGCCGGACGTCCTCGGCGATCAGTGCCCTGACCGCGTCGAAGTCGCGCGCGTTGAACAGGTCGACATAGTGCCGCAGCCGGCGCTCGTCGTCGGCATCGAGTCTCGGGGCGAGCGCCTGCTCGGGCTGCAGCGCCAGCAGCTTGAGCTGCGCCCGCCCGCGATGCAGCGCGGCCTTGGTGGCGGCGAGCGTCGCGCCGGTCACTTCGCAGGTCTCATGCAGGCTGAGGCCGAGCACGTCGACCAGGATCACGGCGCTGCGCTGCGGCACCGAAAGCTGCATGAAGGAGCGCAGGCCGGTCTGGGCGGCGAGCCGGCTGTCGGCGCTGCCGGAGGGATCCTCGATCACGCTCATGTCGGCCTCGGTCATGCGCGACCTTTCCCGATTGCGCCGCCGCAGGTGATCCTGCGCGGCATTGTGGGCGATGCGAAACAGCCATTGCTCCGGCCGTTCGACCATGGCGCCGCCGTCGATCGCCTGCAGCGCCTTGATCAGCACCTCCTGGACGATATCCTCGCCGTCGATCACCGAGCCGGCCATGCGCGCGCAGTAGCGATGCAGCCTTGGCCGCAACCCGACGAGCATCGCCTCCAAAGTCGCCCTGTTCATTTTCGGCGTAGCATCCCGTTTCTGCGCGAGCGGCATGCAGGCGCTACCCGGCTTCCTGATCCGCCAGCATACGGTAATTGCCGATGACTTTGACAGGCGATCGCATTGCCGGGGTCGAACGGCGTTCGGCGTGGTTTTCCGCAAACGCCTTGAAGGCGGCAAGCCCGGTCAGCGCCGACGAATCGCCGTCCTGGCCGACGATGTGGACGAACGAGCCGTCGTCCAGCTCGAGCACGAGATAGCGCACCGTCGGCGGTGCAGCCTCGCCCAGCGCTTCAAACACTTTTTCGACCAGCGCGCGATTATCTGCCAGGTCGGCTTGGTTCACACCGTATCGAATGAGCGCGTAGTCCATTGTCGTCTCCTGATTGGTTGGTATGAACGAAGGACGACCGGCTGCGCTGAAAAGATTCTCCTTGCCGAAGAATCTTTTCGGTTGCCCGCATCGTCTTTCGCGCGTGGGCGGCTGCGCGGCAGCCATCAAGCAGGAGCGACGATCATGCATATCCAGTTTGCCGAGCTACCGGTGTTCGACCAGGACCGCGCCAAGGCGTTCTACACCAGGCATCTCGCCTGTCAGGTCATGGCCGACCAGAAGATGGGCGATGACGGCTGGCGCTGGATCGAGCTGGCGTTTCCGCATGCCGTGACGAACCTGCATTTCATCAGGCGCGCCGACGAAACCCCCGGCGCGGAGCCCGTATTGGTGCTGGTCGACGAAAATGTCGCAGCAATGATCGCGGCGCTGAAGGCGGGCGGCGTCGAGATCGTCACCGAACCGCATGAGGCGACGTGGCAGCCGGGGCGCACGGTGGCGGAGTTCCGCGACAGCGAAGGCAACCGCATGGTCCTCGCCAGCCGATAAGCCACCGGAGCCCTCTGTCCGGCGGGGCGTCGTACCTAAGTCCTACCTCCGGCCGGACCATCGGCCGTGCTTCCTTCGAATTATTATTTCGTTACCGCTGCGCGCCGGAACCTTCCATTGCATCGGGCGTTCGGGCGCTGTATTCGCGATGCCTGATATTTAGGCAGGCGGAGGAAATGCGAATAAGGGCGGGTGGCAAACAAACATGGGCCGGGGAGGAGCATCTTACCATGTCGAACCGAAAGATCGGAATATCCCACAGTTTGGGGCTGCGCGTTGCTGACCTCAAATCCAGAATGCAAACAGCCCAGATTACCGAGCACGAGATCAAGACGTTTCAAAAGGTTGCCGCCATCATGGGCGGCGCCGAAGGCTCACTGCGCCTCGACGCGGACGATCTGATTGCCGCGTCCTTCCTTGTCGATCCCTTGGAAGATCTCCCAAACTCCAATTGAAGACAGATCGAACTGAACGCGGGCTGGCCGAAGGCCGGCCAAATCCTATCGGGTTTGAACCTGCGATTGCTGGCGGCGAAGGATCTTCCAGCCCAAGCCGCATGCGAGGATGACGTTGGCCAGCGCAAGGCCGGAAAGCGCGGCCAACGTCCCGTGCGCGCCGAAGCGCTCCAGCAGCAATGCGCCGGCCGAGGGTGCCGCCGCCTGGGCAATCAGGCTCGGCATGGCGAGGCGGCCCATCAGCTTCGCGTAGCCGTTCGAGCCGAACAGCGCGAGCGGCAACGTCCCCGCGCGATGGATTCCAGGCCGATGCCCGCGCCATAGAAGCCGAGCGCCAGCGGGATGATCGGCATACCGGCCCAGAGCGCCGAAACGCCGATCGCGACGAAGGTAACCGAGGCGAACTTGGTCAGGATCGGATGGTGGTAGCGTGCGATGGTCATCTCGATCGCACGCGCCGCCACCTGGGACGGGCCGACCAGCGCGCCGAGCCCGACGGCTGCGGCAAGCGCCATGCCGCTGCCTTGCAGGATTGTGAGCAGATGCACCGACAGCGTCGAGGAGATCACCGCCGCAAGCGTAAGTGTCGCGGCTAACACGATCACGATCGACGGATCGATATTGTTTTCGAGGATCGGCGTCACCTGGTTCAATCCCGGTTTGATTGCCGGTTTCGGTGCCTCGCGGGGCAGGATCACCAGATAGAGCGGAAGCGCAATCACCAACTGAACAGCCGCGTAGACCAGGCAGGTGCCGCGCCAGCCGACCTCCTGTAGCAGCAAGGCCGAGATCGGCCAGCAGATCGTGCTGGCCAATCCGCCGAACAGCGTCAGCGCGGTGATGGCGGAGCGCGCGCCATGGCCGTAGTGGCGGCCAAGCGTTGCAAACGCGGCATCGTAGAGCCCCGCCCCCATGCCCAGGCCGATGACCAGCCAGGCAGCGATATACGCCGCAAGGTTGGGGGCGACGGCCAGCCCGACCTGGCCGACCCCGATGCATCCGGCGCTGAAGGCCAGGACGTTGCGGCCGCCATGCCGCTCGATCGAAGACCCGACGCGCGGAGAGATCAGTCCCGCCACGAGCAAGCCGAGAGACAGGCCGCCGACAACCCATGCCAGCGGCCAGCCGGTATCGGAGGAGACCGCCGGCGCGATGACCGCGGGAAGATAGTAGGAGGATCCCCACGCCATGATCTGCGTCAGGCCAAGCGCGGTGATGATCGCGCCGCGGCTGCGCAAGATGGCCGGCGAAGGCGGCGAAAGGCTCATGCCGCGACGCTGCAGCCACAGCCGCCTTTGCCGACCGCCTTCGCCTCGGCGTCGCCGACACAGCAGGCATCAACCGCTACCGGCGCCGGACCGCCGCAGCACCCCTTGTCGGCCACGCCGATCCGCGGCACGGTGCAGACGCCGGTCTCGGGCAGCACGAGTTGGACATTGTCGGCCGCAACCATGTCGCCGGCGATCGCCGCCGCGACCGAGCGGACCTGCTCATATCCGGTCAGCAGCAGGAAGGTCGGTGCGCGGCCATAGCTCTTGATGCCGACCGTATAGAACCCGTGCTCGGGATGGCTGAGCTCGCGATGGCCGTGCGGCGGCACGTCGCCGCAGGAATGCTCGTTGGGATCGATCAACGGCCCCAGTGCCTTGACGCTTTCCAACCACGGATCGAGCTCGAGCCGGAGCTCGCGGGTCAGCGACAGATCCGGGCGCTGTCCGGTCGCCGCGATGATGCGGTCGACCGGGCCAAGCGCCTGCAAGCCGTCCCTGGTTTGGCCTTCGACGACCATCCGGCCGTCGGCATCGCGGATCGAGACAGCCGCAAAGCCCGTCACCAGCCTGACGCCGCCGCTCTCGGCGAGTTCGCGCACGTCGGCGCCGAGTTCGCCGCGTGCCGGCAATTGGTCGGCATCGCCGCCGCCATAAATGCGCACCAGGTCGGTGCCGCGCGTTGTCCAGATGAAGTCAGTGCCGGGTTCTAGGTTTGCCAGGCTGGCGAGATCCAGCACCGCATTGGCTGCCGAATGGCCGGAGCCGGCGACCAGCGTCGTCTTCCCGGCATAAAGGCTGCGATCGCGGCCGAGAATATCGGGTAGGCCGTAGGCGATGCGGTCGGCAAACTCGGCTTCGCCTTCTGCAGGAATTCCGCCGGCGCCGAGCGGGTTCGGCATTTGCCAGGTTCCCGAAGCATCGATGACGGCACGGGCGCTGTCGCGTCTTGTACCATCGGCAGTCTCGACCGCCAGCATGAACGGCCGGTTTTCGCGTCCCTTGCTCAGCACCTTGTCGGCGCCCCAGCGCGAGATGCCGACGACCCGAGCGCCGGTTTCGATCGACGGCGACAATTGCGGAAGCCTTGCAAGCGGCTCGAGATAATCCGCGACGAGGTCGTCCGCAGTTGGGAATGCCTCGGGCTCAGGCATCCGCCAGCCATGCGCCTCGAGCAGGTTTCTGGCCGCCTGATCGACGCAATAGCGCCAGGGCGTGAACACACGGACATGGCCCCAATCCCTGAGATTGGATGCAACCGCATTGCCGGCTTCGTAGACTTTGACAGGAATGCCTTGCGCGATGAGGTGGACCGCTGCCGCCAGGCCGACCGGCCCGGCGCCGATCACCGCAACGGGGAGTTTTTCGATCACCTCCATGTTTTCCATCCTTCCGGTAATTTCGAATTATAGTGCCAAAAAAATCACGCCGCCGTTTTGGCGGCCGCTTCCGCCGATGCCGGCGCACAGGTGGCGTCGGCGCAGCATTCGTCTGCGAGGTATCCGATGAGCCCGTTCATGGCGGGATAGTTGGCCCGGCAGATCAGCGTGGTCGCCTGGCGCTCCTGTGTCACCAGGCCGGTGTCGACCAGCCGCTTGAGGTGATGCGACAGCGTCGAGGCAGCGATGCCCAATCTGTCCTGGATGCGCCCGACCGGCAGCCCCTCATCGCCCGCCCGCACCAGCGTCCGATAGAGCTGCAACCGCGTCGGGCTGCCGAGGGCTTCGAGTTGCGAGGCTGCTTTTTCGAGTTTCATGGAAATAAGCTATTTCCAGAATCGCTGCACGTCAAGAGAATTTCGACAAAGATCGAAATAGGACGATATCTAGACGACGCGCTTGCCGCTGGCGTCGATGACAACCTCGCCGTCCTCTTTGGTGAAGGGGCCGATATCCGGATTGGGCAGGATGTCGAGCACGGCTTCGGAGGGTCGGGCAAGCATGGTGCCGAGCGGCGTCACCACGATCGGCCGGTTGATCAGGATCGGATGCGCCAGCATGAAATCGAGGATCTGGTCGTCGCTCCACTTCGGGTCGGCCAGGCCAAGTTCGGCAGTGCCCTTTTCGCGCAGCAATTGGCGCGGCGTCATGCCCATCGCTGCGATCAGTTCGACGAGCTTTTCGCGCGACGGCGGGTTTTTCAGATATTCGATCACCTCAGGCTCCTCGCCGGACTGCCTGATCATGGCCAGCGTGTTGCGGGAGGTGCCGCAATCGGGGTTGTGGTAGATGGTGATGGTCATTGCGCAGCTTTCATCTGTCCGGCTGGTTTCGGTTCGGCGAGCAGCCACCCTGCCAAGCCCATGGCGAGCAACGCGCCCAAAAGTTCGGCGGCGATGAAGCCCGGCAGATCGGCGGGGCGGATGCCGGCAAAAGTGTTGGAGAACGCTCGGGCGATGGCGACGGCCGGATTGGCGAAGGATGTCGATGCGGTGAACCAGTAGGCGGCGGTGACATAAAGCCCGACCAGCCAGGGGATCGAATCCGGACGGGAGCGCAGGCCGGCGAGGATGGTGAAGACCAGCCCGAAGGCGGCAACCAGCTCCGCAATCCATTGCCCGCTTCCGGTCCGCACCGTCGCCGACACTTGCAGGATCGGCAGTTCGAACATTGCATGCGCCAGGAATGTTCCGGCGATGCCGCCAGCAATCTGGGCGGCGACGTAAGCCAGCGCTGCCTTCGTTTCGATCTCACGTCGAAGCGCAAATACCAGCGTCACCGCCGGGTTGAAGTGCGCTCCGGAGATCGGCCCGAATATGGTGATGAGCACGACCAGGATCGCCCCGGTCGGCAAGGTGTTGCCGAGCAGGGAGACGGCGACATCGTTGCTCAGGCTGTCAGCCATGATGCCGGAACCGACAACGGTGGCGACCAGCAGAGCCGTGCCGAGGGCCTCGGCAACAAGACGGCGGGAAAGATTGACCAAGACGAACCTCCTCCCCTTAGCAGTTGCAGGTCACCGCCTGGATGACAGGCTGGCAAAGTTCCGGCGCGCCGTTGCAGCAGTCCTCCATGAGGTAGGCCAGCAGATCGCGAAAGCCGGTCATATCGGCGAAATAGCGCACGCTGCGGCCCTCGCGTTCGGTCCGCACTAGGCCGGCATGTGACAGGATCTTGAGATGAGCCGACATCGTATTCGGGAACGCGGCGAGCCGCGAGGCGATCTCGCCCGCCGGCACGCCGTCGGCTCCAGCCCGCACCAGCAGGCGAAAAACGTCGAGCCGGGTTTCCTGGCCGAGCGCGGCAAGCGCCGAAAGGGCGAGTGTCTTATCCATACTTCCAGATTTCCAGAAATGGGGAATAGAGTCAACGCGCCTCTGCCCGTTCACCGCAGGGCAATCGAACGTCGGCAAGTGCCCCCTCACCCGGATTGCCAACCGAATTGCGAAGGGCAATTCGAGGCAATCCGACCTCTCCCCGAGGGGAGAGGAGGTCGCCTGCGTTGATGCCAGGCTCTTCTCCCCGGCGGGGAGAAGGTGGCCGCGCAGCGGCCGGATGAGGGGGCCGCCATATGCGATAGCGCTGCCGTTCACGGGGAGAAGTGCCCGGCAGGGCGATGAGGGGCGGCGCCGACTTCGGCGAAGCTATCGCCTGTCCAAAGCGATTGCCGGTTCCGGCGGCCGCTCGAGCCAAATCAGCCAGGCACCGCATCGGAAGCCACGGCATCAGCCTGGCCCAGGCTTGCCACGGCTTTCCTGACCCGCCTCAGATGCGCCTGGCGTCCGGCCGCCGAGACGCTATCCATCCGGTAGAGCGCCAGGAAGTTGGTCCGGCACAGCGGATGGCAGACGGAGCGGAAGCCGCGCAGCAGGGTCCGCCGGCCGGGCTGTCCCATGATCCACGACATCAGCGGCGTGGCGCCGCATGTGGTCATTGCCATCACCCGGCGTATGTGCCGCAATTTGGGCCGCGGACCGCGTCGAGCGGTCGGCATCTCGAAAGCGAAGCCCGGCACCAGCACACGCTCCAGCCAGCCTTTCAGCATCGCCGGCAGGCCATACCACCAGGTCGGATAGATGAAGACGACCGCCTCCGCCCAGAGCAGCTCCTGCGCATGTTCGTGCACCGATTGCAGGTTCGCCGCCTTGTCGTGGTAACCGCGCCATTCCTGCGTGCGCATGACTGGATCGAAGCCGGTCGCATAGAGGTCGAGCAGGTGGACCTGATGGCCGCTTTCGGCAAGCGTCTCCAGCACCGTATCGCGCACGGCACCATTGAAGCTGTCGGTGCAGGGATGGCAATAGACGACGAGGACCTTCATCTTGCGCTCGGTCGCGAGAGTGCACGCAAGCGCGTCGCATGCAAACAAGCCACCCGCAGACATAGTCGATCAGCTGTTTTCATGCGAAACCCCGCAGCCCCCATATCAAGACGCAACAGCTCCAGTCACGTCAAGGCCCGCTCGTTAGCTCAAAGGAAATTGCGCACACATGGGCTTGCCGGAGGGCACTGTCCCGCATGCCTTGCGGTACTCTGCGGGGAGCGGGCACTGCCGCGTATTGAGCCCACGAACCCCAAGAGTGGATTCGGTTTTCGATCAGCATTGTTGCCCGAAAGCCTGCGCCCTAGCTTCACGGCGCGTTCAAAGCGTCAGGAGAGAAAAAGATGCGGACAGGAAAACTGAGCGGCAAGATCGCCTTGGTGACGGGCGCCTCCTCAGGCATCGGCGAGGCCACTGCCTTGGCGCTGGCGGCCGAGGGCGCCACGCTGGCGATTGCCGCGCGGCGCGCTGAGCGCCTGGACGATCTGGCGAGGCGGATCCGTGAGACCGGCAGCGCGGCACTGCCGATTGCCGTCGACGTCACCGACGAAACGCAAGCCACGGCGATGGTCGAACGGGTCCAGCAGGAGTACGGCCGGCTCGACATGCTGCTTGCGGTTGCCGGCGTCGGCGTCGCCGCGCCGTTCCGCAACACGACGCCGGAAGAATACCGCCGGATGGTCGACGTCAACATTCTCGGCCTGCTTTATCCGATCCATGCGGCGCTGCCGTCGATGCAGCGGCAAGGCGCCGGCCACATCGTCGTCGTCTCGTCCGGCACCGGCCGTTATATCCACCCTTCGGTGGTCTATTCCGGCACTAAGCACGCGGTGAGCGCGATGGCGGAATCGCTGCGCCGCGAGATCGGCAAGGACGGCATCCGCGTCACCTGCATCGAGCCTGGCGCCGTCAAGACCGAGTTCACCCAGAATATGCGCGCCGATGTGCGCCAGGCGGTCGAGGAAAGGCTGGGCGACATGGAGCAGCTGGAAAGCGAGGACATCGCCGCCGCCATCCTTTATGCAGTGACGCAGCCGCCACGGGTCAACGTCAACATCCTGACCCTCTATCCGACCGAGCAGGCGTGAGGTCAGCCTGCAGACGTCGATGCGCTGCGCCGCCCCCTCTGTCCTGCCGGACAGAGGGGGTGCTGTCCCGCCAACCTTGCCCCGCTTCGACTATCCCCCGGTCATCAGCGTAAACACAAGCTGCCGCAACTTGCCGCCCGGGCCGAATTCGACCCGGTCGAACTCCCGGCTGGCCTGCCGTTGTGCCTGCGAAATTCCGGCGAGCCGTTTCGTCACTTCGGTCCTGATCTTGCTGCAGGCGCGATCATCGGCGACGGTCAGGCCGATAGTGGCCGCCTCGATCTTGTGCACCATGTCGACGATGCTGGCGCCGTGCACCTTCTCGTGGGCGGCGAGGCCGGCTGCGAAAACCTCCCAGTTCTTCTGGATTGCGCCCGGCAGCCGCGCGGCCGGCTTCGGCAAGGTGTAGGTGATGATCAGCTTCGGCCGCGCCGACACCAGCACGCAGGCATCGCCTTGCGGCTGGTAGTCCCTCACCCAGGTCAGCTTGAAATTGGTATGCGCGATGACGCGGCGCTCGCCGAGCAGCGGCCCGCGCCCACCGATCGAGGCGTAGAGCTCCGGCCCGGATTGCCCTGAGATGGCATAGGTCTCGACCTTCTCGACCGCCTGCCAGCCGGCATGCGCCGGTGATGTCGGCAGGAAGGCAAGCAGCAGGCAAAGGCGAACGGCTGTTTTCATGCAAGTCCTCGCAGCCGCTGCGCACGATGCAAAAGACATGCAGTTCCCTTCCGTGGACATAGCCGGCGGCCGGCTATAGTGGGATGCTCGTATACAAGAATCCACAGGCAACGCCATGTCGCCGCGACCGAACATTGCCCGGCAGCGCCCTACCCCCGGGACCCAGGCTCCCGGCGTCAGCCTCTGCCGCGCGCTGTCGAAGCTTGGCCTGTGCTCGCGCAAGCAGGCCGAGCTTCTGGTTGCCGAGGGCCGGGTGCGGGTCGCCGGCAAGATCGTCCGCAACGGCTCGATGCGCGTCGATCCAGGGTGCGACCGTATCGAGGTCGACGGCCGCCGCGTCGCCGCCGAGCGCAAGGTCTATCTGATGCTCAACAAGCCGCGCGGGCTGGTCACCACTCGCGACGACCCGCAGGACCGCGGCACCGTCTATGCTTGCCTGGCAGGCCTCGACCTGCCCTTCGTCTCGCCGGTCGGCCGCCTCGACAAGGCCAGCGAAGGCCTGCTGTTGATGACCAACGACACGCGTTTCGCGCAGCGCCTGCTCGATCCCGCCTCGCATGTCGCCAAGACCTATCATGTGCAGATCGGCGCCCTGCCCGACGAGGCCATGCTGGCGCGGCTGCGCGCCGGCGCGACAGTCGATGGCGACTTGCTGACGGCCCGCTCAATCGGGCTGCTGCGCGGCGGCACCAGCACCGCCTGGCTGGAAATCGTGCTCGACGAGGGCCGCAACCGCCATATTCGCCGGCTGCTCGGCGCCCACGATATCGAGGTGCTGCGCCTGGTGCGGATCGCGATCGGCCCATTGCAGCTCGGCGAGCTTGCCAAAGGCAAGGCCCGCCATCTGACCGCCGAAGAGCGGGCGCTGCTTCAGGCCTGAGCGACCAGGCGGCGACTCGATAGTCAGCCAGCCAGTCAAGCCCAAGTGATGCAAGCAAGCAATGCCGGACGGACAGGGGTTGCGTTCGACTCCTGGCGGACGTTCCCGGACAAGATCGCTCACACTCGGTTCGAACCGATATCAATCTCTGTCGGTATTACATTCCGTCAGCACACAACAGATTGCAGCCGGCGGCTTTGATTTTCTGGATGAAGATTTTGAGCGATTCTTGGGCAGGCACGGCAAGCTGGCCAACTGACGGAACAAACAAATCGATCAGGGCCTGGCGATGGCCTGGAGAGACGCTCTCCGCTAGATAGGGACCACCTGCTCTTAGCGATTCAATAAGAACTATCTTGTTCCTTTCCTTCAGGACCGGATCAGCCAGAAAAATGGAGGCGCCACGAAACATTTTCTCCACGCCTCCTCGAGCTTTGGCTCCGTTGGCGCGCAACATTTCGGCAGCGTTAGCTTGGTGCGCTAGGAAATCATTGAAAGCTGGCTGGGAAGCAGCTGCAGCCCGGATCACAAGCACGAATGACTGCGTAGCTTCATCCTGCAGAAGCAGCGGACTAGCTTGGCCATAAAGTATGAGCAGCGATCCACTTCTGTCCATTACGAAAGACAGTGTTTCCAGATCGCTCGCATCGTATGGCGGCGAACCTATCAGAGCCTCGCCGTCCCAAATCTTGCGCAGTAGATCCCGGTCCGTTGGATCTTCAAGACTTGGCAATTTACCTTCAATCTGGCGCTGCCGCAGAAGTTCATCGAACTTGGCGAAAAATTCCTTCGCGTAAGCCGGGCCTGTCGGCGGAACATGGGCGTGCGCCCATGTGGAAAATAGGATGGCAAAAATCGACCACACCAAACATTTCATGGCCGTTCCTTTACTTGACTACCTTCAGAGGGCGATGGCGTTGTCCAAATAAATGCCAGGCGATGGTCGACATTGTCGATCGGAGCGCCTCGCTCCTTCGCTTCGAGCAGACGTTTTCGAGCGTCCTCGAATCGCGGTTTCCAGGCTGCTTTCCTCGGCCTCCAATTCGACAAGCCCTGTCCAGGGATCGAGGTCCGCAGGATCACGCTCTATATTCGCGACCAACGTCTCGCGTAATACAAATCGAAATGTGAGGGGTTCATCAATCTTCATTGTCGGAAGGAGCCTTGGCTTTGCCGCACTGGGCCAGCACCTTGCCGATGGCGGCGGATGAGCCAACAAGCGGAAAGCTGTTCTCTCCATATTTGCCCGAGACGACCGTGACCTCGCCCTTAGAACGCAGCAGGGCCAGCATCGGGTCGGCGCTGCCCAATTCCACGGTGAAGTTGTTGTACATCTCTTCGAGTTGAAGCGTCTTGGTCACCGTCTTGCCCCCGGCCTTGAACGTGAACGAAGCGCTGCCGGGCTCCAGTTGCGGACCGGTGTCGCCCAGATCATAGCTCAGCGTCGGCTTGCCGAAACAGGCCAGCGTCAGCTGGGCGCCGCCATTCGATCCGCCGCAGACCGACGCCATCAGAACTTTGCCGCCCTCGTCTTCCTCCAGTTTCGCGGTCCAGCCGCACGGCGCGGCAGATGCCGGCTGCGCCGGTTGCAGCGCGGTCTGAGCGGCGACGCAACCCGCCACGATGAATTTCGCCAATCCGCTTCGCATGATCTTCCCCTCCCAAGCCATCGAACCATCGTCAGCCACGTGGCATCAAGGACCATACAGAACAAATTGTCCCGTGGCATTACCAGTGATGTCGAGGTGCTGCGCCTGGTCCGGATCGCCATCGGCTCCTTGCAGCTCGGCAATTTTGCCAAGCGCAAGGCACGCCATCTGACTGCCGACGAGCTGACGCTGCTTCAGGCCTGAGCAACTAGGCACTGGATGCCCCTCGAACCGAAGCGGCAATTGACATTAGCATCTCTGTTTCATATTTTCCATTTGTGAAACTGAAATGCGCCGATGCAGTCAAAGTGTCAGGCTGATACGCATGGGCGAAACTGGCTTGGAAGCCGGAGAGAAAACATGGCTACGGCATTGCGGGCGGTTCCCAGATTCCTGGACGAATTGGGCACGTTTGGCGGTCTCAAGGGAACCGATATTGCAAACATCACCGACGTGTCCAAGGCCACCGTTTCGAGGTGGAAGGCCGGCGACATCAAGCCCCAGCCGCGCAGCGAGCTCATTCTATCGGACCTGCACTATATCGTCGGCCGACTTCAGGAATTCTACGAGCCAAGCGATATCCGCACCTGGCTTTACGCTCGACACCCGCAATTGAACGGTGAAAGGGCGATAGATCTCATTCACGACGACCGTGCTCTCGACGTGCTCAAAGTCATCGATCGACTTGAGAACGAGGTCTTTCTCTAGTTGGCGATCGCCGGGCGGAAACGACGCGATAGCCGGCTCATCGACACTATCGAGGCGATAGTTCCTGTCGAATACGCCGGAACGGTTTGGCGTGTGGTGCGCCAGGGCCGCAGCCCGATCCAGTGCTCGAACTCCGGTGGCCGTTGGGACGACGGAACATTCGATGTGCTCTACACCTCGCAAGAGCGCGAAGGTGCCCTGAGCGAGATGAGATACCACCTGACGCGGGGGCAGCCAGTGGTCCCTTCGCGTGTCAGATACAATCTCTTCGAGATCGATCTTGCTTTGGACCGGACGCTCAGACTGCTCGACCTGGCCGCCTTGCAGACCCTTGGCCTCGACACCTCGCGCTACGGGCAGCTTTCGCATCAGGAAAAGCACGCCGAATATCCGAGGTCGCAAGACATCGGCGAGGCCGCATATTTCCTCGATTATGACGGTCTGATCGTGCCCAGCGCGCGCTATGACTGCCTGAACGTCGTCGCGTTTTGTGATCGGCTGCCGGCTGGGGCGATAACGACAAGAACCGATCACGGGGAAATCGACTGGACTTAGCGGCGGGTCCGCCGCCGTCAGGTATGGCCGCCGACCTCATCCGCGGAACGTGCCTGATTGGCGGAACTTCTCGGTGCCGTAGCCGCCGCTGAACAGGCCTACGCCCAGCAGCACCGTGCGCTGCGTCACCCACCGCGAAGCGTCATGGATTTCGGCAAAATCCAGCCCATATTCCTAGATGTGGAGCTTTGAGCGTGAAACTCGCGCGTGCGGTCCTGCTTGCCGCGGCTTTCGTGGCTGTTGCGGCCGTTTGTCCCTCTTCCGCAACCGGAGAGGCGAACGGCCGGGAGAAAATTGTATTGCGCGTCGAGATAGACGGCGCCATCGGTCCGGCGAGTGCCAGGCAGCTCGAGGAAGCGCTGGCGGTGGCCGCGGATCGAAACGCCCAGGCTCTCATCCTGCAGATGGACACGCCCGGCGGGCTGGTCACCAGCATGCGCGAGATGATCGCCGGCATTCTCGCCTCGCCGGTTCCCGTCATCGGCTATGTCGCGCCCGCCGGCGGGCACGCGGCGAGCGCCGGAACCTATATCCTGTACGCCACCCATCTAGCGGCGATGGCGCCCGGCACCAATCTGGGCGCGGCAACGCCGATCGAGATGGGCGGCCCGCTGCCATCGTTTCCCGACGGCGGCAAGAACGATGGCCCCGAGGCGGACAAGGACAAGAAGAACGCAGCCGCGGGCGATGTGATGATCGCCAAGGCGACGAACGACGCCGTTGCCCTGATCCGCAGCCTGGCTGAATTGCGCGGGCGCAATGCCGAATGGGGAGAAAAGGCCGTGCGCGAGGCGGCCAGCCTGTCGGCCGGCGCGGCGCTGCAGGAGCATGTCATCGACTTCGTTGCCCGCGACACCACCGAACTGCTTCTACTGGCCGATGGCCGGACCGTCGAGATCGCCGGCAAAAAAGAGGCATTGGCGACGAAAGAGCTGCCGGTCGAAACGCTCGAGCCAGGCTGGCTCATCCGGCTTCTCGCCGTCATCACGGACCCGAACATCGCCGTCATCCTGATGCTGGTCGGCGTCTATGGCCTCGTCTTCGAATTCACGAGCCCGGGCGCGGTCGCGCCTGGCGTGATCGGCACGATTTGCCTTCTGCTCGGGCTCTATGCGCTCAATCTCCTGCCGATCAGCTATGCCGGCCTTGCCTTGATGCTGCTTGGCATCATCTTCCTGGTCGTCGAAGCCTTGAACCCGACTGTGGTTCTTGGGCTGGGAGGCGTGGCTGCGTTTCTGCTGGGCGCAGCCATGCTGCTCAGGATCGAGGGGCCCGGCTTCGAGATGTCGTGGGCCGTTATCGGCACCGCCGCCGTCCTGACGCTCGGCCTGGCGCTGTTGACCGGCAGCTATCTGTGGGCGGCCCGCAAGAACGTTCCGCGTGTTGGCGCACAGGCCATGCAGGGGCTGCCGGCGGAGGTCCTCGACTGGCAGGGCAGCGAGGGCCACGTGCTCGCCCGGGGCGAGCGCTGGCGGGCAAAAGCCGACGAACCGCTTGCTGTGGGCGACAGCGTCGAGGTGGCCGATGTCAGGGGTCTGGTGCTGACGATACGGCGCCGCAATGTGAGAAGCGATGGAGCAAGGCAATGATCATCGGTTATGTGGCCTATCTGGCAGCAGCGCTCGTCGTGGTCATGTTCCTGTCCGCGGCCATTCGCATCCTGCGGGAATATCAGCGCGGCGTGGTCTTCACGCTCGGCCGCTTCACCGGGGTCAAGGGCCCCGGCCTTATCATCCTCATCCCCTTCGTGCAGCAGATGGTGAAGGTCGACCTGCGAGTGGTGGTCCAGGACGTGCCGCCGCAGGACGTGATCTCGCGCGACAACGTCTCGGTGAAGGTCAACGCGGTGCTGTATTTTCGTATCGTCGACGCCGAGCGGGCGGTGATCCAGGTCGAAGACTTCATGACCGCCACGAACCAGCTGGCACAGACCACGCTGCGCTCGGTGCTCGGCAAGCATGAGCTCGATGAAATGCTGGCCGAGCGAGACAAGCTCAACAGCGATGTCCAGGAGATTCTCGACCAGCGCACCGATGCCTGGGGCATCAAGGTCTCCAATGTCGAGATCAAGCATGTCGACCTCAACGAGAACATGATCCGTGCCATCGCCAAGCAGGCAGAGGCTGAACGGCTGCGGCGCGCCAAGGTGATCAACGCCGACGGCGAACAGCAGGCGGCGGCAAAACTCGTCGAGGCCGGCAAGATGCTGGCCGAGGAGCCGCAAGCCATGCAGCTGCGCTATTTCGAGGCCCTGCATGACATCGCCGGCGAACGCTCGTCGACGGTCGTGTTCCCGCTGCCGATGGATCTGCTCGGTCATTTCATCAAGCGGGGTGGTGGAGGCGGAGGCGGCTGAGCGCGTAATCTCCCCCCTCGAGGGGGAGATGGCCGCGAAGCGGCCAGAGGGGTCGTCTCACATAGATCGCCGACGCCTTCCTCTACGAGAGACGGCGCTGACGCTCCACGCGCCGCGACCCCCTCTGTCGCCTTCGGCGACATCTCCCCCTCAAGGGGGGAGATCAGCACCCTCACCTCCGCCACGGCGGGACCGGTGCAAAGCGTTTGCCGATCCAGTCGGCGAAGGCACGTGTCTTTGCGGCTTGCCCTTTGGCTGAAGGCATGACGACATAGACGGCGCCTTCGTCGGCAAGCGTCCAGTCCTCCAGCACTGGCACCAGCCGGCCGTCGGCGAGCTCGCGTCCGACCAGCCAATCCGTACTCATCATCAGCCCGACGCCTTGCACGGCCGCTTCGACCAGCACTTCGGCATCGTCGGTGACCAGCGGCCCGGAGACCTCGATACTGACGCGGCGTCCCGTGCTGTCGGTCATCTCCCAGGCCGGAAAGGTTTGGAAACCCGAAAAGCCGAGACAGCTGTGTTCCAGAAGTGCTTCAGGTTCAGTCGGCGTGCCCCGGCGGGCGAGGTAGGACGGTGCGGCGCACAGCAGCCGCCGCCGTGTCGCGACCTTGCGCGCCACCAGCCGCGAATCCTCCAGCGCGCCAAGACGCACGGCGACATCGAAATTCTCGGCGACGAGATCGACGAAACGGTTGGAGAACTCGGCCTCGATACGGACGTCGGGAAATTCGGCGAGAAACTGGGGCAGCAGCGGGCCGATCCACATGCGCCCGAACGAGCCGGGCAGCGCCAGCCGCAGCACGCCGCGCGGCCCGCCGCCGGCATGCGCCGACGCCGCAGCTTCGGCCTCGTCGACGGCGGCCAGGATGGCGCGGACCCGGACGAGGAACTCCAAGCCCGCCTCGGTCAGCGACACGCTTCGCGTCGTCCGGTGCAGCAGGCGCACGCCCAACCGCTCTTCCAGCGAGGCAAGGCGCCGCGACAGGATCGTCGCGTCGCGACCGATGCGAGCCGCCGCCTTGGTGAAGGAGCGTGCTTCGGCGATTGCCGCGAAGGCGGCCATTTCGGCCAATGCTGCCGGTTCGTACGATTGCTGCACCAGGCGCAGAGCTCAAATGTAAAACCCGAGGATTATATACCAATAGCGCAGCAGCTAGTTTCACTCAATCCCACCTTGGCCCGTCAATCGGCCGATCAACCGGAGTGAGACATGAAAGCCATCGAACTGACTGCCCCGAGACTGGACGCGTTTCGCGCGGCCACCGTTCCCACGCCTGAACCGCAGCGCGGCGAAGTGCTGATTCGCCTGCGCGCCGCAAGCCTCAATTTTGTCGATGTCGCGATCGCGAGCGGCAACTATCCAGGTCCGAGCTTTCCGCTCATTCCCGTCGTCGACGGCGCCGGCGAGATCGTCGGCATCGGCGAGGGCGTGTCAAGGCTCGCCATCAACGACCGCGTCATCGCCCATGCAAAGCCGCGCTGGGTCGGCGGCCGTCCGCGGCCTTATGAGACCAGAGAGATGCGCGGCCTGACACTGCCCGGCTCACTCGCCGAATATGTCGCGCTGCCGGCCAATGCCGTCGTGCCGATGCCGGCGCATTTGTCCTTCGAAGCGGCAGCGACGCTGCCGATCGCCGGCACCACCGCATGGAATGCGCTTCGCGCTGCCGATGCCGGGCCGGGGTCGGTCGTCGTCCTGCTCGGTACCGGCGGTGTCTCGATCTTGACCTTGCAGCTGGCCAAGGCCGCCGGCGCCACGGTCATCATCACCTCGTCGTCGGACGAAAAGCTGGCCCGCGCCAAGGCCTTGGGTGCGGATCATCTTATCAATTATCGTGAGACACCGGACTGGGACGCTAAGGTGCTCGAGCTGACCGACGGCCTCGGCGCCGATCTGATCGTCGAAACCGGCGGCTCGGCCACCTTCGCCCGCTCCATCAATGCCACCGCGCCGGGCGGCACGGTGTTCACAATCGGCTTCGTCACCGGCGCCGAGGCCACCACGAACCTGCTGCCGATCATCATCAAGGCGCTCAAGGTGGTGGGCAACAACACCGGTTCGGTATCCGACCTGCACGACGCGGCTCGCGCCATCGGCGCCGCCCGTATCGATCCGGTCATCGATACAATCTACAGCCAGCACCAGGCGACCGAGGCCTACGCCCATATGGCGGCAGGCGGCCGGCATTTCGGCAAGCTGGCGTTCAGCCTGTCGTGGTGAGCCTGGAAAAGGCAGAGCGTTGAAGCTGCCGATCTCCCCCCTCGTGGGGGAGATGTCCGGCAGGACAGAGGGGGGCGCTGTCCCTCCAGCCTATCGGACAATAGCAGTTCGCGCACCACCTAAGGTTCTCAGCTCATCAAAGTTGAACTGAACGCTGGCGATCCTTCACGCCCCCCTCTGCCCTGCCGGGCATCTCCCCCACGAGGGGGGAGATCGGCAGCCTCACCGCGTCTCGCCCTAAATCAGCTTCTCCAGCGTGATCGGCAGATCCCGCACCCTTTTCCCAGTGGCGTGGAACACCGCGTTGGCGATCGCCGGCGCTACGCCGACGATACCCAACTCGCCGACCCCCTTGCCGCCGAGCACCGAGGAATGCGGATCGGGAATACCGACCGAGATCACCTCGATGTCGGGAATGTCGGCATTGGTGGCGATGAGATAGTCGGCGAGGTTGTTGTTGACGATGCGCCCATACCGGCGGTCGACGATGCCTTCCTCCAGCAGCGCCTGGCCGATGCCCATGATGATGCCGCCCTTCCACTGGCTTTCGGCGAGCTTGGGGTTGTAGAGCCGGCCCGAATCCAGCGCCGAAACCACGCGCGACACACGAACCGTGCCAAAGTCCTCGTCGACGCGCACTTCGATGAAATGCGCGCACCAGCTGTGGCGGGAATAGTCGCCCTCGGTGTGCGGCAGCGCCATGGCTATGGTGGTGTAGTTCTTGTAGCGGTCCTCGACCGTCGAATTGGCCGGCATGGTGTCGCCCTTCGCCTCGATATGCTCGCGCCCGACGCTGCTGAGCAGTTCGGCGATCGAAACTTCAGGGCCGTTGCCGCGCGGTGAGGCGATGCGGCCATTGGCGACGACGAGCGTGTTGGCCTGCAGCGTATGGAACGGCGAAGCCGGGTCGCCGATGGCGAGCCCGATCAACTGGTCGAGCGCGGCACTCGCCGCTTTGTGGACGGCGCCGGTCATCACCCCGGCCAACCGCGAACCGCCGGTGACGCCGGCACGGGCATAGCGGGAATCGCCGAGCCTGACGACGACGTTTTCCGCCGGCACGCCCACCACCTCGGCGGCCGTCTGCGCCAGGATCGTGTAGGTGCCCTGCCCCATGTCGATCGACGAGCTTTCGACCTCGACCGAGCCGTCGGCGAGGATGCGCACGACCGCCTCGCCATAGGCGCGCCGCACCGGATAGGTGCCGGCGGCGACGCCCCAGCCGATCAGCTGGCTGCCGTCGCGCATCGAACGCGGTTCGGGACTGCGCTTCGCCCAGCCGAAGGCTTCGGCGCCCGCCGCGAAGGCCTCGCGCAGCTGCCGTGTCGACCACGGCTTCTTCGCATGCGGATCCTGCTCGGCATAGTTCCTGAGACGGATTTCCAGCGGGTCGATACCGACCTCATAGGCGAGTTCGTCGATGGCGCTTTCGATGCCGAAGGCGCTCGGGTTCTCGCCCGGCGCGCGCAACGCCCCCGGCACCACCGTGTTGACCCGCACGACGTTCTGCCGCGACGAGAAATTCGGCGTCGCGTACATGACCGAGGTGACCGAGCCGAGCGGCTCGACCCACATGCCATCGACCGAGGTCTCGTTGACGCCGCGATGCACGATCGACTGGATCTGGCCCTCTGCATTGGCGCCGAGCGCCACGGTCTGGCGCGTCGCCGCCCGTCCGCCATAGGCGGTGAAGGTCTGCGGCCTGGTGACCGCCAGCTTCACCGGCCGTCCCAGCATTTTCGCGGCGACCGCCGCCACCGCGCCGTAGCCGTAGGCAAACGCCTTGGAGCCGAAGCCGCCGCCAATATAGGGCGAGACAAGGCGCACATTCTCGAACGGCACGCCGAACCATTCGGCGTAGGTCCGTGCCATGCCGTCGAGCCATTGGCTCGGCTCCCAGACCGTCAGCTGGTCGCCCTGCCACATTGCGATCAGGCCATGCGGCTCCATCGGCGCCTGGTATTCGCGCGGCGTGTTGTAGGCGTTGCAGATCCTGACCGGAGCCGAGGCGAACGCTGGCTCCGCCTCGCCCCATTCCTTGGTCATCGCATCGACCGGGATGCCGTCGCCGGCCTTTGGATCGCTGAGGTCGACGATCGCAGGCGCCTCGTCATAGGCGATCTTGACCAGCGCCGCGGCTGCGACCGCCTGCTCGAAACTCTCGGCGATGACCGCCGCAACATGCTGGCCGCTGAAGGTGATGTCGCGCGCCAGCGGGCAATAGGCGACGTCCGGCGGCGGCGTGCCCAGCCAGTCCGTCGCGGTTCTCAGCGGCAGGATATTGTCGGGCGTCAGCACCAGAAGCACGCCGGGCGCGGCTTCGGCCGCCGCGGTGTCGATCGAACGCACCCGGCCGGCGGCAATGGTGCTCTCGACCAGCACCGCATGGGCAAGCCCCTCGAGCTGCTGCTCGACGGCGTATTTGGCGGCACCGGTGATCTTGGCCGGGCCGTCGACGCGCGACAGCCGGCCGCCGACCTGATCGGCGAGGACGGCACCGTCCGAAGCGTCGCCGCGTTTGGCATCGCCGGGTCTTGTTCTCAACTCGTGAACGGTCATGCCGTTTCTCCCATTTTGAGGATGGCGCGGGCGACGACGCGCGGCGCCAGTTCGATCTTGTAGTGGTTGGCGCCATGGTCGACGGCGCCCTCGACGGCAAGCAGGCTGGCTTGCCTGACGACCTCCGGCTCGACCACTTTGCCTTTCAGCGCCTCTTCGACGGCATGGGCGCGCCATGGCTTGGTGGCGACGCCACCAAGCGCGACACGCAGATCGCGAATTGTCCTTCCGTCGGCCTCGAATTCGATGCCGACCGCAGCACTTGCCGCAGCGAATTCATAGGACTGGCGGTCGCGGACCTTGAGATAGGTCGAGCGGCGGGCGGCGGCCGAAGCGGGAATGCCGATTGCCGTGATCATCTCGCCGGGTTCGATCGCATGTTCCTTGTCGGGCGTGCTGCCCGGCAGCAGGAAAAAGTCATCGACGGCGACCTGGCGGTCGCCGAGATGGACGATCGCGTCGAAGGCGACGAGTGCAACAGCCAGGTCGCCGGGATAGGTGGCGATGCAGGCCTCGCTGGTGCCCAGCACGGCATGGCCGCGGGTGACGCCGCCGATCGCCGAGCAGCCGCTGCCGGGCGAGCGCTTGTTGCAGGCGGGGAAATTCGAGGGATCGCGGAAATAGGGGCAGCGCGTACGCTGCATCAGATTGCCGCCAATCGTCGCCATGTTGCGCAACTGCGCCGATGCCGCCTGCCACAGCGCCTCCGAGACGGCGGGGAACCGGCTCTTGATATCGGCATGGTCGGCGACGCGGCTCATCCTTGCCAGCGCGCCGATCGTCGCGCCCCGGTCATCGACGGCAATCGTGTCCAGTCCCCTGAGATGGGTGATGTCGACCACGGTCTCAGGCTCGGCAACGCCGCATTTGGCGAGATCGACAAGCGTCGTGCCACCGGCCAAAAGCATGGCGCCGGGCAGCGCTGCTGCCTCACGCGCTGCGTCGACGGAGCCGGCGCGGAGATACGAAAAGTCTCTCATGATGCGGCCTCCACCGCCGCCTGGCGCACGGCGGCGACGATGTGCGGATAGGCGCCGCAGCGGCAGAGATTGCCGGCCATGTATTCGCGGATCTCCTCGTCGGAGCCGGCATGGCCCTCGCGAATGCAGGCGACCGCCGACATGATCTGGCCCGGCGTGCAATAGCCGCACTGGAAGGCATCCTGTTCGAGGAAGGCGGCCTGCACCGCATGCAGCGTGCCATCCTTCCCGGCAAGCCCTTCGATGGTGGTGATGTCCCTGCCTTCAGCCTGAGTGGCAAGCGTCAGGCAGGCCAGCACGCGCTGGCCGTCGATATGCACCGTGCAGGCGCCGCATTGGCCCTGATCGCAGCCCTTCTTGGTGCCGGTCAGGCCGAGATGGTCGCGCAAGGCGTCGAGCAGGGTAACGCGCGGTTCGACCTCCAGTTCATGTCGATGTCCGTTGATTTGAAGTTGGATTGGAGTTCGGGTTTTGCTTGTCATGGGGCGTCTGGCTCCAGTTGCTTGACGCGGAAGGGGATGATCTGGTGCCCGGCCGGCGAGCGGCAAGGTCAGCTTATGGCTAGGTGAAGGCTATCTTCCCCTTGGGGGAAATGCCCGGCAGGGCAGAGGGGGGGCGCCTGACTTGGTGCGACCTCGGGGAAGGCCGCGGCTTGTGAGGTCGAAAGACGTGACATACCCCGATCCCGTGATTACATGAGAAAGGCGCTTCACAATCGGAGGCGCCTCCGCTTATTACCTAAGGGCCTGCCCCGCCCTGTTCAAGCCCAGGATCGAAATTGATCGAAATTGGAGAAAATTGGCAGGGCAGCCAGCCGTCATGCCTGGAGACAAAAAAGCACCACCGGCCCAAGCCGGTGGTGCTCTCTGAACTGTCTGTAGGGGCAGGACAGTCCAATGATCCTGAGGGGATCGTGCTCAATGTCGGCTCATTTTTGCCCCACGGCATCGGCCGAACAGATGAGGAGTGCCGGCCGCGAGGAAATTTCCTCCGTCGTCATCCACCGGCCGTGCACCGGAGGCGGGCACGATGCCTCGCCTGCCGGAACACCGGCCCAGAATCGATCCTGTGATTATATTTACTTGCGATTATATTTGTCGGAGACGTAGCGAAGGTGGAAGCGTCCGCGTTGTTGAAACGGGGCCTGCCTATCCAGTTATGCTTCGGATCGACACTGGAGAAGAAATTGGCCGCGGAGCCGCCCGTGATACCTCGAGACAAGGCCGAAGCCGCCGGTGCAAAACCGCTGCGCGCCGATGCGCAGCGCAACCGCGACGCGCTGGTCGAGGTCGCGGCAAAAGCCTTTGCCGAGAATGGCGTCGATGCCTCGCTGGAGGAGATTGCGCGCCAGGCCGGCGTCGGCATCGGCACGCTCTACCGCCATTTCCCAACCCGCGAGCATCTGGTCGAGGTGGTCTACCGGCGCGAAGTGGAAGGACTGTGCCAGGCGGCCGACGAGCTCGCCCACGATCATGCGCCCGACATGGCGCTCGAACAATGGATGCAGCGCTTCGTCGACTACATCGCCACCAAGCGCGGGTTGTCGACAAGCCTGCGCATCCTGCTCACGACCAACTCAACCCTGTTCTCCGACGTTTCGGGCAGGGTGACACTCGCCTTGCGGCGGCTGATCGATGCCGCGGTCGCCGACGGCTCGATCCGCGGCGACGTCGATGCCTCCGACGTGCTGCATGCGCTGGGCGGCATCTATTCGGCCCCGGACACCAAGGACTGGCGCGACCGCTCGCGCCGATTGGTGTCGCTCTTGATGGATGGGCTGCGGTTTGGAGCGGCCAAATCCGGCCCATCCAGGGAATGACGAATGTAGGGACTGTCGTTATTTCAGCGAGATGCTCATACCGCTGAGATCGGCATTGACTTGCAGGCCTACCTGCCTGCCCGTGAGTTCGAGTTGGGCACCCTTGTCATTGGTCATGACGATCACCTGGGCCCCTTTGCCGAGCGCGCCGCCACCGCCCGCTGCACCGTACACCCCCGTCACATCCCGGGCGTGGCGTATGTGGCGCACGGTACCTTTGAAATAGGTCTTGGAGGCGCCGAAGGCGAGGCCGCCCGAGATGCCGCCGACCGAGATGGGATATCGGCGACCATGGAAGGTCAGTGTGCCCTCGCCTCCGGAGCCGCCGATGAAGAAGGCCGCCTTGTAGACGGCGAAGCGGATCGTACCGCTGTCGGCATGCGCGACGCTGGCAAAGCTAACTGCCGCCGCAGTGATGACGGCAACCGCGACTGAACGAAATCTGGACGAAATCTTCATGATGAGAACTCCTCAAGATCGCCGCATGCCCAACCAGGCCGGGCACGCCAGCGTCGGATCAAAGTCATAGCTGAACAGTCTCGCCCGTCATTGGTTCCAAGCACGCGGCCTGAATCCGGCTGCGAGAAGACCGCTACGAAACGAGGCGGATGGTGAGCATAGTCCTGGCTGTAAGAACATTGGCCGAATGGCGGGGATCCGTCGCCGGCGCCCTATGAAAACGTAGGTGTTGAAGCGGAATGGTATTAGTCTGCGCCCGTCTGGGGTTTCGGGGAGCGCGGCAAAGGAATGGACTTCAACTCACGCCACGGCTACCTGCTGATCGGCGGCCTGATCCTGGTCGGTGCCGGGCTCCTGATCGTTTCGCTGATCGTCAATCTTCGCGTGGCGCACAGTGTGCGTGACGACGTACGCCATCGTGAAAAGCTGCTGGAATATTATCGCAATATCTTTTCGCAGCTGGGCGTGATCCTGATCGGGATTGGCGTGTCCCTGTTCATCTTCTTTTTCCAGCAGAACTATCAGGACCAGCGCAAACGCGAAACGGAGCTCCAGCAGGTTCTCGCCAAACTGGCGGCGCGTGTTGCCCGCGCCAGCGCTGTCGTGGAGGCCCTCGGCGAATTCGATGCGCTGCTGGATGATGGCGGCGCCTATGTCAGCCCGGAACTCGGCGGCAACAATGCCGCCGTCAGCGCCCACGGAACGGCGCTCGCCAAGCAGGTTTCGCAGATCCTTCTGGTCGAGCGCGACGTCGATGTTCAGGGGTTCGATATTCTCAATCTGTCGCGCGATTTCGAAGCATCGTTCGTCGTCAACGAGCTCAACCCAACGCTATGGTTCAACATCGTCCGGGACGAGAGCGATATCAAATATGCCACCACCCAGATCGCCCTGGATTACAAGGACCTGCAGGATGCGATCGGCGGCGAGCCGATCGAGGTTGCGATCGCCAATCCCGAAAAGGAGCGGAAGATCAGGCAGGAGGTGCTCGACGTCTTTTATGATGCCGACCTCCTGCGCCAGCGCAGCAGGCGGTTTCTCGGCCGCGCGTGCTGGCTTTTCAGCAAGGGGCGCGGCTTCGTCAAGCTTGCACCGGCCAACGAGATCGAAGCCGATGCCAGATCGCACCAGGAATGGATGGACCGGTCGAAACCCTTCCTGACGCAGGCGACGTCGGGCAGTAGCGATTGCTTCAAATTGCTCCAGTTCGGCCCGGCAGTCTGAACCGGCAAAGGCTCGCCCGCCCCGCGGCGGCTAATCCCCCACGCGTTGCAGCGTACCGAGATGATTGTCGTCGAGAAACTCGACAGTCACGGCCGACGCCTTGCCGTCGGGGCCGACGGCAAAGCTGATGGCCGAGGGCCTGTCTGGCATCTCGGCATCGGGGAAGGTCAGGAAGAGGTCGCGGTCGAAATGCTTCAGTGGATAGGACCGCGCACCGGCGGGCCCGACCTTGAGGACAAGGGCGTCTCCTTCGCCTGACACAATAGCATCGCCGATGAAGTCGTTGAAATAACGGCCTGCGTAGGCACTGGCCGGCACCGCCGGACTTGCCGGAGAAGGTGGCGCGGCATAGGTGGCCTTGGCCGCCGCAATCACCGGGCCGAACATGCCGGCATAGATATCATTCCATGCCTTTACCTTATCCTTGCCCAGCGTTCCGTCGAAGACGAGATCGGCGAAGCTGTCGGACAGTCCCTCCGGCACGCCTGTCGGAAAGGCGTTGGCGATGACGACGATGCCAAGCTTCTGCTCGGGGAAGAGCATCACTAGGCTGCGTGCGCCGGCGCTGAAGGCGCCCGCATGACCCCAGATCGGCCCGTGCCGGCCGAATTCGACGTTCCAGCCGAGCCCGTAGAAGGCCTCGCCTCCGGAGACGGGGTTCTTGCCGCGAACCATCAAGGGAATATGGGTCTGGTCCAGCGCATCGGCGGCAATGAGTTTCTTGCCGGCGTAGACCCCGTTGCCGAGCACAAGGCGCATCCATTGCGAGAGGTCGCGTGCGGTGGAGCTGACGCCGCCTGCTGGCGCCTGTGCATCCGGATAGCGCTGGACCTTCGCTGTCCACGCGCCATCGATCTTGGCGTGGAGTTCGGCGCGGTTGGCGTGCTTGATGAAGTCCGAATGACGTGAGCTGGTCGAGGCCATTCCAAGCGGACGGTAGAGCTTCTCTTCGGCCACCTCTTCCCATGATTTGCCTGTCGGCTTCGCGGCCGCGACGGCACCCTCGGTCAGTCCGAAATTACTGTAGGAATAGCCCGCACGAAAGCTCGATGACGGCGACACGAACCGCAGGCGACGCAGGATCTCCGCGCGGTCATAGCCAATGTCCTCGAGGTCGTCGCCTGCCGTGCCGGGAAGCCCGCTGCGGTGCGCAAACAGGTCGCGGACCGTGAGTTCGCTGGTCGGATAGGGCTCGGCGAGCCTGAAGGCCGGATCGAGGTCGGCGATCTTGGAATCCCACGAAGCGATCCCGTCGCTGACCAGCGCCGCCACGACGGTTGCGGAGACCGGCTTGGAGAGCGAGGCGATCTGGAACACCGTGTCGGCGTCGACTGCCTCCGGCTTGCCGGCCTCGCGATGCCCGAACCCCTTGAGGAAGATCACCTCGTCGCCATGCACGACGCCGATGGCCAGACCCGGTACGGCACCGTTCGCGACGGCGCCTTCGGCAAGCAATTCGAGCTTCGACAGAGCTGCGGCGATCCTGTCGGGTGGGATGGTATCGGCCGACGCCGCTTTCGGCAAAAGCACCATGATGGCGATGAAGGCCAACATCCTCCACCGGAGGTGATTCCGGTTTGTGAATAGCCGCATGCTCAGCCCCCTCCGCCTCACCGGCGTGCACTATCGCAGGCCGACGCAGGGAAGGCCAGTCTCACGCTCGACCGCCATCCATTGACGGATGTCCGCTTCGCACCAGTCGAAATTCAGACAGCCGCGCTGAGCTACGATGCAGCACGCAGGCGGAGGCGCCGTCTGCTGGCGCGGGCCTTCTCCGCCACCGCGGCGGTGATCTCGACCACGCCGTCTTCACGCGGTCTGGCGTTGGTAACCTTGTGGAGCCGCTCGTAGGGCAACAGTTCCTTGACCCGGGCTTGAAGCGACGCGACTTCGGCGCGCAGATCCTCGCATTCCTGCCTCTGGACGTCGAACTGTATCTGTTCGGAGGCCTGCTGCAGGGAAAGCTGCGAAAAATTCGCGCTGATCGCGGAAAGGTTCATCTTGTCGTTTTCGCTCTCCTTCGTGAGAGCAGACAGTTTTTGCTCGACAATTTGCTTTTCCGCCACCGCGTCGCTCGCTTGGGCCTTGAGCCTGGCGATCTCGCTGGCGGCGTCGCTGTTCTGGTTGGAGGCGGCCTCCAGTCGCGATCGAAGATCCTCGATTTCGGAACGCAAGCCGGTCATCTCCGCAACACTGCGTGCAAGCTCGGCTTCCCTGTCACCGTCCCTGAGGCGGGCCGCTTCCGTTATTTCCGATAGCTTTGCCTGCGCCATATCGAGCGATTTCTGCAGCCGCATCTCCTCTTTCTCGCTCTTGCCAAGCGCAGCCAGCAGTTCCGAAACCTGCGCGGCATCATTGGCATGGACAGTCGAGAGTTCATCCAGCCTGTGCCGGGCCTCGGCCTCCCGTTTCAGCGCCTTGTCGAGGTCGATCGACAGGCTGACATGCTTCTCCCGCAGCATCTCGTTCTCGCGCGAGCGCCTGTTGGCCTCGACGGCTCTGGCCGAGAGCGTTTTGACAAGCTCGCCGAACTCGGCTTCGCGTTTTGCGCTCGCATTGCCTGCCACGACGAGTTCCAGCCTTGCCGCCGCCAGCGCGCCGCGAAGTGCCTCCTTGTCCTCGACCAGGCTCGCCTCGTGCTGCTGCAGCGCCTCGATAGCGCTGTCGCGCTCGCGCTGCTTTCTGGTCGCATCGTGGAGCTGTTCGGACAGCACTCTTTGCTGCGCGGTCAGGCCGGTATTTGCCAGCTCCAATTCGTTGGCGCGAAGAATGTCGCCGTGGAGGAGTTTTAGGAATTCGCCTGTCAGATGATGCGAGGTCGCGATCTCCGACAGTTTCGCGTTGATCTCCCCCAGATACTCCTGCGCGTCGTGAAAGAGCCCATCGACCGCACTCAAGGCAGCCAGCCGGGTTTGCGTATGGGGGGTCAGCCGCCGCGCAGTCTCGAAGGCATCCGCATTGGCCTCTAGTTGCGAGCTGTCATCCATTGCCGCGAGATTCTCATCCGACACAGTCTCCTCTGGCACAGTGACGTCGTCCAGCGGCGACTGATCATCCACATTGAGACATTCGCTGAATGCATCCGCCAAATCGGTTTCGAGCTCCTTGAACGCTTTCTCCACAGTCTCGGCACGCTTGATCAAACCTTTGAAATTCATGACCGAATATCCCTCTCGTGCAGCGCCGTTGAGGAGCGGACTTTCAACACTTGACCCTCGCCTCCCCCGGATGCGGGTTCATCTCCTGACATGCGCTCTGGCCGACGCACGCTAGGGACAGGCTTGGCCACTGTCCTCGTGTGTTTGAATGACGTGTTCTGCCGCGCTGCATACCCGAGGCGTTGGCACCGCTCGCAAAAGGCCCACTCATTTCACCCGAAACGGATATGAAGCGGCGCAAGCCTGAGGATCGCCTGGTGACTGTTGTAAGGATCGGCCGAGCGCCTCGGTGCTCTGCAGCAGCCACAAGTCACACTCGGACGAGGCGCGTTACGGCCGGGAGGCCTGACCTAATAAATGATTGTGTTGAATACGTTTCGCTGATTAGCTGCTGTGCATTGACCAGGGACAAGACCGATAAATGTTGTCCCGGGAGGACCGCGATGCCGGTGCTTGAGGTTCGCCACGTCTCCAAGAATTTCGGGGCTATCCAGGCCCTGACCGACGTTAGCTTCCAGGTGGAGCGAGGCGAAGTCGTTGGTCTGATGGGGGACAACGGCGCCGGCAAGTCGACGATAGTCAAGACCGTGGCCGGGAATTTCCCGCCGAGCGACGGCGAAATTGTAGTCGAGGGCGAGGTGTGCCACTTCCACCAGCCCGTGCAGGCCCGCGCCAAAGGAATCGAAGTTGTTTATCAGGACCTGGCGCTCGCCGATAATCTGACGGCCGCGCAGAACGTCTTTCTGGGGCGCGAGATCAAGAAGGGCTTCTGGCCGATCAGGATTCTTGACAAGCAGGCGATGATCGATCGCTCGGCAGCGCTGTTCAAGGAACTCAAATCGGAAACCCGGCCGCGCGACCTCGTCAGGAAGATGTCGGGTGGGCAGCGCCAGGCGGTCGCCATCGCGCGGACCCGACTTTCAAATGCCAAGCTGGTGCTGATGGACGAACCAACGGCCGCTATCTCCGTGCGCCAGGTGGCGGAAGTACTCGAACTGATCCGACGCCTCAAAGCACAAGGAGTCGGCGTCATGCTGATCAGTCACCGAATGCCTGACGTGTTCGCCGTGGCAGATCGTATTATCGTCCTCAGGCGGGGCTCGAAAGTTGCCGACAAGCCAGCCGACAGAACATCGCCCGAGGAAATCACTGGACTGATAACGGGGGCCATCCGTGGCGAATAGTGTTCAGGAGTCAGTTGGTGTTCAGGGCTCAGTCGAAGAACATGGCCGGCCGGCCATGTCGGATTTCGTCCCGACCAAGGAAAAAACAGTTCTCCAACGCGTGATTTCAAGTCAGCCCTTCTGGGTGACGATCGCGCTCATCGCGCTCGTCATGTTGATGACTGCGATGGAGCCGAGCTTCGGCACGTCTGAAAACGTCGCCAATGTGACGCGCAACTTCGCACCTTTCGGCATCATGGCGCTCGGCATGACGATCGTCATCATCACCGGCGGTATCGATCTGTCGGTCGGCTCCGTCATGGGTCTCGTGGTCATCGTCGCCGGCCTGTTCCTCACCTGGCATTATCCCTGGTACGTCGCCTTCGCCATGGGCCTTTTCTCCGGTCTGGCCTGTGGCGCGGTCAACGGATTCTTTGTCGCGTATGTCGGGATGCCGTCCTTTGTGGTCACCCTCGGCATGCTGTCCGTCGCGCGCTCGCTGGCGGTCGTATTCTCGGCCAACCAGATGCTCTACCAGTTCGGGCCCGATGCTCCGATCGTGAAGGCGATCGGTCAGTGGAAATGGCCGCGGCACGGTCCGAACGACTGGGCACCGCATTGGATACCAGAACTGTCGTCGCAATTCTGGACCATGGTGATCCTGGCCCTGATTGTCGGCTTCGTATTCAACTTCACAGCCTGGGCCCGGCATCTCTTCGCCATCGGCGGCAATGAAGAGGCGGCACGGCTCACCGGCGTTCCGGTCAACTGGATCAAATTCCAGGCCTATGTCTTCTCGGCTTTCACCGCCGCTCTCGCCTCGCTCCTGCTCCTCGGCTATAACGGCTCGGCCATCAATGCCATGGGCCAGGGCTATGAGCTGCGCGTGATCGCCGCGACGGTCATTGGCGGCGCCAGCCTCATGGGCGGCGCCGGCACGGCGTTCGGTGCAATCATCGGTTCGGCCTTCCTCGAGGTGATCAGAAATGCGCTGCTGATGGCCGGCATCGATTCAAACTGGCAGGGTGCCTTCGTCGGCGCCTTCATCGTTCTTGCGGTTCTCTTGGGCATGCAAACCGGCGGCAAATCGATTCTCGCCGCGTCGCTGGCAGTCTTGATGCCCAAAAAACGCCGCTAGAAACCCGCCGGCGGGAGGCTTGCGGGATCACACCAAGGAGGAGAACGTCACATGAAAAAACATCTGCTGACGGCCGCCGTCGCGCTTGGCGCAATGGTGCTCGCCGTTTCCGGCGCCCAGGCGAAATACACTTTTGCCCTCGTGCCGAAGAACATGAACAATCCTTTCTTCGACCAGGCACGCGACGGCTGCAAGAAGGCCGAAGCCGAATCCAAAGGCGCAGTGGAGTGCATGTATATCGGCCCCGGCGAACATGGCGGCGGCGACGAGCAGGTGCAGATCGTCCAGGATCTGGTGGCCAAGAAGGTGGACGGCATCGCCGTGTCGCCGTCGAACGCCGCCGCGATGGCGGTTGCGCTGCAGGCCGCCAAGGATGCCGGCATCCCGGTCCTCACCTGGGACTCCGATCTCCTGCCCGAAAACAAGGATCTGCGCGTTGCCTATATCGGCACGCATAATTACGAAATCGGCGTGAACCTTGCCAAGCTTGTCATGCAGATCAAGCCAAAAGGCGGCACGATCTGCATCCAGTCCGGCGGCGCCGCGGCGGCCAACCACAACGAGCGCATGCAAGGCATTCGCGATACGCTTTCGGGCACCAAATCGGCAGCCTCGCCCGGGGACCGGCTGACGGGCCAGAACGGCTGGACCGAAATCGAAGGCTGTCCACTCTACACCAACGATGATTTCCCGCTTTCGGTGCAACAGTTCGAGGATATCATGGCGAAAAATCCGAACCTCGACGCGTTCGTCCCAACCGGCGGCTTCCCGCAGTTCATCCCTGATGCCAACCGCGCCGCCGTCGCACCGTACAAGGACAAGATCGCCTCGAAGGCCCTGGCCCTTGTCGTTGCCGATACGCTTCCGGTACAGATCGACCAGATGAAGGAAGGTTTCTCCCTTGGCCAGGTCGGCCAGCGGCCATTCGAGATGGGCTACAAGACGATGATGGCGCTGAAGGATATGAAGGAGGGTAAGGCTCCGCCGGCCGACCCGACCTACACGGGCCTCGATGTCTGCACTCCGGAGACAGCCGACACCTGCGTCGCCAAATAGTGCTTTTGGGCGGGAGGAAACTCCCGCCCTTTTCATAGGGGATCTCAATGCCGGAATTGTTCTCGCTCAAAGGCCGTGTCGCATTGGTCACGGGTGCCTCGCGTGGTCTCGGTTTTGCCATGGCCAAGGCACTTGCGGAAAACGGCGCGACGGTGATCGTCAATGCCCGCGACATGGCCGCCCTTTCCGCGGCGGCCGAAAGGATCGGTGCAGAAGCCTTGCCGTTCGATGTCACCGACGCAGCGATCTCAAGGGCGTCGCTCGAAGGAATCGTCGAACGCCACGGCCGCCTCGATATTCTGGTCAACAACGCCGGCATCCAGCATCGTAAACCGCTGGTCGAATGGCAGGACGACGATTTCAACCATGTGGTTGCCGTCAATCTGTCGGCTTGCTTCCGCATGATGCGCGACGCGGTGCGCCTGATGCTGCCAAACAAGTTCGGGCGCATAATAAACACCGGATCGGTCGCAGCGATCCTTGGCCGTCCCACCATTCACGCCTATGTGGCGGCAAAGGCGGGCCTGCACGGGCTTACACGCTCCACTGCCGCTGAGCTGGGCCGCTACGGCATCACCGTCAACGCCATCGCCCCCGGCTATTTCGCCACCGAGCTCAACACCGCACTTATGCGCGACGAGGCATTCACCAAATGGGTCGAGGCACGAACCCCCGCGGGCCGCTGGGCCCAGCCTGAGGAGCTCGGCGGAGCCGTGGTGTTTCTCGCCTCCGACGCTGCCGCGTACGTCAACGGGCACGTGCTGGCGGTTGACGGCGGGCTATCGGTTTCCCTGTGATTTCAACCGGCGACACAGTGACGGCAGGGCCTGCCTGCTAGCCGCCTGAAATGACGACTTGCTGCATCTGCTGCTGGCCCGGTCCCCTGCGCGGACGCCGACGCCAGACGATTGGATGACGCGCCGTATTGCAGCCGCCGACTTTCGATTTCGCAACGGGTTATTTCGACGTCTGGCGGCATCGATGCTTGATGCCGCCAATATTTCATTCCACACACCGGTCACGATGAGGGACGAGATACGGGATCAGCGCCGGGTATTCAGGTGTGCCTTGCCTGCCTCCGCGGTCGTGCATTTGCTCGCCGCCGCGCTTCTTTTGTCCGCACTGCCGGTGTCGCCCCCGCAACCGCAGAAGGAGCAGGCCATCGGGGTGGATCTGGTGCCGCCGCCCAAACCATCGGAGAAAGCCAAACCTCCGCCTCCGGCGAAACCGGCCAAGCCCGAAAAGCCGCCGGAAGCAAAGGTCGAGACCCCGGCGAGCCGTGAGGTCGCCGCGCAGAGACCTGTCTTCCAATTCGGTGAGAAGGACGACGGTCCTCGCAAGTCTCTGGACGGCAACAGTGCGGAGGATGGTTCGGAACAACCGCCGGCGCCGCAAGATCCCAATAAACAAGATCTTGCGCAGCCAGCTGCCGTGCCAGCGGTCGAGGGAAAAGACCAGGCTCCGCCGCCTGGCGCATCACAGCCGCCGAAGCCCAAGTCTGCGGATGTCGCCAAAGTGCAAAAACCGTTGAAGCTTGAAAAAGCGAAAAGATTGTTCTCGCAAACAGCAACTGGTGATCCGGTAGCGACAACCGCCATGAAAAATGTGCCGCGCGCCGTGCGGATCGGTCAGCTCTGCAACACGGAACTCGCGCAGCAATTGGTGCACGCGTCGCCCCCCTATTTCCCAGACAGCTTGCTTGAGTATCGGCTGAAGGCCGGCACGGTCATGAACGTCGCCAGTGCGCCGTTCCCTGCAAACGGGCAGTGGTACGACCTGAGCTTTCGTTGCGAGGTCGATCCGGACGCGACGAAAGTCATTTCCTTCGCCTTCCGTGTCGGAAATCCGGTGCCGCGCAGCGAATTGAAACGCCGCGGGTTGCCCGCCGAATAGGTGGTCGAGGCACGGAGACTGGCTGGCCGGCGCTGTCAAATCCGGCCGGCGATGTCTTCGCGCGCCCCGGGTGACCGAACCAACACGCGCCAAAAGTGGCTTTCGTCAGCGGCCGCCGAAGTCTAGCATACGGCCTTGGGAGGAGCCTTCGATGACTTCAAGTTTCAACGTTCACCATGCTGCCGGCTATGAGCAGCTCATGGGCCGCTGGAGCCAAAGGCTCGCGCCGCTGTTCATCGGCTTCGCGGGCCTCAAGGACGGCGAAAAGATCCTCGACGTCGGCTGCGGTACCGGCAGCCTGACCTTCGCGCTCGTCAAGGCCGCTGACCTCCGTGAGGTCGCTGCGATCGACTTTTCGGCCGTTTTTGTCGAGGAGGCAATCCGGCGCAACTCCGATCCGCGGATAAAAATCCGTCAGGCGGATGCCTGCGCCCTGCCCTTCGAGGACGGCGCGTTCGACCGTGCCCTGGCGCTGCTCGTGCTCCATTTCGTGCCCCAAGCCGGCAAGGCAGTCGCTGAGATGCGCCGCGTCGTGCGGCCGGGCGGCGTGGTCGCGGCGACGGTATGGGACCATCTCGGCGGCATGCCGGGGATGCGCATGATGATCGACACTGTGGCGGTGCTCAGTGAAGGCGGGCGCCAGCTGCGCGCCCGCTATTGCACGCAGCCGATGATGCAGCCGGGTGAAATGAAACGGACCTTTGTCGAGCAGGGTCTCCGCGACGTTACGGAGACCGAGCTGATGATCCGCATGGACTATCAAAACTTCGACGATTACTGGGCGCCGATTGCCGCCGGCGAAGGGCCACTCGGCAAGTATGTGGTCACACTTAACCCGGAAGAGCGGGCGCGCACCGACGCCGCCATGCGCGACGCCTATGAGGCCGGACGGCCCGACGGCCCGAGGTCCTTTGGCAATGTCGCCTGGGCCTGCCGCGGTATCGTTGCCTGACGTTAGCGCTAATGGATGTCGCGCAAAGGCATGCCCTCGGGCTTGACCCGAGGATGTGCGGCGGTTTTGCGATAACGACGTGCATAAAGAAGAACCTAAGGCGCGTCGCTTTAGCCGATCCCGTAGACCAGCCCGACGCGGCCGTCCGACAGCTGTTCGACCTTGCGCAGTTCGAGCCCACGACGATTTTTCGCCGTCCCAAACAGCGGCTTTCCTTCGCCGGCGAGCAGCGGATAGACGATCAGCCTGAGCTCGTCCACCAGCCCGGTATCGATAAGACTCGCGATAATTTGGGCACCGCCCATAAGGTAGATGTCCTTGCCGGGCTGCTGTTTCAGTGCAGCGATATCCTCGAAATTCCGCACGAAACGCGTCTTTGGCCAAGCCGCCGAAGTCATTGTGTTCGACAGCACATAATGTGGGGTCTGCGCGGCGAAGCGGGCCCATTCGAGCTCGGCCGGCTTCGGCAATTTGCCGGTCATCGGCAGCGGCTTGTCGGGCTCGTTCTGGATGGCGCTCCAGTAGCGCTCGTAGCCGGCGTACATGACGCTGCCAAGCAGGCAGGCGTCGATTTGCGGCGTCAGACCGTATTCGTCCGACCATGCGTCGACCCAATCGGCATAACCCTCGGGCCCCTCCATCTTGCCGTCGACGGAAATTTTCATTCCAGCGATCAATTTACGCATGACTTCCTCCATCAGGCTTGCGGGATGCAAGCACGTTTCATCGGCTCATCGTTGCTTCGTGTTGTTGGCGGCGACCTCAGGGATGGCCGCCGCAAGTCATCAGGCCGGCAGGCGGCGGTCGTATTCTTCCCGCAGGCGGCTCCAGCCGTCCCAGAACGAGGTCGGCGTCTTGCCCGCCAGGCGGGCGGCCAGCAGGTCGAGGTGCATGTGCCAGCCGGCGGTGATGTTGAGCTGGATTGGACGTTCCGGCAGGCGCCGATGGACGACGGTGAGCAGCACATCGCTACCCTTCGGCTCCAGTAGGAAGGAGACGCCGCCGGTGTTTCCCCAGGTGATGGAAAGCTTGCGCGGTGGATCGAGTTCGGTGATCCGGCCCTCCATCCGATGCTCTTCGGGAAAGCCCGCGGGGCGCTGGCCAGGCGGGTCGGTCAGCTCGTCGTTACGCCAGACCAATTCGAACGAGCTGCCCGCCTTCATTTCCATCTGGCCCGCTGCCATCCATTGCCGGCGCAGGTCACTCTCGGTGAGATAGGCCCAGACGCGCTCGATGGGTCCGGGCAAAAGGCGCTGGATGGTGAACGTGGCGGGCTCGCTCAGCTCGCCATAGGCTTCGATGCTTGTCATCTGGTTCATTGCTCGTCTCCTTCTTCTGAGTTGGGCGATTTCCTGGGCTCTTCCTGGGCTTTGCGTGCGTCTTCCTCGCGAAGTAGGCGTTCGAGAACATCGAGACGCCCCGTCCAGAAGCGCTCGTAGAAGCTGAGCCACTGATGGGCGCTGGCCAGCGGTCCGGGAGCTAGTCGGCACAGATGCGTGCGGCCCCGCACCTCTCGACGAATAAGCCCTGCGTTCTCCAGCGTCTTGATGTGCTTGGAGGCGGCCGCAAGCGACATCGCGAAGGGTTCCGCCAGCTGGCTTACCGTTTTCTCGCCATCGGCGAGATCGCGAAGCATGTGCCGCCGGGTGGCGTCGCCAAGGGCGTGAAAAACCGCATCCATCTGAGGTGTTTGTAATTCAACCATATAGTTGAATATAGATGCAGGCTTTGAGATAGTCAACCGTTTGGTTGAATAATTTATATGAAGCGCTGCGGGGCCGTTTGCGCCATCGAGCGCGTCGACCTGACGGGAGATACGGACGCGCCCGCGACAGTAAGGGCGACGCCCTTATTTGCCGTCGAAGAAACTGTGGATCGCGGTTTCCAGCTTTTCGATAAGCTGAGGGTTGTGGCAGCTGCCAGCCCAGATCAGGGCGTTTAGCCTCATCTCTTTGTTGATAAAGCTCACTTTCCCAGAATCCAGCAGGTATTCCGCGATCTCGTAGTGCCGCCCCTTGATAGCCTCGATGAGCGCGTTGTTTCTCCCCGTCTTGTCGGTCAGATTTACTTCCGCGCCATTCTCCACGAGCAACCTGACGGCTTCGAGATGCCCGTTCTTCGCCGCCTCGATAAGAGCCGTTCTGCCGTAGTAGTCGGCTCGCGCGTTGATCTCTATTCGGGGGTGTCTCACGAGGACTGAGATACACGCGTAATGTCCCTTGGCCGACGCAAGGCTCAAGGGCGTGCTCTTCCACTTGTTTCTGGAATTCACGTCGATTTCCGGGTCTTCGATCAGCGCCTCCACCACCGCTGTGCGGTCATTGAGGGCTGAAAGGTGAAGTGCAGACCAGCCGCCGTCGGCCGACTGATTGATCTCGGCGCCAGCCGCCAATTCCGATCGAACCGCCTCCGCATCGCCTTTTTCTGCCGCGATCAGCAGGGGCGACCAGTCTCTTGCCCCTTCGGCTTCCAAGCTGTTGGTCAACGCAGTCGCCTCCTCGGATAGTCCACAGAATACCACAGAATCTGCGACAGCGGGGTCGTCCTGTATAGAGTTCCCTGGAGTCCGTGGGTCACAGAGAGCTGTCGGCCCGAAGCGGAGGATCAGCGCTTCACGTCCGTCTCCTCACATTCTCCTGATATCGACTGGCTTTCGCGGCCATCCAGACTAGATAGAGCGTGCGCCGGGCGGAACGATGCAGAAGGACCTGAACATGCCTGAACAGATTACCCTGAATAGACCTGAACAAATCAGATTGAACGACGGCTCCGCCATTCCGCAAATCGGCCTCGGCGTGTGGCAGGTCGATCCAGCCATCACCGCCAAGGTGGTGCGCTGGGGAATCGAGGCCGGCTACAGACTGATCGACACCGCCGAAGGCTATCAGAACGAGGAAGGTGTCGGGCAGGCAATCCGCTCGGCCGGCGTGCCGAGAAGCGAGTTGTTCATCACCTCGAAACTGCGCAACGGCGCGCATCAGCGCGACGCCGCCTTGCGCGCCTTCGACGAGACGATGAGCAAGCTCGGCATCGAACAGATCGACCTCTTCCTGATCCATTGGCCGGTGCCCAGCCGGGACAGATATGTCGAGGCCTGGAAGACGCTGATCGAACTCAGGCAATCAGGCCGGATCAAGTCGATCGGCGTTTCGAACTTCAACCAGGACCATCTCGAACGGATCATCGGCGAGACCGGCGTCACGCCGACCGTCAACCAGATCGAGCTCCACCCCCGCTTCCAGCAGCGTGACAAACGCGAATTCCATGACAAGCTCAACATCCGCATCGAGAGCTGGAGCCCGCTGGGCAGCGGCCGACTGTTGAGCGATCCGACGCTTGAAAGCATCGCCAGGAAACACGGCAAGTCGGTGGCGCAGACGATCGTCAGGTGGCACCTTCAGGAAGGACTGATCGTCATTCCAAAGTCGATCCACCAGGACCGCATCGCCGCCAATTTCGATGTCTTCGACTTCGAACTGGAAGCGAAAGACCTTGAGCTCATCCGAGGCATGGACTCGACCGACGGCCGCACCGGCCCGAACCCCGCTACGGCCGCATTCCTGTTCTGACGAGGAGGGCCAACCGGGACGTTGGCGTTCCTTCACACCCCCTCTGTCCTGCGGACATCTCCCCCTCAAGGGGGGAGATCGGCAGCTTCAACAGCCCCGCCCTTCTTGCAGCGTCGGAGATTAGCGAAGGCCGCGACGAGGGCCAATCTCTCCCGCCTTGAGGGGGAGATGGCCGGCAGGCCAGAGGGGGGTGCTGTCCCGCCAGCGATCAAAACCACCCTTCCCGCCCAGCCTCATATCCCCGAGCCATCCACCAAGGGCACATCTTCCCCTTCCCAGGGGCTCGGCATCGATCCCTTGCTGAGATTGGCCGACGGCAGCGGCATCCAGCACTTCAGTTCCGGTTCGGCATACTCGACGATGCGTCCTGGAGAAGAATCGGAAGCGCGCCAGCCTTCGCTGCCGAACTGATCGGCGCGGGCCCAGTAAGCCATGTCAACCTCGGCCGGACCCTGTTCGGACGGCCGAACCGTGACAAGGATTCTGCTGCCGTCCCTTGGCGCGCTCGACATGTGGCGCCACTGACCGGGCTCGTCCATTGCACTTCCTCCTGCGATCTTCGCCTCGCACCGATAGTCGCTTCGCGTTCGGAAGCGGTCAACCCGAACTTTTTTGCCTGAGACAAAACCCCTGACCTGTCGTCGCGGAACAAGTCACGGCACGCGGGGTTTGGGCACGTTGTTGAAGGAAGCAAAATGAGACCAGCGCCGCGACCGATCCTTGGCATTGTTGCATGGCAGGCCGCGTCTTTCGTTCGCAACCCGGTCCGGTCGCAATGAGGCAGGCCGGTTGTGACCATTCCACCCCACCGAAGGAGGGCAAAGGCGGCATAGGCCGAGCGCTCGGCCTCGGATTGATAACCGGGGCGGCCGACGACGATTGTTCCGCGATAGGCACCTACGCCAGTGCCGGCGCCCGTTTCGGACCCGACCTGCTCTGGACGGCTCCGGTGACGTTGCCGATGATGTACGCGGTCGTCTACCTGTCGTCGAAGCTCGGCCAGGTGTCGGGGCGCGGACTGTTCCATGTCATCAAGGACTTCTACCCGCGGTGGCTGCTCTGGTCGGTGCTCTTGGGTGTGCTCGTGGGAAACACCATTGAGGCAGCGGCGGATCTTGGTGGAATGGCGGCCGCGATCAACATATTCGTGCCGCTTCCCATCCCGCTGATCGTGGTGTTCGTCGCCGCCCTCATCTTCGCCCTCCAGGTTTTTGGCTCCTATACTTTGATACGCAACATCTTTCGCTGGCTGGCGCTGGCGCTGCTCGCCTATGTCGGTGCCGCCATTCTGGCCAAGCCGGACGCCGCGGCCGTGCTGCGCGGGACGCTGCTTCCGAGGATCGAATTCAACCGCGAGTTCCTGTCGATCCTGGTCGCCATCATCGGCACGACACTGTCCGCCTATCTCTACACGTGGCAGTCCAATGAGGAGGTCGAGGAGGAGATTGCCCAGGGGCGGACAACGCTCAGCCAAAGGAAGGGCGCCACCGACAGCGAACTCCGTCGCTCTCGCCGGGACATCCTCATCGGCATGATGTTTTCAAATCTCATCATGTATTTCATCATCCTGTCGACGGGTGCTACGCTCTACAAGGCGGGCCATCACGATATCGACACGGCCGCGCAAGCCGCGGAGGCGCTGCGCCCGCTCGCCGGCCAGGCCGCAAGCGTCCTGTTCGCAGCAGGCGTGATCGGCGTCGGTTTCCTCGCGGTTCCTGTCATGACCACCGGCGCTGCCTATGACGTGGCACAAGCCATCGGCTGGAAAAACAGCCTGCACGCCCGGGCTCGGGAGGCGCCCAAATTTTATCTCGCCATCGGCTTTTTTACGGCGATCGCCGCCGGCCTGAACTTTCTCGGCTTCAATCCGATGAAGGCGCTGGTCTGGTCCGGCATCGTTCAAGGCTTCTCGACGCCGCCCTTGCTGCTGCTCATCATGCTGATGACGAACAGCCGCAGGATCATGGGCGACCAGGTGAACAGCCGCAGCACCAATATACTCGGTTGGGCAACGACCGTCGCCATCTTCTCGGCGACGATCGGCCTGGTGGCAACCTGGTTCATGTGATCAGGCGGAAGCAAAGGGACGCCGCCGGTTGGATTACCCGTTCCCGCTTGCGGATTGTCCCGGCTTTGCCGGTCTTGGAAATTCCACAACGTCGCCCGTGGGCCGCTTGTATTGCGCCGCGACAATTGCATCGATCAGGAGATCCAGAGCCGCACGAGCCGTGCGGCTCGTCTCGTCCTCGCCGCTCAAATAATGGCAGGCTCGTTCGAGGTGGAGGTGTGCGGCGGCAAAGTCGCTTGTCATAGGCTTCTCCCTGTTGCCCGCCGGCCGGCAAGATGACCGCCTCGATTTACCCAAAAGCGAATATCCACAGCCGGATTTGAATCAAATTGGCCTGACTCACTGCAGCCCGCGGAACAAGGTGCTGGCAGGCCTTTGCATCGCTGGTCGATGCGCTGCGCCGGCGCACTAGCCGCG
Source organism: Mesorhizobium sp. WSM4830 (assembly GCF_055811495.1). Classification (NCBI taxonomy): domain Bacteria; kingdom Pseudomonadati; phylum Pseudomonadota; class Alphaproteobacteria; order Hyphomicrobiales; family Phyllobacteriaceae; genus Mesorhizobium; species Mesorhizobium sp. WSM4830. The sequence goes on along the minus strand of NZ_JBVVQI010000024.1, from coordinate 9,227 downwards.
TTGAATGAACCAATTGCGGGCGATGTGCCGCAAACTCAGTCCCCTCACCGCCCTGTTTTTGAAATTTTCTCGCTCTTTTAATTCTACAAATTCTCTAGACTTAAATAGATCGCTAGACCTTAGATCCTAAAAAATTGAGCGCTTGAGAGGGAGCCAGGAATGTCGAAGAAGCTCGTTGTGGGGCTGTCGGGCAATTTGACCCGGCCATCGAAGACCAAGGCGTTCGTCAGCCACATTGTCGGGCAGGCCGCCGAAAGCATCGGCGCGGCCTCGGCCGTCTTCGACATCGAGGATCTCGGCGCGTCCCTGCCGCAGGCAAGGCGCCTCGGCGACCTCGACCCGGCGGCGCGCAACATCGTCGAACGGCTGCTGGGCGCCGACGTCCTGGTGGCCGGCTCGCCGACTTTCAAAGGCAGCTATACCGGGCTTTTCAAGCACTTCTTCGACCTGCTCGATCCGTCATCGCTGAGGGGCAAGCCGGTCATCCTGGCCGCGACCGGCGGCGGCGAGCGCCATTCGCTGATCGTCGAGCACCAGTTGCGGCCGTTGTTCGGCTTCTTCGAGGCGCTGACCGTGCCGACCGCGATCTACGCCTCCGACAAGGACTTTGCCAATGGCGTGCTGGTGTCGGAAGCCATCCACGCCCGCGCCCGGCAGGCGGTCGCCGAGGCATGCCGGGTAACCGGAGTGCCCCATCGCGTCGGCCTCGCCGCCTGAACGCACCACCGACCCGAGATCCCCTTTCCGATCCATCCAGGAGCACGCCGCGATGACCAGATCCACCAAATCCAGGCAAATCAAACAATCCAGGCAAATCAAACTGGGCGCCTTCCTGCCCGGCGGCGGACAGCATATCGCCGCCTGGCGTCACCCCGATGCACCGGCCGACGGCGCCACCAATTTCGAGTTCTACAAGCAGCTCGCCCTGACCGCCGAGCGCGGCCTGTTCGACGCTTATTTCCTCGCCGACAATCTGACGGTCGGCCTCGGCGCCCGCGAAGGCGGCAACGCCAAGATCGCCGGCTTCGAGCCGGTGACGCTGTTCGCCGCGCTGGCGCCGCTCACCACGCATCTCGGCTTCATCGCCACCGCCTCGACCACCTATGAGGAGCCCTACACGCTCGCCCGCAAGTTCGCCTCGCTCGATCATCTGTCGAATGGCCGCGCCGGCTGGAACGTCGTCACCTCGGCCGGCGACGAAACCGCGCGCAATTTCAATCGTGAGACGCAGCCTGCCCACGCCGAGCGCTATGCCCGCGCGCATGAGCATGTCGAGACGGTCAAGGCGCTGTGGGACAGCTGGGAGGACGATGCCTTCATCCGCGACAAGAAATCGGGGCGCTTCTACGACAAGGACAAGCTTCACGACATCGAGCACAAGGGCCCGCATTTCAGCGTCAAAGGGCCGCTCAACGTGCCGCGCCCCGTGCAGGGACACCCGGTGGTGGTGCAGGCGGGGCAATCGGAAGACGGCCGCAAGCTCGCCGCCCACTCGGCGGAAGTCATCTTCACCGCCCATCAGAACCTCGCGTCGGCGCAGGAATTCTACCGCGACATCAAGGCACGCGTGACGGCCGTCGGCCGTGATCCCGAACAGGTGCTGATCATGCCGGGCGTAGCACCCTTCGTCGGCCGCACCGAAGAAGAAGCGCGCGCCAAATACCAGCAGCTGAACGATCTCATCTTGCCCGAGGATGGCGTCGCCCTGCTCAACGGGCTGGCCGGCCAGACGCTCGACATCAGGGGCTATCCGCTCGACGGTCCCTTGCCGCCGAGCAAGGAAACCGAAGGCATGAAGAGCCGCCAGGCGCTGATCCGCCAGATCGCCGACGAGCACAACTTCACCATCCGACAGCTCTACCAATGGGTGGCAACGGCCCGCGGCCATTACACCGTCATCGGCAGCGCCACGCAGGTCGCCGACCAGCTGGAGGAATGGTTCGGCAACGAAGCCGCCGACGGCTTCAACATCCTGCCGCCCTGGCTACCCGGCGGGCTCGACGACTTCGTTGAGTTGGTTATCCCCGAGCTGCAGCGCCGCGGGCTGTTCCGCACCGCCTATGAGGGCAGGACGCTGCGCGAGAACCTCGGCCTCAGGCGGCCGGAAAACCCATGGACCACCGCCCGCTCGGCCGTGTTGGCCGCCGAATAATTCCGAGAAGCCCACTACCCTCGAAGCGAGAGGCACAACGATGACCTTGCAGCACATCGAACAGGCCGCCAGCCTCGGCACGCGTGACAGCACGACAAGCCTCGGCTCGGACTTCCTGCGCCTCGGCGGCCGGGCAGGAATTGGCTTTCTGTCGCGGTACGGCGTCCTCATCGCTTTCCTCGCAATCTGGCAAGTGTCGAGCAGCGCCGGCTGGGTCAACGCGGCCGTGCTGCCGCCGATCGACATGATTGTCGCAGCACTTTGGAAGGGGCTGGCCGGCGGCACCTTGCTCGGCGACATCGCCATCAGCCTGCAGCGCGCCGGTCTCGCCTTCGCGGCCGCCGTGCTGGTCGCCATCCCGCTTGGCCTGTTCATGGGCCAGGTGCGGGCGGTCGAAACCGCTCTCGATCCGATCCTGCAGGTCTTCCGCCAGACCTCGGCGCTGGCGCTCTATCCGGTGTTCATCCTGCTGCTTGGGCTCGGCGAAGCCTCCAAGGTGTTCGTCATCTTCTGGGCGACGCTGTTTCCGCTGCTGCTCAACACCATCGGCGGCGTCAAGCAAGTTGATCCGAAACTGCTGGAGATGGCGCGCGTCTATGGCGCCAGGCAGCTCACCGTCTTCCGCCGTGTCGTGCTGCCCGGCGCCGTGCCGTCGATCTTCGTTGGGCTGAGGCTCAGCGCCACCACGGCGCTGCTGCTGTTGATCGCCTCCGAAATGATCGGCGCCAACAAGGGCATCGGCTTTCAGGTGATGAACGCGCAGTACAACTTCCAGATCCCGCTGATGTTTGCGGCAATCGTCATCCTCGCCGGCCTCGGCCTGATCGCCAACCAGGCGCTGGTCAGCCTGCAGCGGCGGCTCTGCCGCTGGAGCAATGCCGTCGACTGACCTCCCGCCTTTGCCAATCTCAACCAGGCCAGAACTCAAAATCAGGAAAGACCCGGACCATGAAAATCACCCGCCGTTCCCTGCTTGCCGGCGCGCCCTTCGCCGCCGGCCTTCTCGCCGCCGGCCTGCCGCGCTTCGCCCTTGCCGAAGCCGCACCAGTGAAGTTCCGCTCCCTCGCCAGCCGCGGCAGCATCTCTCCGCATGAACTTGCCGGCGAGCTCGGCTATTTCAAAGGCCTCGGTATCGAGATCGAGAATGTCGGCTATTCCGGCGGCGGCCCGGAATCGTTGTTTGCGCTCGCCTCCGGCAGCGTCGATATCGGCTCGGCTGCAACCGCCGCCGTGATCAACTCGATCTCCGGCGGCAACGACTTCGTCGCCGTCTATCCGAGCAATGGCATCAACAGCAAGGTGCGAAGCGTCTTCTACGTGCTCGACGACAGCCCGATCAAATCGATCGCCGACATCGCCGGCAAGACCATCGCCGTCAACACGCTCGGCGCCCATCTCGACTACACCGTGCGCGAGGCGCTGCACAGCGTCGGCCTGTCGCCGGACGCCGCCAATCTTGTCGTCGTGCCCGGACCGCAGCTCGAACAGACCTTGCGCTCCCACCAGGTCGACATCGCGGCGCTGGGCTACTGGCAGGCGACGTTTGCCGGCGCGCTGGTCGACAATGGCGGCGTGCGCGGCGTGTTCAACGACACCGACGTGCTGGGCGAACTGGCCGGCGGCTTCGTCGTGCTCAGGCGCGACTTCATCGCCGCGCATCCGGACGCCGCCCGCATTTTCGTCGAGCAGTCGGCGCGCGCCTCCGACTGGTCGCTGCAGAACCCGGACGAAGCGCGCAAGGTGCTGGCAAACATCCTCGACAAGCGCGGCGAAAACGGCGAGCTGGCGCGCTACTGGACCGGCTTTGGGCTCCGCCAGGGGGCCAAGGCGACGGACCGCGACATCGACTTCTGGGTCAGCGTGCTCGAGCGCGACGGCCGCCTGCCAAAGGGTAAGCTGAAGGCAACAGACATCCTCTACCGGCCCGGCGAAACCAAAACCAACTGACAAGGCCAACCGGCAGCTGGGAGACGAGCGCGATGAGCAGAACAAGCGGCGGTGAGGTCAGCATCCGCGACCTGTCCAAATCGTTCAGCATCGGCGGGCGTTCGCTTGCCGTGCTGAGGACTCTCAACCTCGACATCCGCTCGGGCGAATGCCTGGTCATCGTCGGCGCCAGCGGATCGGGCAAGACCACGCTGCTGCGCATTCTTGCCGGGCTGGAGGCCGCGGACAGCGGCGGTGTCGCCATCGACGGCAAGCCGGTGCACGGCGTCGGTGCCGAGCGCGCGGTGATTTTCCAGGAGCCGCGCCTGCTGCCCTGGCTGACCGTGCTCGGCAATGTCGCCTTCGGCCTCGAAGTGCGCGGCGTGCCGAAGGCTGAGGCCGAGGAACGGGCGCGCTTCTATATCGCGCTCGTCGGCCTCGCCGAATTCAGCGATGCTTTCCCAAGGCAGCTGTCGGGCGGCATGGCGCAGCGCGTCGGCATCGCCCGCGCGCTGACCGTGCAGCCCGAAATCCTGCTGCTCGACGAGCCGCTGGGCGCGCTCGACGCCATGACCAAGATCGGCATGCAGGAGGAACTGGCGCGCATCTGGAGCGAGGAGAACGTCACCATGGTGATGGTGACGCACGACCTCGAGGAAGCGATCTACCTCGCCGACAGGGTGCTGATCCTGCCCAAGGAGAAAGGCGGCGCGGCGCGGCTGATCGAAATCGACCTGTCCCGCCCGCGCGAGCGCAGCGAAAGCCGCTTCGTGCGCTACCGCGAAGAACTGCTGCGCGAATTCGGCCTGCACTGAAGAAGAGGCCTTGGGTTTCTCGCCCCGCAAAGCGGGGAGGCTCGGCGAAGCCGAGACGGAGAGGGGCCTTCCTTTTTGAAAGCCCCTGCCCCGCGCTCTTTCCTGGAACCGGATTCCCCGCCGCCGCATTTCCTTAATCGGGAGGCGAAGGAGCGCGGCATGAAAGCTTTGTTCGCAATCTTTGGCGGCTTCGCCCTGACGCTCGCGGTGTTCGCCAGCGGTCTCGCATTCGCCACCTGGCTATTGATTGCCAAGCCGGTGCAGCCAGCCGCCCCGGTCTCCAGCGTCGCCGAACTGTGGGCCAAGGACCCGCGCCCGGTGAACCCGGCCTCGCAGCGCCTCGAGCGCCTCCCGGCCCGCCCGGTTCCCGTTCGCGCCTCGGAAGTTGATCGCACCTCCAAACCCGCCGACACCGCCGCAGCTTCGACACCCGACACCACCGGCTCTATCAAACCGGCGATGGAAGAGCAGCAGGCGCTGCCCGCCGCCCATGTCGAATGGTGCGCCAGCCGCTACCGCTCCTACCGGCCGGACGACAACCGCTACACCTCCTACAGCGGCCAACAGCGCCCCTGCATCTCGCCCTATCTCGACATCACCGATGACGGCAGCTACGTCGAGGCGAGCGATACGTCGCCAGTGGAGGGCTACCCGCCATCGGATGAACCCGGCGCCGCCGAGTTCTCATCCGACCACATGCAATATTGCTTCAGCCGCTACCGGTCGTACCGACCGGAGGACAACAGCTATCAGCCCTATTCCGGCGGGCCGCGCCGGCAGTGCGAGTAGGCAGGCCGGCTGGCGGCCGCAGTGCGTGGCGCCTTATGCGACCAACGATCACGCAGATTTCTTGGATCGTTCGGGTTGGCGCGGCGTTCATCCGATACCCAAAGGAGGAAATAGCATGGGCGACGACCGGGAAGACAAGATTCGTGAGCGCGCATACCAGATCTGGGAACGTGAAGGCGGGATCCATGGCGATCCCGAGCGGCACTGGCACCGGGCCGAGGCCGAGATCGACAGGGAGGCAGCCCTGCCGCTGACGGCAGGCGATGCCCTGCCGGAAACCCGCGAGGTCGCGAGCTCAGACATCTTGACGGTGGAGGCCCTGGCGGTGCGCACCGGCATATCGGGCGAACAGGCGCAGGAACTGATCGACAGGCTGGGCAACGACCGGGCGGCTATCGAACAAGCCGCGCGCAACCTCAAGGGGAAGCAGCGGCTCGGGGAGTGACAGATGATCAGAAAACTCAAAGACGGAAAATACCGCCTCTATTCGCGCAAGAAGGACGAAAAGACCGGCAAGCGCCGCAATCTCGGCACCTTCGATACCCGCGAGGCCGCCGAGAAGCACGAACGTGAGGTGCAGTATTTCAAGAGGCATTGAGGCGGCGTTGGTGGCCGCCAGCCAGTCGCGCGGCATGCCTGGCGGAATCTGAATCCAGCCCGCAACAAGCCGTCGCGAAGCCACTATCGCTGCTACAGGCCAAGGGACGACACCACACGTCCCACAGCGGAGCGCAGCGCCCCTGCATCTCTCCCTATCTCGATGCAGCGCGGCCGACCGCACCGCACAGCCTCCCGACGATGGCGCCAGCTATGTCGAGGTGAGCGACAGGTTGCCAATGGATGGCTACGTTCCGTCGCAGGAAGCCGGCGCCGCCTGGCTTCCGCCCGACCACGTGCAATATTGCCTCAGCCGCTATCGCTCCTATCGGCCGGAAGACAACAGCTACCAGCCCTATTCCGGTGGCCCGCGCAGGCAGTGCCAATAGGCAGGCGCTGGTCAGTGCCTCGCGCCAGCGCCTGTTGGGCATCTACAATCCCGTGCTGGACTGCGGGGCGACAGCGGCAAGGTGCCGCTGGGGCCGTGCTATGTCGAGGCGCGGGAGGGGGAGACGTGGCGGATACGCGGGCAGGATGGCGCGGTGGGGGTATGCGGAGGTTGTGGGGAGGACGGCCGACGCTGAACCTGCCAATGCCGGCTCAGGGCTACGGCTGTCGGACTTTCGACCCTGAAATAGCCGGCGTTGGCTTTTCCGGACGAGATCGAGAAGAAGTGCCTCGGTTAAGGACTGTCTTTATTCAAGCCACGGCATGCAGAGAAATGGGATATCAGTGAACGGCCTGTTTTGACCCCCAAGGAAACGTTCTCCAATTGGGTCACGAATGCCAGCTTGCGCTCAGAATGATTGTCGTATGGTGCAGCAGTGCCTGATCCTGAAAGCGGATCATCGCAGTACAATCGCTTCAAATCGGATAGTTGCTATTTGATCGCCGCGAGTGACTTCCCTCGACGCTGATAAGTTGGCAAGGTCATGATCTCGCCGCGCGAGATAATGGTTCGGGGCACTTATTGGGGGAAGATATGGCCACAAACTCTGAAGCTGCCGAGCCGCCATTTGAAACTGCGGTGCCGCTGACCAACGGGTCTTCATTGCAGCTCCCGGTTTCAACTGCTGCACCGCTTTTCGTCGTCGGCCCCAATGGCGCCGGTAAGTCTGGTTTAATGCTTTCGCTCTATCGGAAGAATTTTGCGAGAGCTGTCCGCGTCGCCGCACATCGGCAGACTTGGATGGAAACCAACTCGGTGCCGTTTTCACCGCAAAGCAAGATCCAGACCGAGACTAACACGAAAAATCAGGATGCTCAGCCTCAAGCTCGCTGGCGCGAATACGATCCGGCCTCACGGAGCGGCTTGATTATCGCTGACCTTATCGATGCGGATAACAACCTCTCTCGGAACATCCGAGCGGCCGTCAAATCTGGTAAGAGCGCCGAAGCAGCTCAGTTGGCGGACGAGTTACCTCCACTTGAGACAATCAACGAGCTTTTGGTCGGATCGGGCATTCCAATCGCCATGACGATCGAACCGAATAGCACGATCGTCGCCAGAAAACGTGAGGGCCCGCCTTATAGCATCGCGGCCCTATCTGATGGCGAACGGGCCGCGCTGCTGATCGCGGGCGTGGTACTAACGGCCAAGAAAGGCTCGCTGATCCTTGTCGACGAGCCCGAGAGGCACTTGCACGCATCAATCGTCACACCATTGCTTCTACAGCTCTTCGCAAAGCGTCCGGATTGTACGTTTGTAGTGTCTACTCATGAGTTGAGTTTGCCCGTCAGTTGCCGCACCGCCAGAACCGTGTTGGTGCGCGACTCCAAGACCGTCAATGACGACGTTGGAAATTGGGACTTGGATGTTCTTGAGCCGGGCATTGGGATCGATGATCCGACCAAAGAGGCTATCATTGGCTCACGCCGCAAGATGCTCTTCATTGAAGGAAGCGCGGACAGCTTAGACAAACCGCTTTACGAAATCCTGTTTCCCGGTGTGTCGATCTTTCCAAGAGCGACTTGCAGCGACGTTGAGCACGCCGTTACCAGTGTTCGTGACACCAGTGCAATTGCGTGGATTCAAGCTTACGGAATAGTCGATCAGGACCAGCTCACTTCAGATAAGAAAATAGCCCTTGAGGCAAAGGGCGTCTTCGCACTTGCCGTCTATTCAGTTGAAGCTCTCTACTACAACCCGACTATCGTGGAGTTGATCGCGAAGCGACAGTGCGCGGTCATAGAAGGCGATCCTAGTCAGATGATCGTCAAGGCGTGGACCGATCTTCTTGCCGCGATAGCGTCCAACGCGGATCGGCTTGCTGCTCGCATGACAGAGCAAGCCGTCAAGGACCAAATTAGTCTTGAGATGCCCGACTGGAAGAAAATTCAGGCAGGACAGAACGTCAGTATCGCTGTGGATTCGCAGGCCCATTACCAAGCAGAGAAGGCGCGTTTGCAGGGCTGGATCATTTCTAAGGACGTTGACAAGATTATCGCTCGCTATCCAATCCGAGAGACGCCTGCCTTAACTGTGATCGTGAGTGCTCTGCAGTTCAAAAGCCGTAGCCAATATGAGGCGGCTGTTCGCAAGCTGGTTATAGACGATGTTGTGATAAGGAGCATGTTGGCCGAGCATTTCGGTGGGCTTCCCGCTGCTATGACGTAACTAGTCGGCGAGTCTTCTTGAGGATCGGCTCGGGCAAGATAGGGTGAAGGTCGATGCCCTCGCACTTTTTGATCGGCCGAGGAGCGGCGGCTGTCCAATCTCTCCTGAGAGCTGCCGATCCGCTTCAACCAAAATGCGATATATGCATTTGCTCGGAGAGGTAGGCTCTTGGCGCTAAGCCGACCCTCGAACGGCACGATTGAACACGCGTCCTGCTACCGTCATCTCTGAGCGCTTACCGCGTCGCCCGGCGCGTACCCATCCGGTGAAGACCGCAGACGTGCGTATTTGGTGGCCATGAGGACCTGAGCACCGGTGTGCTGGGGTCAAG
>NZ_JBVVQI010000023.1:110300-113715 GCF_055811495.1 Mesorhizobium sp. WSM4830 | reverse complement strand
CGACGGGCTCGGGTTTCAACTGGTGCCGTGGCAGCCCATGCTCGACAAGCGCATCGGCCAGCACATCAGCGGGGTCGCGCAAAGCAGCGGCGGCATCGACTGGAGCTTCGGCAGAAGGCGGGGACTAGGGCTGTGAGCGCGCTCATCGGCGCGGCAGTTTTGGCTCGTAACTATCGCCGGCATATTGCTGCGCCTTTCTGGCTAACGAGTACGGATCGCCGGGCTGAACTGATAGCTTTGCCGACCACAACAGATTGCATTTAATCAGGGCGCTCTGTTCTGCCTTGTACCTGGGATCCACTGCTGCTCGGGCGTCAGCAGTAAAGATCGTAAGTCCCACCAGCATCGCAAGTAAAGAACGCTTCATTGTAGCCCCAAGGAGCGACAGAAGCCGAAATTTCTCTACCTTTCAAGCTTGGCATTTCGGGGGCTAAATGGAGCAGCCCTGCTGCTGCTCATGGGTTTCGACCGACAGGGCGGCCGCGTTCCGTTGCTCGCGGTGCGTCGAGAAGCTCAAGTTGGCAGGGATGAGGAACATTCGATAGCGCCAGGGATTCCTTACTGCTCTACCGCTGGCGAGAACTATCACGAGAGTGCCGCCCTTGATCGTTCAACAAAACACGCACGTGGGCGCTTAGCCTGCAGGAATAAACGTTTTCGACAGCGCCACACGCCGTCGTTGCGAAACTAGACAAACATCATAACGATGATCGCGCCGAGGACTATCAGGACAAGCCCACCTATAAGCATTGGCATCAGACTGTTGTCAGGGTCGATACCAGAATCAATTTCCTTCGTTAGCGGCTTGTCGTTCTTCTTTGATTCGGCCATGACTCATCTCCATCCGAGTAAAGCAGCAAGCGTCTAAACCATGTAATACTACGCCCCGTTGCGTGCCACCCCGGTGCGCACCGATAGTATTGGGCCACCAATGAAGTCTTCCGGCATCAGCGTGATGTCGGTCAGCGTATAGCGGTCAAGAGTGTTCTGGAAGGATGCTATCGCTTCGCCAAACATGCTTGAAAGCTTGCAAGAGCCGGTCAATACGCACTGGTTTGCAGTGGAGAAACACTCAACCAGTGCGAAATCCGGCTCGGTCAATCGCACGACATCGCCGATCCGGATCAACTCGGGCCGGCGCCCCAGAACGAGACCACCGGAACGGCCACGGATCGCCTTCAGATAGCCGCTGCGGGTCAGCGTGTTGGCGACCTTGTTGAGATGCGTCTTCGACACGGTAAAGCTACGCGCAGCTTCCTCGATCGTTATGACCCGGCCACCGGCAGAGGCCGTGTACATCAGCAGCCGCAATGCATAGTCCGAGAAAGCTGTAAGCCGCATGGATGTCTCCTTCCGTCGATCGCTGCGCGTTTGTGGAAACCCTCACAAACCAATCCTGCATCACAGGTCCTTCTCAACGATGGGTTCGATGCCGATCGTGGTCTCGCCGCGATTGAAGGCGGATCGCGAGACGGAAACTGTGAGCGATGCGCAGAGCGCGCTCCATAAAAAGCGCTGCCACCTCGGGCGGGCAGATGCGGCGCACCGTTGTGCGAAACAACTGTAGCCAGCGACGGAAATGCGCCGAGCCGAGGCCGGCTATGGCCAGATGTGGTGGCAGTGGCCGGCCTTCATATCGGGACGTTCGAAGTGACGTCGCAGACCAGAAGTCGCACATCTTCGCAAGATGCTGTGGCCATCGGTCCGGCTCGATCTGATCGTGGAAAATGGGGCCGAGAAGGTCATCGCGATGAATTTCTTCATAAAAAACCATGCACCACGCCGCGGATCATTGTCTCGTCGAGCAGGTCCGGCAGCGGAACGCCATCGACTACGATGTTCTCGTGCTTCGACCATCCTCGCTCATCTGCAACTCCTGCTTTTTCTCCCATGCAAGCCGGTTCAAGCCGTTGGGTTCGCTCCTTGAGGCATCCTCTATAAACATCACGCTAGGCCCGACCCGGGCAGTAGGCAAATTGGCGGAAATTCTCCGATGTGGCCCATTTTCGAGAAAGGCCAACGCCTCATCGGATGAGCGTGCCGATCGGAGTCGCTCCCGAACCTGAGATGCCTGGAGGAGACGACAAATTTGCGAAAGGGCAAGGAGGAAGGCGGAAGTGGCAGAGCGCGGCCAGAGTACCGTGTAAATGAGATCAACAGGATCGTCGTCGGGGCCGTCGAAATCGATGGGCTTGGCCAGACGTGTCAAAGACGCGGCAGGCGAAGAGATTGTGCCAAGTAGAGCGTGAGGGATCGCGACCCCACGACCTAAGCCCGTCGAGCCGCGATACTCGCGGTCAAAAAGGCCACGGAGAACCATCTGCTCGTCAAGCCCGGTCCTTCGCGCAATCCTGATCGCAATTTTTGACAGGGCTGATTGCTTTCCCTTTGTCACAAGATCAAGAGAAATGTCTTCTTCTGACAGGATGGGGCAGATCATCGGAGTCAACCTCAATGTCGATCCCAACCGGGATCGCAAAATGGGGTGCAGCCGCACTGCTTCGGCAGGGCAGAAATGCACCGCGGGATAAGTGGAATTCCCGGCTACCCCGGACGCGAAGCCAGGGCCTTCTCGCGTCCGGGCTAAAGGCCCGTTTTTAAGCGCTTCGGCTCCCGCCGGAAATCGAGGCTGAAAATATACATAGCAGTTCAGAGGTAGTGAAAGTTTTTTTGAAATCAAGCAAACAGTTGCACACCCTAGCAGCAGAAATAATGCACTGAAATGCCAGTTAATTTCGTTTGACGAGCGAAACAGTCTGCTGCTTGCTGGGCGGACGCGAACAGGTCGTGTCGAAAATGGAAATCGCTTTATCAAACAGCCTTCCAGATCTTCGGCCAGCGCAGCTTTATTTCAACAAGGAGATCCGTGATGAAGAAACTCGTCCTCGCAGTTGCCCTGACGACGGGGAGTTCGCTTTGCGCCATGGCGGCGGGTGAGGTTACCAAATCTCCGCCAGCCGCGCCTTACCAGCAGGTCAGCAAGCTTGTGAAGCTGCCCGACTTCCTGCCGGGCATGGGCCAACTCTTCGTCGATCCGACGACATTGCCGGCCGGACCATTCCTTGCCTATGACCACGACGGCAAGCTTGTCAGCACGATTTATATGCTGCCGACCAAGGACCTCAATCCAGACAAGCGTTTTGACGATCTCGCTTCACCCGGAGGCAATGTCGACCATGTCGACGTCTACTACAATGCCGGCCATCCGGGAGTCGAAGAGCCGCATGTCCACGTCGTGCTGTGGCATGTCTCGGCCGCTGACGAGGCCCAGGTCGCCAAATGACACTCACGCGTCGTGAGATACTAAGCGCGGGCGGCGGGCGTTCCCCCCCCCCCAAGCGCGATAGTGTTGGCGGAATGGGCGGCGGGGCGCTGCAAAAAGGGGTTGAAGGGCGCCCCAACCGGTAGGAAAAGA
>NZ_JBVVQI010000023.1:67232-110290 GCF_055811495.1 Mesorhizobium sp. WSM4830 | reverse complement strand
ACGTCTCGCCTCTTCCCGTGGTGGGGGTGTCTGTGGGCGGCGCCGCGCCCGCCCCCCTCCACACAATCACCCACTCCCCCCCCCCCCCCCCCCCGGGGGGGGGGGGGGCGGCCCCCCCCCCCTCTCGCTCTCTTGTGTGGCAGTATGGGCCGGCGAGGCGATCCAAATCGGGATGCAAGGGCGCGACGACGGTTCGCAAGTCTGGTTCGACCCGATCGGCATTCTGATCAAGCCAGGGCAGACGGTCCGATGGACCAACCTCAATCCTGGCAATTCGCACACGACGACGGCTTACAATCCGGCAAACTTCGGGCGACCGCTTCGCATGCCCAAGACGGCAAAATCGTGGGATTCCGACTACCTCCTGCCTAAGGAAAGCTTTTCGGTTACTTTCACAGAGCAGGGAGTCTACGATTATTACTGTATCCCGCATGAGCATGCTGGAATGGTCGGCCGTGTTATCGTCGGCGAACCAGGGGCACATGGCTGGGCTGAAATGGTCGGAGCAAATGGCGACCTACCGGAGGAGGCCCTAAAGGCATTCCCGACTGTCGAAGACATCATGACGAAAAGGGTCGTCCGGCGCGCTTAGATCATGCGCATGAAAGGCGCGGCCCTCCGCAACAAAAGCGACCGAAGATGCCAAAACGGGGCGAGAGCTCCTTGGGTGTCGTGAGTGAGGGACTTTCATGACAGGCTGCGTGTTTCCGTGTGAAACTCAAACATCATCTCAGGCCGGACGCGACGCGCGCACCCAAGTGCCGGACGCACCTCTCGATGCCCGAACTGCTGCCGAGCAACGCGAGCGTGCAACGCACCGGCTTGCCGCCTTGGGCGAGATGACTGGCGGTATAGCCCACGACTTCAGAAACCTCCTGGCAGTAATAGAATCCGGGCTCGGGCTCGCTGAGCGAAGAGCCGACGAGCCCGAAAGGGTTCGTGCCTACATTGCGGCAGCGCGGGAAGGAATCGATCGAGGGATCGAGCTAACGTCACAGCTATTGACCTTCGCGAAGCATCAGGAACTCGATATCCACGCTGGCAATTTGAATGAGTTCCTCACGTCTTTCGAGCCTTTCCTGAGGTATGGCGCGGGAGCCGATGTCCGCGTCAGGCTGGAGCTTGGTTCCGGTGTCCCAGACTGTTTGATCGATCCCGCACTTTTCGACACCGCAGTGCTTAATCTCGTCATGAACGCACGAGATGCGATGCCAAGTGGCGGGGAGATCCGCGTCATCACCGAGCGATTGGTGCAGACAACCGCGACACCTGACCCGCCCGGTCCTGGAACCTACGCATGCGTTCGCGTCAAAGACCACGGTTGCGGTATGGCTCCTGAAGTCTTGCGGAAGGTGTTTGATCCATTCTTCACGACGAAGGGTGAGAAGGGTACCGGGATAGGGATGCCACAGGTGCAGGCACTGACCCAGATGGTTGGTGGTCGGATCCGGATAAAGAGTGAACGAGGGATTGGAACAACGGTCGACCTTCTGTTCCCGTCAGTCCCGTCGGACATTTAGACGCCCAACTAGAACTCTCACAATTTGATGTCGCCGCTTGCGACGGAATGCAATCCCGTCAGCGCTGGACCAACTACGCTCTCGTCCGCACTTGCGGATTGCACCGCATAGACCGGATAGGAGAACTGCGGCATCTCAGGCACAAGATGCAGCCGGCCGGCTTCTATGTGAGGCTGCACAGAACTCATCCTGAAATATCCGGAACCGCCGGTTGCTAGAACATAGTTCAGTGCGAGCGGACCGAGATCGAAAGACAGATCCGGCGCAGCGCTTGGGAAATTCATCCCGTGGTGAAGCCCAAAATCCGGCCCCCAATCCATGTAAACATAGTCGGATTCGTCCAGGAGGCGTGCTTCGGAATTGGTAGTCACGAGAACAAGTTTTTCTTCCAGTAGCAGATCGATCTTCAAACCCGGTCTGTGCGGGGGCGCGTACATGATGGCTAAGTCGACCATTCCCGACGCGACCTGATTGATCAAATCCTGCGGCACATCGACGTGCACTCGAAGCGCAATATCCTCAAGCGAGGCGCGCATCCATCGGACCCAGTCAAGCAGCAGAGGTTGCGCAAGGCTGACTTCGCTGCCCACCGTCAGAACAGCCCGGCGTCCCGGCGGCACGGCAACCTGGTGAAGTGTACGTTGCCATAGCTGGACGAACATCGGGGCGTGGCGCAGAAATTGCTCGCCGGCCGGGGTCAGCGAAGCTCCGCCTTTGTGGCGGACAAAAAGGGCCCGGCCCAGTTGCTGCTCGAGGTTGCGGATTCGTGCGCTTACCGTCGTCTGCGCAACATTCAAGCGCTCGGAGGCCCGAATGAAACTGCCGGTCGATACGATCTCGATAAAGGTGCGGGCGAGTTCGATGTCCATCACGGATATAGCATAAAATTTGCGTTTAAATGTCAATCAATTTCGCTTGCCACATAGTTAGTGTGAGCACTACGCTCGAAGAATTCCACCAAGGCTAGCGCTGGATGCTGCGCAGCGCCGGTTGGAGCGGGCGCAAGCTCTCTCCAACCTCACTCATCCTTGCCAGCAGGGTCACAGGAGAAATCATGTCGACGAAAGACAAGAACCAAGACGACGTGGGGCGTCGCGACTTTCTGAAGCTCTTCGGTGCGGCAGGAGCGGCGGCGAGTACCCTGCCGCTGGGTGGGTCCGCATCGGCGACCGAAATGATGGCCGCGGCGACCGGCAAGCCGCATCATCACACAAGCGACGCCTCGAAATCCGATGCAGGCGGCTCCGCTTATGAATTCTTCAATGTCGATGAGTCCGCCTTCATCGAGGCCGCGGTGGACACACTGATTCCGAGCGATTCAACAGGCCCCGGCGCCAAGGAACTCGGCGTTGCGATCTACATCGATAGACAAATGGCCGGCGGGTACGGAAAGGGCGACCGGCTGTATCTGGAAGGGCCATTTGGCGAGGGTACGCCCGAGCAGGGTTATCAATTGCCGATGACGCCATCGGAACTGATCCGGGCCGGCATCGCCGACGTCAGTGCCTACGTGCAGAAAAACCACAAGAGCGCTTTCGAGAGCCTTTCGGCAAAAGATCGTGTCGCGGTGATGAGCGACCTCGAGGGCAAGAAGGTCGAGCTTCCAACAGTGCCAACCGAAACCTTCTTCGGGCTTCTGCTCCAGCTCACGATCGAGGGTTATTTCGCTGACCCGATGTATGGCGGAAACAAGGACAGGGCGGCCTGGAAGATGATCGGTTTCCCAGGCGCCGACGCCATGTACATGGACAAGATAGAACCATTTCGGAACAAGGCCTATGCGGCTGACCCGAAGGGAATTCAGGATCTCGTTTAATCGACGAAAGAAGACGAAGGAGACTGTAGCATGGCCACCAAACTCAACGAGGTCGATGTCCTGATTGTCGGCCTTGGCTGGACGGGCGGAATCATTGCCAAGGAGCTTGCATCGACCAAGCTGAAAATCGTCGCTCTAGAAAGGGGAGGCCCGCGTGACACCAATCCGGACTTCATCGACCCGCAGATCCATGACGAATTGCGCTACGCCGCCCGACACGACCTCATGCAGAACGTGCGGCGGGAAACCATCACCTTCCGCAACAGTGAATCGCAAACGGCGCTGCCGATGCGCCAGCTCGGCTCGTTCCTGCCCGGCCAGGGCGTTGGTGGCGCCGGCGTGCACTGGAACGGCGTCACCTGGCGCTGGCTCGAATGGGATCATCAGGCGCGTACCCGCACGATCGACAAATACGGAGAAAAGATCATCCCTTCAGATATGCAGCTGCAGGACTGGCCGATCACCTATGACGATCTCGAGCCCTATTACGACAAGTTCGAAAAGACCTGCGGCACCTCCGGCAAGGCCGGCAATATCAACGGCCGGAAGATCGACGGCGGCAACATCTTCGAGGCATCGCGAAAGGACGAGTACCCCAATCCGCCTATGATTGCGGCGCAAAGCATGGTGATGTTCGAGAAAGCGGCCCGCAATCTTGGCTATCACCCTTTCCCCAATCCTTCCTCGAACGCGTCGCGGGACTATGTCAATCCCGATGGCGTCGCCTTCGGCCAGTGTCACTATTGTGGCTTCTGCGAGCGCTTCGGCTGCGAGGCGAATGCCAAGGCGAGCCCGCATTTCACCGTCATTCCGCTGGCGCTGGAGAACCCCAATTTCGAGTTGCGCACCAACTCGATCGTGCTGAAAGTCAATCTGGACTCGACCCGCAAGAAGGCAGTCAGCGTCACCTATCTCGACGCACGAGGGCGGGAGTTCGAACAGCCTGCCGACCTCATCATCCTGTCGGCCTATGCGCTCGGCAACGTCAACCTGCTGCTGCAATCGGGCATTGGCGTGCCTTATGATCCGGCAACGGGCAAGGGCGTGGTCGGCCGCAACTATGCCTATCAGTGCGGTGGCGGGGCTACCGCCTTCTTCGACAAAAGAACCATCCTGAATCGCTTCATGGGGGCCGGCGCGCTCGGCACCTGCATGGATGATTTCAACGGCGACAACTACGATTTCGAGAAGGCCGGCTACATCGGTGGCGGCGGCATCAGCTGCAGCAACTCGGGCGCCAGGCCGATCCAGTCGCATCCCACGCCGCGGGGCACGCCGCGCTGGGGCTCCGACTGGAAGGAGGCAGTGGTCGACAATTATGACCACGCGGCCAGCATTGGCAACCAAGGCGCGGTAATGGCGTACCGGCAGAACTATTTGAGCCTCGATCCGACCTACACCGACGTTTTCGGACGTCCGCTGATGAGGATGACGTTCGATTTCCAGGACAACGAGGTAAAGCAGATGAACGCTCAGGCCGACATCTGCGTGACGATCGCCAAGGAGATGGGTGCGACCAAGGTCGATCGGAGCATTCCCCCGGTGCCTTATTCGATCGTGCCTTACCAGAGCACACACAACACAGGCGGGGCAGTCTTCGGAGCCGACTCGAGCACCAGTGTTCTGAACAAATACCTTCAGGTCTGGGATGTCCCGAACGTGTTCGTCACCGGCGCTTGCGTGTTTCCCCAGAACGCGGGGAAGAACCCGACCGGACCCGTAGGCGCTCTTGCTTACTGGGCGGTGGATGCGATCAAGAACCAGTATCTGAAGAGTCCCGGCCCACTTGTTCCCTCCTGAGGCGACATCAATCGATGCGGATCGGCGGTTTGGATCCGGATCCGGGACTCCAGGGATGTTTCGTACCATATTGCCCCGGCCAGTTCGGCCAGAACCAACCCGTGCTCGTTGAAAGCAGCAAACATGAAATGGACCATGCCTGGATTGGCGACCGCGATTCTCACTGCAGTCGGTTCGGCCCATGCGCAGGACACATCTTCCGGCAATGCCGAAGCCGGCGCCGTCGTCTTCAAGAGATGCATGGCGCCTGCCACAAGGTCGGCCTTGAGGCAAAGAACGGAGTGGGCCCGGTCTTGAATGGCGTCGTCGGCCGAGCGGCCGGTGAGTATCCCGATTACAGCTATTCCTCGGCGAACAAGAATTCGGGTCTGACCTGGGATGAACCGACGCTGACGACCTATCTGAGGGCGTCGCGCAAACTGGTGCCCGGCACAAAGATGGCGTTTGCCGGTCTCAGCAAGGACCAGGAGATCGCCGACGTCATCGCCTATCTGAAACAGTTCAACGCTCGGGGCCAGAAGGTCGGCCCCTGACCAGACGGGAAGCTGTCCCTGGGCAAAGTGCAACCTTGATGAAATTTCTCCTGCACAAGGGTCTGGGGGATTCCACGATCCAACAGATCGGCAGCTACCTGCGTAGCCGCGGCGCCGGCCATCACTGGATCGAGCGATATCGCGGCGACATCTTCGTATTCGTGTCGGATGCGGTCGACGAAGAAATCCTGAGGAGCAAATTCGCCAGCCTTCTCGATGCCGTCAACGACACAGACATGGACGGGACAGGATCTCGATGAGCGAAGAAATCTTCAACGAGAGAGTAAGATTGAAGAGGGCATATGAGAGGCCTGCTGCCGGCGATGGCAAGCGCGTATTGATTGACCGGCTTTGGCCGCGTGGGGTCAAGAAGACCGAAGCGGCCATCGACCATTGGGTGAAGGACCTCGCGCCAAGCACCGAGCTTCGGAAATGGTTCGGACACGATCCAGCCCGCTGGTCGGAATTCCGCCGGCGGTATGCGGCGGAAATCCAGGAGCATCGCGGTGAGCTTGACCGGCTGCGCGAGATGATACGGGAGGGCACCGTCACACTCGTCTACTCGGCTCATGACGAGACCCACAACGATGCCGTCGTCCTTAGAGAGCTTTTGCTGAGACAGCGATGAAGACGCCGCATCGCTCCTCCGTTGCCAAAGACGTAGGCGTGCGGTCTCGACAGCGACAACAAACCCGTCTCCCGGAACCAAACCAAGGAAAATTCATCCAATCATCGATGGGCGGGCTCAGTTGAGGAGAAAGACAATGAAATTCTTTGTCGATACCGCCGATATATCTGAAATTCGAGAGCTTGCTGCCGCTGGAATTCTCGACGGGGTAACCACAAACCCGTCCCTTATCGCAAAGACTGGCCGACCGATCAGAGATGTGATCCAGGAGATTGGCCAGACGATCGAGGGCCCGGTTTCAGCGGAAGTCACGGCCATCGACTTTGACGGTATGGTCGCCGAGGGACAGCGCTTGGCCGGCATTGCGACCAATGTGGCTGTCAAGGTGCCGTCCACCTGGGATGGATTCAGGGCTTGCCGGGCGCTCAGTCAGCTCGGACACAAGGTCAATGTCACCCTGTGCTTTTCGGCCAACCAGGCACTGCTCGCGGCAAAGGCAGGCGCGACCTTCATTTCACCATTCGTCGGCAGACTTGACGATCTCGGTCTGGATGGCATGGAGGTGATCCGAGAAATCCGCACGATCTATGACAACGATCAAGCGTTCACGACGGAAATCCTGGCGTCCTCTATTCGCACGCCTCTGCATGTCAAACTGGCGGCAATGGCGGGCGCCGATATCGCAACCGTACCGCCCGCAGTACTCAGAAACCTCGCCAAACATCCGCTCACCGACAAGGGCCTCGAGTCCTTTCTTGCCGACTGGGGGAAGGCAGGGCAAACGATCCTGTAATCGCCCGGGCGAGGAGATGCAGGGAGGCTATCATAAAACTTGCACTCAATTGCCGATTAAATTCGTTTGCATGATGCCGGGAATGGCGGGAAATTGAGCCGTGGAGCGCCAGTTTCGCTCTAGTCGGGCGAAAGCGAAATCGAGAATTCGAAGACGCGCTGGCTTTGTGCGCTCAGAGGCTAATGAGCCTGTCGCCGCTCCCCTGGATGCGATTTTGTCGAAATCGCCAAGGAGAAGAAAATGGCTGTGCACCCTACCGAGGTGATCGGACCAGACCTGGTCCAGGGCATCGCGTTCGCCGATCTTCCCGACGGTGGAAAGCTGGTCGGCCATTGCGGCAATGAGCAGGTGCTGCTGGTGCGCCGCGGGGCCGAGATCTTCGCCGTCGGGGCGACTTGCACGCATTACGGCGGACCGCTCGTCGACGGCCTTGTGGTGGAAGACACGGTCCGGTGTCCGTGGCATCACGCGTGCTTTGATTTGCGTACAGGCGAAGCCTTGCGAACGCCTGCCTTCAGGCCACTCGCGTGCTGGTCGGTGGAACAACGCGATGATCAGATATTCGTGGGCGAGAAGCGCAATCGAACCGCACCCAAGCCGCGCGATGGAGGCTCCGGCCCCGTTCCGGAGAAGATCGTCATCGTCGGCGGCGGCGCAGCCGGTTTCGCGGCGGCCGAAATGCTGCGGCGCGAACACTATCAAGGCAGCGTCGTCATGCTCAGCAATGATGAAGCACCGCCAGTTGATCGCCCCAACCTTTCCAAGGACTACCTCGCCGGCAAGGCACCGGAAGACTGGATTCCGTTGCGTGGCGAAAGCTTCTACGCAAAGAACAATATCGACCTGCGTCTTAATGGCAATGTCGCTCGCATCGACGTACGTTCTCGCGAGGTTGTGCTCGCGGACGGGAGCTCGACTCCTTACGACAAGCTGCTTCTTGCGACCGGGGCCGAACCGGTTCGCTTGACCATACCCGGGGCAGACCAGCCGCATGTCCACGCACTGCGCTCGTTCGCAGATTGCAAGGCGATCATTGAGCGAGCCACCACTGCGCATATCGCTGTCGTGATTGGTGCCAGTTTCATCGGGCTGGAAGCTGCCGCGGCCCTGCGCTCGCGCAAGATCGAAGTTCATGTCGTGGCGCCGGATAAGCGGCCCATGGAGCGGATCCTGGGTCCGCAAATGGGTGACTTCATCCGCACTATCCATGAGGAGAACGGGGTTGTTTTCCATCTTCAGGACACGGCGAGCAGCATCGATGGCAAAAAGGTGAAGCTCAGCAGCGGCGGCACGTTAGCTGCCGACTTCGTCGTCGCCGGCGTAGGCGTGCGCCCGCGGATCGGCCTCGCGGAAAAGGCCGGGCTCATCCTTGACCGCGGGGTTCTCGTGAACGCCTTTCTGGAGACGAGCGCACCAGGCATATTCGCCGCCGGCGACATTGCGCGGTGGCCAGATCCTCACAGTGGCGAGAACATTCGGGTCGAGCACTGGGTGGTTGCAGAGAGGCAGGGGCAAGCAGCCGCGCTCAACATGCTCGGCCATCGTGAGAAATTCGAGGCCGTGCCGTTCTTCTGGAGCCAGCATTACGATGTTCCCATCAACTATGTCGGTCACGCCGAGCGGTGGGACGAGATCGCGGTAGACGGCGACATTGCCGCCAAAGATTGCCTGCTCCGCTTCAAACGAGAAGGGCGCACGCTGGCTGTCGCCTCAATCTTCCGCGACGTTGAAAGTCTGCAGGCCGAGCTGGAAATGGAGCGCCAAATGGCAAGCTAGCTTCGACTTCCGAAAAGCGGAAGTCAGAGTCAGAATGGCGAAGCGGAATGTGGTTGTGACTGAAAGGAGTTCGACTATGTCCACAGAGCAGCAGGAACTAGGTGTCACCCGTGGCTTGGACATGGTTGCGCCCGCCCAGCGTTATTCAAAGATCGTGAAATTCGTCGACGAGGTCGCCAAGCAGGCGGCTAACGATGCACCGACCCTGGTTGAAATCTTCTCGGACAGCGGCCGCTGGTATTGCCGTGTTCGTCGCGGCGATGAAAAGACCCGGCCAATGGGTCCATACACCAAACAACAGGCTCAGCGGATCCAGGAAGCTCGGAGAATGTTGCTCGCCAAAAGAGGTGCCGCTCGCATCATGTTCGAGTAGGAGAAGGAACCCTTGCAATCGTACCGGCCGGCGGACTCCTGCCACAATGATCGTCATGAGTTTTCGAACAATGCAGAGCAGGCCTCCGGCGTCTAGCCGAGCCGGAGGCAAGGACGTCTCAGGCTGGATAGATATTCCGGCATCGTCAACAGACCAGACGGACCTTGTGAGAGAAATTCTCGAGCTTCTCTAGCTTGCGCGTATGCAAGTGTGGTTATGCCCTGACCGCGTCAAATTATAAGATGCGATGTAAAGGGCCTTTGCCGTTCTCCGAGGAAATTTAGGAGCGCGAACGCTTAGCGTGCAGGGTTGGGGTTGCTCATCCTCTATTGATTTTGTACCAAGTAACGATCGACAAACCTGGGATCTGATTATGGACGACTACGATAACCAGAAAGGCGCTGAGCCTGAGGACGTGCGCGCCGCATTGAAGGGGTAGGCATGGTTTGGTGTTCTAATGAGCATTGTCTTTGGTGTCGCCTACGTCCTGATTGAGATGTAGTGGCCCACGAAGCAGCTAGCCCTTGCGGACTGCCCGAGAAGATCGGCAACGTCATTGGCGCGTTTGCAGTGACTTGGGCTGTGCTCGGTGCTGGTATATTTAGGCTGCGGACTAATAAAAGCGAAGTGACGATCTGATGACCGCCAAAGCCATGCTCGACAAGAAGGCGCCGCTGGCACTTTCATCGGTATAACGGGCTTTGGCGCCAGCGGCCCGGCGGAGAAACTCTAAAAAATTTTCAATATGCCGCAAAGCCGGTGCGACATATTGACCGGCGGTCTGTATGCCCATTTCAGGAACACCGGCTCGATGATTCCCAGCACGCTCCAAGCACCCGACTTCCCGGCAAACGTTCGCGAGCTCGACGATGAAGCGCTGCTGGATATCGTGCAACGGCAAACGGCCCGGTACTTCTGGGAAGGCGCACATCCCGTCAGTGGTCTTGCCCGAGATCGCCAGAAGACCACCGGTGCTCCGGCCAACGATCTCGCAGCCATTGGCGGCTCTGGCTTCGGCATCATGGCAATCATCGTTGCTGTTGAACGCGGTTGGATCGATAGCACGGCCGCATTATGCCGATTGCAGCGAATGCTGGATTTCCTGGAAAGCTCGCCGCGCTACCATGGCGTGTTCCCGCATTTCATCAATGGCCGTACCGGTGCGACAATTCCATTCCGTCGCAAGGATGACGGCGCTGATCTGGTCGAAACCACTTTCCTGTTTCAAGGTCTGATCTGCGCCCGCGAGTATTTCGCCGGGATGGCAACCGAGGAGGCACGCCTTCGCCATAGCGTGAACGCGCTGTTGTCACAGGCCGAGTGGAATTGGTTCGCACGCGGGGCCCGGCAACTGATGTGGCACTGGAGCCCGAACCACGGCTGGGCGATGGACAGCCCGATCAGAGGTTGGAACGAATGCATGCTCACCTTCGTGCTGGCGGCGGGATCAACTCGCCACTCCATTGATCCGGGCATCTATCACGAAGGCTTTGCTGGTGGATCCGACTTTCGAAACGGGCGCGATCATTACGGGATCGTGCTACCATTGGGAATGGATTCTGGTGGTCCGCTCTTCTTTTCGCAATATTCCTTCTGCGGGCTCGATCCACGAGGCCTAAGCGACCGATACGCCGACTACTGGCAACAGAACCTCCGTCATACGCAGATCAATTATCGGCATTGCGTCCGCAACCCCCATAACCATTTGGGATACGGCCCTGACTGCTGGGGTCTGACCGCGAGCCATGGGCCGCGAGGATACATCGCAAGTGCACCCGACAGGGACTTTGGCGTAATCACCCCGTCCGCTGCCCTGTCGAGTTTCCCTTATGCTCCGGGGGAAGCGATGCGCGCACTGCGCGGTTTCCTGACCAAGCCTCGAAACCGCATATGGGGCCGCTTCGGCTTTGTCGACGCGTTTTGCGAACCTCGCAACTGGTACTCCCGGACATATCTGGCGATCAATCAGGGGCCAATCATCGCAATGATCGAGAACCATCGTACAGGGCTTTTGTGGAGGCTGTTCATGGGCGCGCCGGAAGTGCGCAGGGGCTTGGCGAGGCTGGGCTTCACCAGCCAGCACCTCGACACATCAACGTCTGCTCAGGGGCCACGAGCTGCCGCGGGTATGGTTCCACTGGGTTGCACTTAGCGCCGCAGGGTGGTTTTGTCCCTGAGTGATCTGCTGGCAGGTCGGAGCAGTTCGCGAAGCGCGTCCCGCCGCGTCCTAGCTACTGCTCAGGATCGGGTAATGTCAGCGACTTGGTCTCGAGAAAGTCTAAGCGCGGGCTCCAAGCACCATCATGTATTCCCGAAGACGATCGAATAGATAGCGGCACCAATAAATAGCGCAGCCGACATTCTCATGAATAGCTGAAATGAAAAATAATCTCTCATCGCGGCCTCCTTTGTTTCTATTAATTTTTCTCGGCCAAGATTTGACCATATCACATGAGGATACGATCTGGTAATTTATTTCCAGGCCCTGCTACGCAGCTCGCTGCTTGAAAATGGTCGACTGAGCCCGTGTCATGTCCAATTAATCGCGACAGGCCAATAGTGGGTGGGTGCTGTCAAAGAATGACAAATCCGCTCAGGCCACGCAACGCTCCGGGTTGACTGCCCTTCAACGGTGACACGGGAGGCAGGCTTCTCGGAAGAGCACATACCTGTTAGTCGCCCTCGGTGGCGATCAAAACCCAGTCGCGCTTCGTTGACTGTGTTTCGCGGGCAAACGTCCAGGTGTCGATCACCTCAACAATCAGCGTGGGATCGCCAGCCACGACCCGGTCGTTGGCTGAACGGGTGACACTGACCACCTCGGAAACGAAGCGAACGCCGATCTCTGCGGTCCCATTCTCCTCGAGAGCCTCGATGACTTTTGCTTCACTCACGCCGATGAGGGTCAGCTGCAGCGTCTCTTCCCGATCCCGGCGCCCGGCAATAGCTCGTTCGAAGGTCTCAAGCACTTCCGGCCCGACAAGGCGTTTCAACGTTTGGATGTCGCCATTTGCATAGGCCCGCAGGATAACTTCATAGGCCGTTTTGGCGCCGGTCAGAAACGCGGCGAGGTCAAAATTCGGATCGATGTCGCGGATCACATCCAAGGGCTGGCCCGCCGATGAAGTGTAATCGGCAACGCCGCTTCGTTGCTCAGTCACCGCATCGCCCAGCTTGGTCTGGTCGTCACCAGAGCGCGGCAGCAGCTGGTCCCAACACGCCAGCAATGCCCAATAAAACGCGACAATTGCTACGAGCAGGATCTGGTTGTTTGGATCTGTGGTCTCGTTCATGACGGTCTCCCGACAATAAGAGATGCCGATTTGGAGCTGGAGGCGAGTGTTAGAGAATGCGCGGCAGCTTTTCCCATTGGTGGAAGGGTGGCGGCGACGGCAGCAGCCATTCGAGGGTGGTCGCCCCTTCGCCCCATGGGTTGGCGCCAGCCTGGCGTTTGCGGCTGAAGGCTTCCGCTACCGTGATGAAGAAGACGACAAGTCCGGCCGTTGAAATGTAGGACCCGATCGAGGAGACGAAATTCCAGCCGGCGAAAGCGTCGGGGTAGTCGGCATAGCGTCGCAGCATGCCGGCCATGCCGAGAAAATGCTGCGGGAAAAAGGCCAGATTGACGCCAATGAACATCACCCAGAAATGCAGCTTGCCCATCGTTTCGTTGTACATATAGCCGGTCATCTTCGGGAACCAGTAATAGAAGCCGGCGAAGATGGCGAAGACCGCGCCCAAAGACAGCACATAATGAAAGTGGGCGACCACAAAATAGGTGTCGTGATACACGCGGTCGATACCGGGGTTTGCAACCATGATGCCGGTGACGCCGCCCATGGTGAACAACAGGACGAAACCGAGAGCCCACTGCATCGGCGTCTTGAACTCTATCGATCCTCCCCACATAGTCGCCAGCCAGGAAAACACCTTCACGCCGGTTGGAACGGCGATAACCATCGAGGCGAAGGCGAAGTAACGCTGGGTGTCCACGGACAGGCCGGTCGTATACATATGATGCGCCCACACGACGAAGCCGATCGCGGCGATCGCCACCATCGCATAGGCCATGCCGAGATAGCCGAAGATCGGCTTCTTGGCGAAGGTCGAGATGACATGGCTGATGATGCCGAAGCCGGGTAGAATCATTATGTAGACTTCGGGATGGCCGAAGAACCAGAACAGATGCTGATAGAGGACCGGATCACCGCCGCCGGCGGGCGCGAAGAAGGTCGTCCCGAAATTGCGATCGGTCAAAAGCATGGTGATGGCGCCGGCGAGTACGGGCAGCGACATCAGCAGCATGAAGGCAGTAACCAGCATCGACCAGGCGAACAGAGGCATCTTGTGCATCGTCATGCCAGGCGCGCGCATATTGAAGATGGTGGTGATGAAGTTGATAGCGCCAAGGATCGAAGAGGCACCCGACAGGTGGATTGACAGAATCACGAGGTCGACCGCGGGGCCTGGCTGGCCATCAGTCGACAAGGGCGGGTAGAGCGTCCAGCCGCCGCCATGGCCAAGCGTGCCGGGCGCTCCTGGAACGAACATCGAGGTGATGAAGAGGATAAATGACATCACCAGCAGCCAGAATGAGATGTTGTTCAAGCGCGGAAAGGCCATGTCGGGGGCGCCAATCATGATCGGTACCATCCAGTTGCCGAAGCCACCAATCAGTGCCGGCATTAGGACGAAAAAGATCATGACCAGCCCGTGGGCACTGACGACGACGTTGTAGACCCCCGGATCGCCAAATATCTGCAGGCCCGGCTCCTGCAACTCCATGCGGATCAACACGGAAAGCGCTGTACCGAAGACTCCGGCCATGATCGAGAACAGCAGGTAAAGCGTCCCGATATCCTTGTGGTTGGTGGAGAACAGCCACCTGACGACAAACCGTGGCTTATGATCATCCAAGGCCGTGGTGGCTGGATTGGACATGATTTGCTTCCTGCTCTTCACTGGAGGCGCGGCGGACTCAAAGATGGACCCGGCCGTCGGCGATCCGCCGTCACAGGAGGATCAGGTCTCGCCTGCACTCATTCATTCATCGGTGACGATCACATCCATCGGAATGTCGTGTGGCTGCGGATAGATGGTCTGGATCCTGCTGCCGGCGTAACCGACGCCCACGACGAGAGGCCGCTTCGGCACGGCCGCCAGGGTCCGGTCAAAAAAGCCCCCGCCATAGCCCAGGCGGTAGTTAGCCTGGTCGAAACCGACAACCGGCGCGATGACGACATCCGGCTGGACCGATGGCCCATTTGACGGAACAAGAATGTTCCAGATGCCGCGTTCGAGCGGGTCTCCTGGTCCCCAGATCCGAAACTCCAGAGGCCAACCTTTTTTGATGACGACCGGCAGCGCGATCCGCCCGCCGCGCTCGATCACCCGTATCGCCCAGTTGCGAAGGTCCGGCTCGCCGCGAAAAGGCCAGTAGCCGCTGATGATGCGCCCGCTGACCCGGCCGACAGCCCGGTCGAGCGCGGAGGCAACGCGAGTAGACCTCGCCAAGCGTTCCTCGGCGTCGACGGCAAGACGCTCATCGATCAAGCGCTTGCGCTCCGCCTTGCGCCATCGACAGACTTCTGTCCATGCGTCTTGCACAACCGGCCCGGTGCCATATCCGGGAACGAGTTCGTGCATGAAGCACGGCGGCGAGGCGTACTCTCGCGTTTCCAAGGGAAGATCCTCCTGATCAGACATTGTGCGCTCCATCAACTCTTGCGGCGGAAGCCAGCGCGACCTTCTGAACGTTGCGCTGCGTAAAACAGGAAGGCAAACGGAATTAAATGCTGTATTGATGCAAAATTATTGCACTGACGGGAGCCAGAATGGACATCGACCGCGCTCGCACTTTTTTGGAAATCGTCCATTCCGGCAGCTTTCTGAAAGCCGCCGACCGGCTCCACGTTACCCAGACCACGGTAAGCGCGCGGATACGCACGCTGGAAGACGAACTCGGCCGTCAGCTCTTTATCCGCAACCGCAATGGCGCGCAGCTGACTCCGGCGGGCCGGGAATTCGAGCGGTTCGCCCAATCATTCGTACAAATCTGGGAACGGGCACGGCATCAGCTCGCCATCCCATCGGGACGGACAAGCGTGGTTGCCTTGGGCGGAGAGCTCAGTCTGTGGAATCCGCTGCTGCTCGACTGGCTGGTCTGGATGAAGAACGCCAGGCCGGAAATCGCCATCCAGGCCCAGGTCGGCGTTCCGGACCAACTCCTCGAGCAGCTGAGGACCGGCGTTCTGGACATTGCCGTGCTCTATGCGCCGAAGCTGCTGCCGGGTTTCAAGGTAGAGCTTCTCGTCGAGGAGCAACTCGTCCTGGTTCGGACCACGGACGGAGACCGGGGAACGGTCGGGTCCAAGGATTATGTCTATGTCGATTGGGGACCGCTGTTTGCGGCCCAGCATGATGCCAGCTCCTCAGCCTTCGGCGAGCCAGGATTGATGGTCGGCCTTGGTCCGCTCGGGCTGAGCTATATCCTGCGCGCCGGCGGAATGGGTTATTTCCGCAGGGGCGCCGCAGCGCCCCATATCGAGGCGGGACAGCTGGAGGTGGTGGAAGGCGCCCCGGAATTCACTTATCCAGCCTATGCAGTCTATCCGGAAGCAAGCGAGGCGCGTGCCGACGTGCAGGAGGCGTTACGTGGTCTGAAGCAGGTGGTGAAATGACAGCGTTGTTTCAGTTCCAAATCATCGGTCATCAAGCCGGAAAGAAATCCGTTGCCATGGGTTGACCGTACATGCCTTATCCATTCCACACCATCGGTCACTCGACGCGGTCGATCGCCGAGTTCGTCGCCCTGCTACGGATCGCAGAGATCACCCTGGTTATCGACATCAGGACTGTCAGACGCTCGCGGGCGAACCCGCAGTTCAACAGCGAGGTGCTTCCCGAAGCGCTGGCAGCGTTCGGGATCGGATATGAATACATTGCCGAGCTTGGCGGCCTGCGCGGCAAGGCGCACGACGTTCCACCTGTGCTCAACGCATTCTGGATCAACCAGAGTTTTCACAATTACGCCGACCACGCGCTGTCGGCGGAGTTTCTTGACGGCCTGAATCGGCTTCTGTCCCTCGGCAGGCAGCGGCGAAGCGCCATCATGTGCTCGGAAACGCTCTGGTGGCGCTGTCACAGAAGAATCGTCGCCGATTATCTCCTTAGCCGCGGCGAGGCTGTCTTTCATTTAATGGGCAAGGATAAGATCGAGCCGGCGAAACTCACCGACGCCGCGAAGGCAAGGGCCGACGGAACGCTTGTCTACCCGTCTTCACATCCTTCGGGATAGTCGAGCTCTCAGGCCGCCGACGGACCTGGGTCGTCGAACCCGGTGTCGAAGGCCGCGATGTTTTTGTCCGCCGCTTGGTCCTGCATCTCATCGGAACGATGAACGACGCGCAGAACCGGCCCGGCCGATCGCGACGAGCCCGGCGCGGCAGCTCCCGCCAGCTTCAATCTCTCGCGCCTTGCGGTTTCCGGCTGATAGACCACTTCATGCACACTCAGCGTTTCAAGGCCGCCGTCCGCAGTTGGAATGGACATCGACTCACCTTCGGCCAAGCCAAGCAGCGCCAGACCGCGCGGATTGGTGATAGGCAAAAGCATTCCAACCAGACCGCGCATCTCGTCATGTGCGACGATGCGGGTTTCGGCAGGGCCGTCGTTTACCCGATAAGCCACGCGGCTGCTGAGCGTCACGACGGTTGCCGGAACATCATCCCGAAACATTACAACGGCGCTCGAAATCTTCCGGTCAAGGATAGCCGAGAGGATTTCGCCGCGGCTCGGATAGCGTTCCCGCATTACTTCAAGAATTGCGTAGTCCTTGGTGGTCAGTTGACAGCTGTCGGTAGTGGGCATGGCGCGTCTCCAGCCGGTTCCGCGGGGCGGAATCCGGCGTTAAGCAATTGATCGGGTGGGAAAACTTCCCCCTGTGCCGGACCATAATAGGCCGGCACAGGGGTCAGACTCCCGCGATCAAGCTGCCCGCGTGATTGAGGAGACGCACGGAAATGCCCATGTCTAGACGCTCGCCTCGATAGTCGAAGGCGCTGGCGGGCGCTGTTCGGTCACGCCTTCCGGAGCCGGTTGTTTCACCGCTAGCACCGAGAGTTCGTGCCGCCGCCCGTCTCGCGCAGTCCACATGATCGACTGTCCGGCCGAGAGGCCGATCAGGGCCGTGCCGATCGGCGTGAGGATTGAAACCTTGCCTTCGGTGATATCCGCATCGCCAGGAAAAACCAGCGTGACCGTTTTCGCGTCGCCGGTGTCTGGCTTGAACGTCACTGTCGAGCCCATCTGGACGGTACCTGTGGGAATCCAACCGTCGGGGACGATACGAGCCCGTTCCAGTTCGGCGAGCAGTTCATCGGAAGCCTCCGGATTTCGTGCGGCGACGGCGCCCGCGAGCGCCGACAGACGCGCATGGTCCGACTGCGAGATGCGGATGTTCGGCCTACGCCGGGTCTTCTTGTCATGCATTTGAATACTCGTATCTCGTTGGGACGCCGCCGCGAAAGATGATGCGAGCGGCCAATTCAAGAATGTCCTGCTCACAGCCGAGCCGAGTCGATCGGCGGCCCGCGGACTTCCATGTCGATTTTTTAAGTGTTGCCCCTCGGCTCGGGGGCACATGCCAGCCGAGCCGGGGGTTACGATCCCGCGATGGGGCAAACCCGGAAAAGAAAGTCGTGACGGATTTTAACGGCGGCATTCATATCATGATAGTTGGTGAACAGATCCGGGAAGTCAAGGAAGCCGCCTCGGCGGGTATTAAAGTCGCGAGCTAGTCAACGCGAGCGCCAAGCAAGGTGTTTATCACCAGCTCTCTTCGAGAGTTTCTGCCTGTCCCGCTCGGTCTCTCTTCGGCAAGCCCGAGGAGATAAGGCGTTCGGCCAATACTTTCGACAGCGCCTGGCAGGTCCACGGTTCGTGCGTTTGAGCGCCGCTGCTCCTCCTCGGTGAGGTCGCTCCAGCCCAGAGCGCGGCCTAAACCGCTGCCCACGAACCTCAACGCTCAAGACGACACCAGAAATTCGGCTGAGCCCATGATCCGGGCTACATTTCGCGTGCGAAGAACGCGGCTGGCGAGATCGTGCCCGCGTTCATGCGCGCGAAGTTGTCCTCGGCTTGCCGGTTGCCAGCGATCGCCCCGAAGAGTTGCTGCATCTCCATTGGCGGCTCCTCGTTGCGAGTTGGCAGGTGAACTCATACATCGGCAGCGAGTGTTGGTCGCGCTGTCGCTGATAGTCCGCCATAGCCGCCTCGAAACTGCTGTCACCCGGCATCGCCAACGAGCGCCCAGCTTTGCAGAGGAGAGTGCTTTGATCCGGCGTTGCGTACAGGACGCAGCCGGCCTATCTGGACAGCGGCGGCCGGCCGGGCGCATTGACAGGCGCGTGTCGCTCACGGACGAACGCTGATGATCGTCTTCCCCGAGCGTCGCTCGGTCGTTTTGAACGCGGAAACGGCATCGTCGAGGGTCGAGATGTTGCCGATGTTCGTCCGCAGCCGTCCGTCCCGCACGCGCTGGACGATTTCACTCAGTTGAGCACGATCGGACTCGACAACGAAGTCGACCGCCAGGCCATTGGCGGGCGGCGCGTCGGGCGGCCCGACGACGGTCACCAGTGTTCCTCCGGCTCGAACCGCAGGAGAGGGGCCAATCCGTGCTGCTTGTCGATGTCATGGGTTCACCGAAAGAAACTTTTGTCTCTTGGACGGCGAATGCCCGCTTCGCGCCTAATGTCGGTCGTTGCGATGATGTGCGAAAATCCCAAAAGCGGACACTCGCCCCGGCGGCTTACCTCTGCGCCACGAACAGTTTGATCAAGGCAGGCAGATGCCGGCAAGGGAAGCAACTGGCTTGATGATATGATATATAGGCAAAGTCATGCAGATCTGCCCGTCGGCGAATAGAATTCGCCGGAGAGCAAAAAGGGGAGACCAAGCCGTCTGCGCGGGCTTGGCCATACGACAGCCACGGCCAGCGAAGCCGTTGAGAGTGAAGCTACGATAGGGTCTCGTCACGGCCGTCGACAGCAGGCGCAAATCTGGCTTTCGCCCGCCGCTTGAAAACAGTGTAGCATGCGAAAAACTGTGCGGACGTTCTCATGAGTTTTGATGATATCGACCTCAATTTGCTACGAGTATTCGACGTTATGATGCGTGAAAGGAGCGTAACGCGTGCAGCGATCGAATTGGGAAGAACACAATCCGCTGTAAGTCATTCCCTATCAAAGCTTCGGTATCTCTTGCAGGACGAATTGTTCACGAGAGACGGGGGGGAGATGCGGCCAACCCCACGGGCGGTGGAGTTGCTGTCAGATATTTCTGCCGCACTGGCAACGATCCGCGCGTCGATCGACCGGCATCAGGTGTTCAATCCGGCAACGACGCGACGCAACTTTCGCGTTGGACTTACCGATTACCACGCCATGATATTTATCCCTGGGCTCATTCGAGAATTTTCGAGGCAAGCTCCTGGCGCGACGCTGAACGTCATTCCCGCAAACGGACCCGAGATCGGTTCATCAGTCTATTTGAGACAAGTCGACTGTGCGCTGACGGGAGCCGCGATACGCGATGACCCGGGTCTCCTGAAGGTGGAACTTGGCCAGGATCAGCTATTTTGCGCGGTGTGGAGTGGAAGCAAGATAGCCAGGAACGCAATGACACTGGAAACGTATTTGGCCAGTTCTCACCTGCAGATTTCCGCAGATGGTCTGGCAGAAGGTCTTGCTGATGCCGCCCTCAAGCTAATGGGTCTACGGCGCAATGTCGTTGCGACCATCCCGAATTATCTGGTGCTGCCCTGGGCGCTTCGCGGCACTGAACTGATTACCCATTGCGGCGATGCCATCCTGCAAATGCTGGATGAGAGGAGCGAGGTGACGCTGGTCCCGCCGCCCCTTCCGATATCAAATGTGAATGCGTGGCTCA
Source organism: Mesorhizobium sp. WSM4830 (assembly GCF_055811495.1). Taxonomy (NCBI): domain Bacteria; kingdom Pseudomonadati; phylum Pseudomonadota; class Alphaproteobacteria; order Hyphomicrobiales; family Phyllobacteriaceae; genus Mesorhizobium; species Mesorhizobium sp. WSM4830. The sequence continues at coordinate 90,101 of NZ_JBVVQI010000023.1, read as the reverse complement.
TTGTTCACCGCCAGATGGCGAATGACCCGGGTACCAAATGGCTCCGGGAAATCATCATTAGCATCTACAACGAGTCGCGGACCAAGAGAGATCAAGGGCCAACCGTCGGAGCACCGGGGTTGGCTGCACAATAGATCGCGCGCACTGTCGCTCATTCGATCAGCCCGCTCAAGCAAACCGGCCCGATCACCACTCAAGTCCCTTTTCACCCGAGAGCGGGTGCCTCGTAAATTATGAGCAGCGCTCATTTTCGTAATGAGAACAATCAATTTGACGAATACTTATGCTTGAGAGCACAGTCTCTTGAAGAAAAACAGGGGAATACCGAAATGAGATCCACGTTCAAGGGCCTCCTTGCCCTCGCTATCGCGTGCACCGCCTCCTCGGTGTGGTCCGCAACCCTCGACAATGTCAAGAAAAATGGCGTGTTGACGTGTGGCACAAATTCGGCCACGGCTGGCTTCAGCCTTCCCGACAATGAAGGCAAATGGACCGGATTTGTGGTCGACTATTGTCGCGCCGTGGCCGCTGCCGTGCTCGGGGATGCGCAAAAGGTCAAGTTCATCCCATTGACGCCAAAAGATCGCTTCACCGCCTTGCAGTCGGGAGAGATCGACATTCTCGCACACAACGCAACCTGGACCTCCTCCCGCGATACATCCCTCGGCATACTGTTTGCCGGCACGTATTTTTATGACGGTCAGGGATTCATGGTGCGCAAGGCGGACAACATCACGTCAGCCAAGGGGCTCGAGGGCGCATCGATATGCGTCACCCAGGGCACCACGACCGAGTTGAACCTTGCCGACTATTTTCGCTCGCAGTCGATCAAGTATACGACGGTTGGTTTCGCCGACGAGGAAGCGGTCGTGAAGGCTTACGAGGAGGGTCGTTGCGACGTCTTGTCCGCGGACACCTCCACCTTGAACGCGTCGCGGCTTCGCATGGCCAAGCCGGACGACAGCATTGTTCTTCCCGAGCTGATCTCAAAGGAGCCGCTTGGCCCGGCGGTGCGGCAGGGTGACGACCAGTGGTTCAATGTGGCGAAGTGGACGCTCTACGTCATGGTAGCCGCGGAAGAAAACGGGGTCACCTCCAAGAACGTCGATGCCATGAAGTCGTCGGACAATCCCAGCATCCGCCGTCTGCTTGGCGTGGACGGTAGCATAAGCAAGGACATCGGGCTCGGCGACGACTGGCCGGTCCAGGTGATCAAACAGGTCGGCAACTACGGTGAAGTCTTTGATCGCAATATCGGCAAGGATTCGCCGCTGAAAATGGAGCGTGGCATGAACGCGCTCTGGAACAAAGGCGGCGTTCAGTACGCTCCGCCGATCCGCTAGGCAAAGCATGGTTGCAAGGCGCTGGCGTGTTACCACCAGCGCCCTGCACGGATCCCGATAGGAACAGGCCATGTCCCATTTGTCGCTTGCCGCGCCGTCGCGCAGGAGCCTGTCGCTGCACGATACGAAAGTGCGAGGCGTTCTCTACCAGCTCTTGCTCGCTGGCTGTCTGCTGGCCTTGGCCCTGGGCATCGGGATGCAGACAGCATCGAATATGCGGGTCCGGGGGATTCCGCTCTCATTCGATTTTTGGAATGAGGCTGCCGGCTTCGACATCAGTCAGACCCTGATCCCGTACGATGCGCTGTCCACCTATGGTCAGGCCTTCTGGGTGGGAGTGGTAAACACCCTCTACGTCAGCGTACTCGCAATCCTGTTGGCGACCTTGCTTGGCTTCGTCATCGGCGTTGCCCGCCTGTCGCGGAACTGGATCGTTTCGAAGGTGGCGACCGCCTATGTCGAGCTTGTGCGCAATGTCCCGTTATTGCTGCAGCTGCTGTTCTGGTACAACGCCGTCCTCAAGCCGTTGCCCTCCCCGAAGGCGTCCATCGCCATTCCCGGCGGCATTTATCTCAACAATCGCAGCCTCATCATTCCGGAGATCCAGTTGCATCCGGGAGCGGGGTTGGTGAGCCTGGCATTCGTGACGGCCATTTCCTGCTGCGTTGCATTCTGGTTTCGCGCCAGGAGCGTCCAGAGACGGACGGGCAAGCAGCTGCCGGTGCTTTTGGTCAGTCTGGCGACGTTGATAGGATTTCCGCTGGTCGTGTTCCTGGCGGCTGGCGAGCCGGTCTCGTTCGTCGCGCCGCAGCTGCGCGGCTTCAATTTTCAAGGCGGGCATCAGCTCTATCCGGAGTTTGCCGCTCTCCTGATCGGTCTGTCGGTCTACACCGGTTCATACATCGCCGAGATCGTTCGAGGTGGAATCCAGGCAGTGCCAAAGGGCCAGACGGAGGCTGCGTATGCGCTGGGGCTGGCGCCGGGCAAGACGCTTCGTCTGGTCGTCGTTCCCCAGGCGCTGCGGATCATCATACCGCCTTTGACAAGCCAGTATCTCAATCTCATCAAGAACTCGTCGCTGGCGGTGTTCATCGGCTATCCCGACCTCGTGCAGATCTTTGCAGGGACGGTGCTCAACCAGACCGGCGCGGCCGTCCAGGTCATGGCGATCACCTTGTCTGTCTATCTCGTTATCTCCCTCGCCACGTCGTTGGCCATGAACGCGTGTAACCGACATTTTGCGATCGTCGAGAGGTGACGCGTGAGCGATCAGTCCATGCATTCGCCTTTTGTCAGCGGTGCGCTCATACCAGCGATGGCGCCCCCCGCCGACGTTCGGCCAGGTCCAGTGACCTGGATGAAAAAGAATCTGTTTTCGACGCCGGCTTCAGGCGCGCTGACAATCTGCTTTGTCGTCCTCGCCGTGTGGCTGCTGCATCACTTTTTGAGCTTTGCGATCTTCGACGCGGTCTGGAGCGGCGGTCGCGAAGCATGCCGTGCGAACAGCCAAGGAGCTTGCTGGCCTTTCATTGCCGAGAAGTTCGACTACCTGCGATACGGCGCGTACCCGGTTTCCGAGCGGTGGCGCGTGGATCTTGCGCAGGCGATCGGCGCCATCCTCATCGTTTGGCTCCTGTGGACGAAGGCTCCGCGGCGCGAAGTGGCGGCGTTGCTATTCTTCCTCGTCTACCCCATTGCCGCGTTCGTTCTGGTGCGCGGCGTCGCCTGGCTCCATTTGCCTGTCATCGACACGACGCTCTGGGGCGGTCTCTTGATCACGCTGCTGATGTCGATTGTGGGCATCGTCTTCTCGCTTCCGATCGGAGTTATCCTGGCGCTTGGACGCCGGTCGGAACTCCCTTTCGTCAAGACGGTTTGCGTCACATTCATCGAAGTCGTCCGGGGCGTGCCGTTTATCACGGTGTTGTTCATGGCGAACTTCATGATGCCGCTTTTCGTCCCCGACTATCTGACGCCTGATCGTCTGCTGCGCCCGCTCATCGCGATAGCGTTGTTCTCATCCGCCTATATGGCCGAGGTTGTGAGGGCCGGCCTTCAGGCGATCCCGAAGGGCCAATACGAAGCGGCGAAAGCGCTCGGGATCAACTACTTCGACATGATGCGCCTGATCGTCCTCCCCCAGGCGTTGACGATCGTTATCCCGAGCATCGTGTCGACCTTCATCGGCCTGTTCAAGGACACGACGCTGGTCGCCATCGTCGGCATAGCAGATTTCCTGAAGGCCGTCGAAACGGCGCGAGTCGATCCGAACTGGGCAGGCCCGACGATCTCCTCAACCGGCTACCTCTTTGCCGGACTGGTCTACTGGGGCTTTTGCTTCGGCATGTCCCGCTACTCGCAATCGATGGAGCGCCAATTGGCGCGTGGCCACAAATCCTAGGACGAGATGATGATGCCACAAGCAATGCACGCAGCGACGAAGGCAACGCCCTACGGCAAGGCGATGGCCATCGAACTGCGTGGCGTCAATAAATGGTTCGGTTCGTACCATGCGCTCAAGAACATCAACCTCTCGGTGACGCGGGGGCAGCGCATTGTGATCTGTGGCCCCTCCGGGTCGGGCAAGTCGACGATGATCCGCTGCATCAACCATCTCGAGGAGCATCAGTCGGGCGACATCATCGTCAACGGCAAGTTGGTAACCGAGGATCTGCGCAAGATCGACGCAGTGCGCAGCAACGTCGGGATGGTGTTTCAGCACTTCAATCTGTTTCCCCACCTTACGGTGCTTGAGAATTGCACGCTTGCGCCGTTTTGGGTGAGAAAGATGCCGCGGTCGGCCGCTGAGGAATTGGCGCGCCATTATCTCGATCGCGTCAGAATTGCGGAGAAGGCGGAGAGCTACCCAGGGCAGTTGTCGGGTGGCCAGCAGCAACGCGCTGCAATTGCCCGGGCTCTCTGCATGAACCCAAAGATCATGCTTTTCGACGAGCCGACCTCTGCCCTCGATCCGGAGATGGTCAAGGAGGTGCTCGACACGATGGTGTCGCTTGCGAGTGAAGGCATGACGATGCTGTGCGTGACGCATGAGATGGGCTTCGCGCGGGAGGTGGCCGATCGGGTGGTGTTCATGGACCGCGGGGAGATCGTCGAAACCAACACGCCCGATCAGTTCTTCACCAACTCCCGATCGGAACGGGCACGGCAGTTTCTGGCGCAAATCCTCAAATAGGGACGTCCGCAGAAGCAAAGCGGCTGTAACCGTAGCAACAGATTTTCTAGGTGACTATCAAATGGCTTGTGCAGACACGCCCGCATCGGCGCTTGGGCAACGAAATATCGCGGGAATAGATTTCGACCAAATCCACGACCGCCAGCAATTCGGATCCGCCAAATGGGCCAACCAGTGGGATGAGTTCTCTCCGCAGGTCGAGGGCCAGAACCTGCTGTCCCTATGGACAGCGGATATGGATTTCCGCGCTCCGGAAACCGTCATCGCGCGGCTGCGCGAGGCCGCGGACCATGGCATTTACGGCTACACACGCCGCGATCCGCGCCATTATGAGATCGTGCAATCGTGGTTCGCGCGCCGGCACAACTGGTCGCCGAAAGTGGAGACCTTGCTTCCCGCCCCGGCGATCATGCCTTCGGTCGCTGCGATACTGCGAACCTTCACGAAGCCCGGTGACGGCGTCATTGTGCAGTCGCCCGTGTACTCCCCCTATTTCGAAGTGGTTCAGGGAAACGGGCGGGTTCTGCTTACGAACCGGCTGAGATTGCACAACAACAGATATGAGCTCGATCTGGAGGATTTCGAGAGACTGGCGGCTGGCGGTGCCAAGGCATTCCTGCTGTGCAATCCTCACAACCCTGCCGGAATGGCCTGGACACTCGAAGAATTGGCGGCGCTTAACGACATTTGTGAGTGCCATGGGATCCTGGTCATATCCGACGACATTCACTGCGACATAAGGTTGTCGGATCGCCCCCACATCGTCTTCTCCTCCATCTCGGAAGATGCCGCGGAGAAATCGTTCATCTGCACCGCGCCAACGAAGACTTTCAATCTTGCCGGGGTTCCTTCGGCAACCATTTCAGTTGCCAGCAAAAAGCGCCGCGAGACGCTTCTTGCCGCAATGCGGGCGTCATTCATGGTAAATGCAAACTTTTTCGGCCGCTTGGCCCTGGAGGTTGCCTACAGCAGCGGCGCGCCATGGCTCGACCAACTCACGCGTTACATCGCCAGCAACATTGATCTGGTTTGCGAGTTCGCCGGTGAACACCTTCCAGGCATCACGCCCATGCGGCCCGACGCATCGTTTCTGGTGTGGCTGGACGCGTGCGCGCTCGATCGCAGAGTGGGTGGTATTCAGAAGTTCTTTGTCGATCAGGCCGGGGTCAATCTCTACGACGGCCGCGTCTATGGGCCTGGCGGCGAAGGCTTCATCCGGCTGAATGTCGGCTGCCCGCGTCCTCTGTTGCACCAAGGGCTGGAGCGCATGTCCAGCGCGCTGGCATCTTTGTGATTGAGCGCAACCAAGCCGGAATGCTGCGAATGCGAATTGCCGTCATCAATCCCAACACGACCGCTTCGTCGCAGCCGCCATGGCGGTGGCGGGCCCAGGGACCGAGATATTGGGCATGCAGTCCATGGCTGGACCTGAAGCGATCGAAGGGCCATTTGACGGTGAACTCTCCGTACCGGGCCTGCTCAAGCAGGTGGTCGCGGCGGAAATGGACAATGTCGACGCCATATTATTGCGTGCTTCGAGGCACCATTGCTGATCGACGCCCGCAAGCAGGGGGAAGCCTCAAGGTGATCCACCGGGTGTCTACTCGCAAATTGGCGACCCGCCCGCCGCCTAATTTACGCGGCGCGTCGTTGAGCGAGGACCGAACGGGCCCGACGAGGGTCGACAGCGGTTACGATGCCGTGGTGGTGATCGCAGTAGACGCGGTCCGGCGAAGTTGACCCAGCACAAAAACGGTAACCGCCGGGTACCGACGGGTCTTCGCTTACCGGGAAGCGGCACTGATAGAGGCCTAGCTGAATGAGGGGGACGTCTCTCGAAATTACTCTGATATTTTCAGGCATGGTTTTCAGGTTCCTAGTTCATAGCCATTGCCGGTTGAGGGCCGCAGTGCGACCGCGGCAGGCCAGCTTCTCTCGTTTTGGAGGGCAATGGATCACCATATGGTGTTGGTTGCAGCGTCAATGAAGCCCGACGGCCTGGTTTCTGAAGCCAATAGTTTGCGACTTAAGGCCACAGTTGCCGCTGGGTAGCGTGCGGTTGACAGCGCGAAGGCGGCCCGGCGCCCATGTTGCCGTACCTCTGATCGTGGCGGTCACTGCCCCTGCCTCAGGCCGGCGAAACCGATGCGTGGGGAACAAGGGTGACAAACAGAGCTGGAGGGCGTATGTTGACATAAAGATGTCTTTATGTGACTTGAGTGCGACTGTCGTCTCGAGGATGAAAAATGTCGCAAAGTTCCTCATCGCTGGATGACCTGTTCGGCCCCGCCACAGCAAAGCCCAACGGTTCCGAAGTGCTTGCTGCGCTGACCGCAGCGGTGCACGAACGCATCCTCATCCTTGACGGCGCAATGGGCACGCAGATCCAGGGCCTCGGGTTTGACGAAGACCATTTTCGGGGTGAGGCCTTCGCCGGCTGTGCCTGCCACCAGCAGGGCAACAACGACCTGCTGATCCTGACGCAGCCGAGGGCGATCGAGGAGATCCACTATCAGTACGCCATCGCCGGCGCAGATATCCTTGAAACCAACACCTTCTCCTCGACCTCAATCGCCCAGGCCGATTACCGCATGGAGGATGCGGTCTACGCGTTGAACCGCGATGGCGTGCGACTGGTGCGCCGCGCCGCTGTTCGTGCCGAGCAGGAGGACGGCAAGCGCCGTTTCGTCGCCGGCGCGGTCGGGCCGACCAACCGCACCGCCTCGATGTCGCCAGACGTGAACAATCCCGGCTATCGCGCCGTAACCTTCGACGACCTGCGCCTTGCTTATGGCGAGCAGTTGCGCGGTCTCATCGACGGCGGCGCCGACATCATCCTGCTCGAGACGATCTTCGACACACTCAACGCCAAGGCGGCGATCTTCGCCTGCAACGAGATCTTCATCGAGAAGGGCGTGTACCTGCCGGTGATGATCTCCGGCACCATCACCGACCTGTCCGGCCGCACGCTGTCCGGGCAGACGCCGACCGCCTTCTGGCATTCGGTGCGCCATGCCAGCGCCTTCACCATCGGCCTGAATTGCGCGCTCGGCGCCAACGCCATGCGCGCGCATCTGGCAGAGATATCCGGTGTCGCCGATACGTTCACTTGCGCCTATCCGAATGCCGGCCTGCCCAATGAATTCGGCGGGTATGACGAGAGTCCGGAATTCATGGCCGCGCAGATCGAGGATTTCGCGCGCGAGGGATTGGTCAACGTCGTGGGCGGCTGCTGCGGCTCGACGCCCGACCACATCCGCGCCATCGCAGCGGCGGTGAAGAAATATCCGCCGCGTGCGGTTCCCGATATCGAACCCAGGATGCGCCTGTCTGGCCTCGAGCCGTTCACGCTGACCGACGAGATTCCGTTCGTCAATGTCGGCGAGCGCACCAATGTCACGGGCTCGGCGAAGTTCAGGAAGCTGATCACGGCGGGCGACTATGTCACCGCGCTCGACGTCGCGCGCGACCAGGTCGCCAACGGCGCCCAGATCATCGACATCAACATGGACGAGGGCCTGATCGATTCGAAGAAGGCGATGGTCGAATATCTCAACCTGATCGCCGCCGAGCCCGACATCGCCCGTGTTCCCGTGATGATCGACAGTTCCAAATGGGAGATCATCGAGGCCGGCCTGAAACGCGTGCAAGGCAAGCCGCTGGTCAACTCCATCTCGATGAAGGAGGGCGAGGAAGCCTTCCTGCATCATGCGAGACTCGTGCGCGCCTATGGTGCGGCGGTGGTCGTCATGGCCTTCGACGAGGACGGCCAGGCCGACACCAAAGCGCGCAAGGTCGAAATCTGCACCCGCGCCTACAAGCTGTTGACCGAGCAGGCCGGATTCCCGCCGGAGGACATCGTTTTCGATCCGAACGTCTTTGCCATCGCCACCGGCATCGAGGAGCACAACAATTACGGCGTCGACTTCATCGAGGCCGCGCGGCAGATCACCACGACACTTCCCCATGTCCATATTTCGGGCGGCGTGTCGAACCTCTCCTTCTCGTTCCGTGGCAACGAGCCGGTGCGCGAGGCCATGCATGCCGTGTTCCTCTACCACGCCATCCAGGCGGGCATGGACATGGGCATCGTCAATGCCGGGCAGCTTGCCGTCTACGACACCATCGATCCGGAGCTGCGCGAAGCCTGCGAGGATGTCGTCAACAACCGTGAGCCGAAAGGTGGTAGCACGGCGACCGAGCGCATGCTGGAACTTGCCGAACGCTTCAAAGGCACGGCCGGCAAGGAGGCGCAGGAGCGCGATCTCGCCTGGCGCGACTGGCCGGTCGAGCAGCGCATTTCGCATGCGCTGGTCAACGGCATCACCGAATTCATTGACGCGGACACGGACGAGGCGCGGGGTGCGGCCGAGCGTCCACTGCATGTCATCGAAGGTCCGCTGATGGCGGGCATGAATGTCGTCGGCGACCTGTTCGGCTCCGGCAAGATGTTCCTGCCGCAAGTGGTGAAGTCCGCCCGCGTCATGAAGCAGGCCGTTGCCGGCCTGCTCCCCTACATGGAGGCGGAGAAGCTGGCGAACGCCGCCCACGGCATCGACAATGGCGAGCGCCAGACCGCAGGAAAGATCCTGATGGCGACGGTGAAGGGGGATGTCCACGACATCGGCAAGAACATCGTCGGCGTGGTTCTGGCGTGCAACAATTATGAGATCATCGACCTCGGCGTCATGGTGCCGGCGACGAAGATCCTGCAGACGGCGCGCGAGCAGCAGGTCGACATCATCGGCCTGTCCGGCCTGATCACGCCGTCGCTAGACGAGATGGCGCATATGGCGGCCGAGATGGAACGCGAAGGCTTCGACATTCCGCTGCTGATTGGCGGCGCGACCACCAGCCGCGTGCACACAGCGGTCAAGATCCATCCACGCTACACCAGCGGCCAGACGGTCTACGTCGCCGATGCCAGCCGCGCGGTCGGCGTTGTTTCGGCGCTGCTGTCGAACGAGGCCAAGGCCGGCTACGTCGACAACGTCCGCGCCGAGTACAAGAAGGTCGCCGACGCGCATGCCCGCTCCGAAGCCGACAAGCAGCGACTGCCGCTGCCCAGGGCGAGGGCCAATGCGCACCGGATCGACTGGTCGGCCTATGAGCCACCGAAGCCGTCCTTCACCGGCGTAAAAGTGTTCGACAACTGGGACTTGACGGAGCTTGCGCGCTACATCGACTGGACGCCATTCTTCCAGACCTGGGAGCTGAAGGGCCGTTATCCTAGGATCCTCGAGGAGGAGGCGCAGGGGCCAGCCGCGCGCCAGCTGTTCGAGGATGCGCAGGCGATGCTGAAGAAGATCATCGCCGAAAAATGGTTCGCGCCCAAGGGCGTGATTGGCTTCTGGCCGGCGAATACCGTCGGCGACGACATCAGGCTGTTCACGGACGATAAGCGCTCGCAGGAACTGGCGACCTTCTTCACCTTGCGCCAGCAACTGGCCAAGCGAGACGGCAGGGCCAATGTCGCGCTGTCGGAATTTCGTCGCGCCCGCCGACAGCGGTAAAGCCGACTATCTCGGCGGCTTCATCGTCACCGCCGGCATCGAGGAAGTGGCGATCGCCGAGCGCTTCGAGCGGGCGAACGACGATTATTCCTCGATCATGGTCAAGGCGCTGGCCGACCGTTTCGCCGAAGCCTTCGCCGAGCGCATGCATGAGAAGGTGCGCAAGGAGTTCTGGGGTTACGCGCCCGACGAGAACCTGGCACCGGACGACCTGATCGGCGAACCTTATCGCGGCATCCGCCCGGCACCCGGCTATCCAGCGCAGCCCGACCACACCGAGAAGGCGACGCTGTTTCGCCTGCTCGACGGCGAGCGCAATGCGGGCGTCAGCCTGACCGAAAGCTATGCGATGTGGCCGGGCTCTTCCGTGTCGGGCATTTATCTCGCCCATCCCGAAAGCTATTATTTCGGCGTCGCCAAGATCGAACGCGACCAGGTCGAGGATTATGCTAGCCGTAAGGCGATGCCAATCGCCGATGTCGAGCGCTGGCTGGGCCCCGTTCTCAACTATGTGCCGGCACACTATGCCGAGGCGGCTGAATAGTGGGAACGGCGGCATCGTAAATTCGTGCCTTCTAAATCTCCGCTGCCTTTTCGACCGGATGGCTTTCGACAGTTTCTTGTGCTCCTTCCTTGCCAAGCGTTTGAGGTAGGCAAAAGACTCTTGAAGCGGGCGGGTTTCGGCCTTCGTAAGAAGGGCTACTTAGCTGGTGCCGGGTCCGCATCGTGCGATACGGACTGAGATACAAACTGTGATACAAATCGCTACGGAATTCTACCAAAAACCCCTTTAAAATCAACGCGGGAGGCGGTGCAGCGTTGCATCTCGACCGCACCAATCAAATTCGAAAGCGGAACCTCACCCGTTGAATTCGAGCACGGCAGTGACCTTGTCAGGGCACGTGCTTTTTGCCTGATTGCGGTCGCGAGTTTGGCCGATGCGAAGAAGCAATCAGCGCGCGTAGCCATATATGCGGTTGGCGCACCTGATTATTCGCGCACCAGGCGTCCGGTCGCCCACCAGATCACCGACACAACAACGATCGATGCGTAGCCGTCCACGGCATAGTGCCAGCCAGTGAACACCGATCCGTACAGGATCAGGTCCGCGTTGTAGCCTGTCTGTTCATTTTCCCGGACATCTGAGTTCACCGTTGGTGATGAACATCGCAGCGAAAGTAAGCACCTTTGCGCTTGCCTTGAAGGCATCCTACTCTGGAGGATAATAGCCGCTCGTGAGCATAGAATGTCGGTACTGCCTTTCTTAAGAATCTACGCACCGCTCAACGCGCTGCTGGCTGCGACTGGGCTTGTGGCGGTGGCTGCGCTCACGACACCGGATATGTCCGCACGAAGCAGACTGGCTCTGGCTACCGTGCTCGCGGTCATTTGGGGCGTCTATCTCCTGCAACTGGCTGAGACGGTCCTCAAGCGCCGGGCGGGAGACGTTCGGGTCAGGACGCCGGCAATTGCCATTGATATGCTCGCGGTTTTGGTTCCACTCGCCGCATTTCTGCTCGTCGGTACGCCTGACCGGAGCCTCTACTGTGCTGTCTGGCTGCTGAAACCGCTGCGCGACTCGACTTTCTTCCCGCTGCTGGGCAGGATCCTGACCAACGAAGCGCGCAACCTGATCGGCGTCACCACGGTCTTCTGCATCGTTCTGTTCGGTGTTTCGCTCGCGGCCTATGTCATCGAGCGCGACGTCCAACCGGAAAAGTTCGGCAGCATCCCCCAGGCAATGTGGTGGGCGGTGGTCACGCTGTCCACCACGGGCTATGGCGACGCTATTCCGGAAAGCTTCGCCGGCCGCGTCCTTGCCGGGGCGGTCATGATGAGTGGCATCGGCATCTTCGCGCTCTGGGCTGGCATTCTTGCCACCGGCTTTTATCAAGAAGTCCGTCGCGAGGATTTCGTCCGCAATTGGCAATTGATCGCCGCCGTGCCGTTGTTTCAGAAGCTCGGCCCGGCCACACTAGTCGAGATCGTGCGCGCATTACGACCTCGCATCGTGCCGGCGGGCGCTGTGATCTGCCGCAATGGCGAGACCGGTGATCAGATGTTCTTCGTCGTGGAGGGGCGCGTCAGCGTCGCGACGCCGACCCCGGTGGAGCTTGGCCCTGGCGCCTTCTTCGGCGAGATGGCGCTGATCAGCGGCGAACCGCGCTCGGCGACCGTCAGCGCCACAACGGTGGTCTCACTCCTGTCGCTACACTCGGCGGATTTCCAGCTGCTGTGCAGCAGCAGCCCGGAGATCGCGGAAATCATCCGCAAGACCGCGCTCGAGCGGCGCGGCGCGGCGCCTAAGGGTTGACCGTGATTAGGTGTTCGTCAGGAGGAGGATGCGACCGATGCAAAATATCGCTCGGTGCGGGTCCCCAGGTGGGAACACACCAGCTGAAACATCAGGACCCGTGCCTTATCCACCTTGGCCAAGTCTATTGCAATGACCCGCGAAACGTCTCCTTTTGCATATTTACCAGCCGCTACCCTACTCGGCGGCCGTCTCCGATGCCGCATCTGCCGGCCCCGAAGGCTCGGCCTCGGTGCGGGGCTTGCGCCGTGAAAACAGCGACCTGAGCGTGACGTAGAACACCGGCGTCAGGAACAGGCCGACGAAGGTGACGCCGAGCATGCCGGAGAACACCGCGGTGCCAAGCGACTGGCGCATTTCTGCGCCCGGGCCCGTTGCGATCACCAGCGGCACGACGCCGAGGATGAACGAGAAAGCGGTCATCAGGATCGGCCGCAGCCTGAGCCGGCAGGCTTCGACGGCAGCCTCGGCGGCCGACAGGCCGCGTTCCTGCGCCTGGCGCGCGAATTCGACGATCAGGATCGCGTTCTTGGCGGCAAGCCCGATCAGCACGATGAGCCCGATCTGCACGAGGATGTTGTTGTCCAGCCCTCGGAAAGACACGCCGAGCAACGCCGCGAGCACGCCGAGCGGCACCACCAGCACAATGGCGAACGGCAGCACCCAGCTTTCATATTGCGCCGCCAGCGCCAGGAACACGAACAGCACCGACAGTCCGAAGATATAGACAGCGGCATTGCCGGTGTTGCGCTCCTGATAGGCGAGCTCGGTCCATTCATAGGAGGTACCGGCCGGCAGCGTCTTTGCCGTGATCCCTTCCATCAATGCCAGCGCGTCGCCCGTGGAAACGCCGGGCGCGGCGTTGCCCTGCAGCGGCACCGAGACGTACATGTTGTAGCGCTGGACCAGCGCCGGGCCGGTGACGTCGCGGATCTCGATCAACGTGCCGAGCGGAACCAGCGCGCCGGTCGCCGAGCGCACCTTCAGTTTCAAGATGTCGGCGCGATCGAGGCGGAATGCCTGGTCGGCCTGCGCCCGCACCTGGTAGACGCGCCCGAAAGCGTTGAAGTCGTTGACGTAGGCGGTGCCTAAATTGATCGACAGCGTCTCGAAGATGTTGGGGATCGGCACGTTCAGGATGCGCGCCTTGTCGCGATCGATCGCCAGGAAGAATTGCGGGCTCGACGCGGAGAACGTGGTGAACACGCCCGTCAGCCCCGGCGTCTTGTTGGCCTTGCCGGCGATTTCGTTGGCAAGCGCCAGGATCTGCCGCATGTCGGCGCTGTTGCGCTCCTGGATCTGCAGCTTGAAGCCGCCGGCATTGCCGACGCCGCGGATCGGCGGCGGCGGCAGTGCGATAATGAAGGCTTCCTTGATGCTTTGCAGACTGCCGAACAGATTGCCGATGACCTGGGTCGCCGACTGGCCGGCTTTCAGTCGCTCGTCAAAGGGCCTGAACCTGGCGAAGATCACGCCCGCGTTGCTGGCGTTGGTGAAGGTCGCGCCGGAGAAGCCGGCGAAGGCGACTGCATAGTCGACGCCTGGCGTTTTCTGGATGATCTGCGACGCCTGCTGGATGACCCCATCGGTCCTCGACAGCGAGGCGCCGTCCGGCAACTGGACGACGACGATCGCATAGCCCTGGTCGAGCGACGGAATGAAACCGCGCGGCACCGCCTGCACCATGTAGACCGTGGCGTAGATGAGGGCCGCGAAAACGGCCAGCATGGCGGCGATCGTTATCCACGAGCCGACCAGCACGCGGACGATGCTCGAATACCAGTGGGCGACCTTGTCGAAGCCGCGATTGAAGCCGTCGGCGAGCGCCCGTCCGAACCGCGCCAGGAAAAAGCGCGGCGGCGCCGCCGCGGCGTGGTGCGGCTTGAACAGCAGTGCGGCCAGCGCCGGCGAAAGCGTCAGCGAATTGAATGCCGAGATCGCCGTCGACACCGCGATAGTGATCGCAAACTGCAGGTAGAACTGCCCAGAAATGCCGGGGATGAAGGCTGTCGGTACGAACACGGCTATCAGCACCAGCGAGATCGCGATGACCGCGGTTCCGACTTCGTCCATGGTCAGGTGCGACGCCGGATTGGGCGCCAGCCCTCTGGCGATATTGCGCTCGACGTTCTCGACCACGACGATCGCATCGTCGACGACGATGCCGATCGCCAGAACGAGGCCGAACAGCGTCAGCATGTTGAGCGAGAAGCCGGCGGCGTAAAGCACCGCCAGCGTGCCGATCAGCGACACGGGGATCGCCACGATCGGCACGATCGCCATGCGCCACGATTGCAGGAAGACGATGATGACGATGATGACCAGCAGCATCGCCTCGAGGATCGTCTTGTAGACCTCCTGGATCGACTCGGCGACGAACTCGGTCGGATTGTAGACGATGTCGTAGCTCAACCCCTTCGGGAAGTCGCGGGAAAGCTCCTTCATCTTGTCCTGGATCTCCGCGGCTGCGGCGAGCGCATTGGTGCCCGGCCGCTGGAAGATGGCGAGCGCCACGGCCGGTTTGCCGTTGAGATAGGAGTTGGTGACGTAATCCTTGGCGCCGAGCTCGATGCGCGCCACGTCCTGCAACGAGATCAGGCGACCGTCGTCGGCCGATTTGACGATCACGTATCGGAAGTCGCGTGCGTCGTTGAAGCGGCCTTGCGTGGTGACCGTGTACTGGAACGCCGTGCCGGTGCTGGTCGGCGGCGCGCCGATCGAGCCACCCGACACCTGGACGTTCTGGTCGCGCAGCGCCTGCACCACATCGCCCGAGGTCATCCCCAGGGCGGACAGTTTTTCCGGATCGAGCCAGATGCGCAGCGAATATTCGCGTTCGCCGAAGATGATGAGGTCGCCGACGCCGTCTAACCTGAGCAGTATGTCGCGCACCCGCGAGCGGGCGTAGTTCGAGACGTAGAGCTGGTCGTAGGTATTGTCGGGCGACAGCATGTGCACGACCATCATCAGGTCGGGCGAGGTCTTGGTGGTGGTGATGCCGAGGCGGCGGACTTCTTCGGGCAGGCGCGGCTCGGCGACCGACACGCGGTTCTGTACCAGCACCTGCGCCTGGTCGAGATCGGTGCCCAGCTTGAAGGTGATGGTCAGCGCCATCGCCCCGTCGCCCGACGAATAGGACGACATGTAGAGCATGCCCTCGACGCCGTTGATCTCCTGCTCGATCGGCGTTGCCACCGTCGCTGCGACCGTCTCGGCGTCGGCGCCCGGATACTGCGCGCGAACGACGATGGTCGGCGGCGCGATCTCGGGATATTGCGCGACCGGCAGCTGGGTATAAGCAATCCCGCCGAGGATTAGCAGGACGATCGAAACGACCGATGCGAAGATCGGACGGTCGACGAAGAAATGTGCGAACCTCATTGCTGCAACCCGGCGGTCTCGGCCCTGGGCGGCAACGTCACCATCTCGACCTTCACCTTGGTGCCGGGCCTGGCGTGCATCAGCCCGTTGACGATGATCGTCTCGTCGCCGGTCAGGCCCCCGCGGATCACCCGGTAGCCGTCGAGAAGCGGGCCGGTGCGCACGGGCTTTGCCGACACCGTCCCGGCCTCATCCACCAGGAAGACGATGCGGCGATCCTGATCGGCGCCGATCGCCTCGTCGGGCACCAGCACGCCGCTATGCGGCAGCGACCCCGGCACGTTGATGCGCCCGAACATGCCTGGCTGGAGAATGCCGTCGGCGTTGGGAAACCTTGCACGCACCCGCATGGTGCCGGTCGCGTTGTCGATCCGGTTCTCGGCAAAATCGAGCTTGCCTTTGAATACCGCCTCCGCGCGGTCGGCGACGCGAACCACCACATCGAGCCCGCCGGCGCCTTCCTGCATGCTGCCGCCACGCTCCTTCGCGTCGCGGGCGTAGCTGAAATACAGGCGCTCATCGACGTCGAAATAGAAGTCGATCGGATCGCGCGTAACGATGGTCGTCAGCAAGGTGGAATCCGGCTGCACGAGGTTGCCGACCGACACCAGCCGGCGGTCGATGCGGCCGGACAAGGGCGCCTTGATCTCGGTGAATTCCATGTTCAGGCTGGCCGTCGTCAGCGCAGCCGTCGCGCCCTGCATCTGCGCCTGCGCCGAAAGGTATTCCCGCCGGCGGTCGTCGACCGTCGCGGTTGAGATATTGCCGGTCTTGGCGAGTTCGTCGGCGCGATCCAGCTGCATCTTGGAGAATTCGAGCAGACTCTTGGCGACGTCCACTTGCGATTTGGCGGCATCATAAGCCGCCTGGTACGGACGCTGGTCGATGGTGAAGAGCAGGTCGCCCTTGTTGACCAGTGCGCCGTCCTGGAAGCTGATTTTGTCCAGATAGCCGCTGACGCGCGAACGGATGGCGACCTGGTCGACGGCTTCGAAGCGCCCGACGAACTCGTCGTCTTCGACGATTTCACGGACCACCGGCTTGGCCACCGTCACCACGGGAAGCTGCTGGTCCTGCGCAAACGCAGTGCTGCTGAAAGCCATGCCGAGCAGGAATGCCGCCGACATGGCAGCGCGGGCAAGCCAGCCGGCCGATCGACGGGGTCGCCCGCCCGCGTCGCGATGCAATTGGCCATTATCTGGGGTGTCCATTTGCGTCCTCGCTCGCTGGACCGGAGGTCGGTTGATCCGCTTCTACGCTCAGGCTTCTCGTCGAGATCAGAGCACTGCAGTGTTGTGCATGGCAACATGATCATTTTCCATGTGGGCTGAAATGTCCACCCTTTGGCTGCCCCGCCATTGGGCTAAAGTCAGTCGCGAATTAAGGGATTCAGGATTCCTTTGATGGACGGCTTATGATTCATATTGGTCGAAGGAGATCGATATGGGCATTACCACGCCGGCCGGATTCAAATGGACTGCAACACTGCGGCATCGAGCAGCCGTTGACATATCCCTCCCGCTGCAGCCGTTGTTCCGTCTCGCTCATTGAAGAGGATACATCGACATAAAGAACCAAGTTCGAGATCCACCGGCAGGGAGCGTCCTTGTAAGGGCACCTGCTTTTTGCCTGGTTACGGTCGCGAGTTTGGCTTATTCGAAGTGGCCATCGGCGGGCATGGCCATCCATCGATAGGCGCACGTGATTATTCGCGCACCAGGCGTCCGGTCGCCCACCAGATCACCGACACAACAACGATCGATGCGTAGCCGTCCACGGCATAGTGCCAGCCAGTGAATACCGATCCGTACAGGATCAGGGCTGCAAAGGTCCAACCCAGAACGCCAAGCCAGCGATTGATCGATGACAGCAAATAGGCGTTCAATGCGGCAAAGGCGACATGCATGCTTGGCATGGCCGAGATGCCGCCGCCAAGACTTGGCCGGCCGCTCTGGTAAGCCATCAGGAGGTATGCCGCGGGGTCCCGCACCATGTAACTATGGTCCAGTCTGTCCAAGGCCGCATTCAATCCGTGGAAGCGATCCACGCCAACAAAGTGGTGGTAGTAAACCGGTCCGACCGATGCCAGCGCCAGGGCCAAGACCGTTCCGAGGACGCACAACGTCAGCGCTGCTGCGCAGAGATAGCGGATGCGGGCAATCTCGTCCGACCAGAGCGACACGAAAAGGATGGTGCCGAACCACTGGTAAAACCAAATGACTTCATAGCTGTTGAAGACGACGAACGACCAATTGTTGCTGTCGAGCTTATGGACGATCTCCCATGGCGGCATCCCGTGCAGCCATTCATCAGCGTCGGCCAACCAGTTGTCGGCATAGTATGGGACGACGGACGGGATGGCGATCTTGTAGGTAGAGAACGCGGTCAAGCTGGCAAAGAAGAACAGCAGCACCAGCAGACAGCCGCGCCAGCGCCCTTGAACCAAATCCAGTGCGTAGCGAACCGGTTGCCGCCGGCCATGGATTAGCGCGGCACAACAGACGCCACCGATAAACAACACCGGAATGCCAACAAGAAACTTGTGAGAATAGATTAAGGCTGACGTATAGAATACTTCTGGATATAGTGCAGATGCGCCTAATACGTATGTCGCCATGAACAGGGAGAGGCGCAATTGCCATATGGCGGAGGGCCTGTAGCGAGAGGCGTCCGTGGTGAGGGCCAAACCAATTTACCCGTTCTTAAAGTTTCGCCGGAGAGACACATACACCGATAAGGTAAAAACCTTGCCGCCAGGTTTACCTTTTCCCCGGTGGTCGACATTTGCCGGCTCGAGACATGGTCCGGCCGTTCAGAGTAAGGTAGTTGCGGGTCGACCGTCGCCTGGCAAAGGAGTTCAAGGCGATGTCGGCGGAAGCACTCGGCTTACCGCTCGGTAGCGTTCCGCCATTTTCCGACATTTCATTTCTTGTTTCTCCACGGCATGTCCTTTTCCCAATCGCCTGCCATGATCGAGCCGTAGGGATCGACAAAGTCCTGGATGGTCGCCAGGCCATGCTTCTCGATTTGGCCAATGACCTGTTTGGCGCTCTTGTAGGCCGCCGGCAATTCGGACAGGTCTGGTCTTCCCATCCAAAACCGGATGTCCAACCCGCGCGTTTCAGCCTTGAGAACGTCGTCGAGTTCCCGCGAGCCGATCACGTCGCGCAAGTAGCGGGTTCTGCTCATGTTTCGGCCGGCACCATGAGGGGAGAAGCCAAGCGACGCCTTTTTGTCGGTGTGGCCGGTGATCAAGATCGGCTCGCTCATATTCATCGGGATCAGCGTACGGCCAACGTCGTCCGCCGAGAAGCGAGAGAACGAAGGCGTTGCGCCTTTGGCATGATAGAAGAGCCCGTCGTCCCGGCGAAAGACGAAGTTGTGCTCGTTCCAGAACCGATCGACAATATGGTTGCCAAGGACACCCTGAACGCGGTCATGGATGCGGAAATGGTTTTGCTTGGTCCACTCGCGAATGGTTTGCAGTGCTTCCCAGTATGCGCGGCCTTCGTCGGTTTCAGCCTCGATCCATGCCGCCCCAGAAGGCGTTCTTGGCGACACTATTGCCGTATGCTTTTTGGCCAATGCCATGCCGCGTTTGTACAGCATCGCTCCCGGACCGCGTGATCCGTGATGGGTTACTATAGCCGGCTGTCCGGTCGACCTGAGATGACCGACATAGAGGAAATGATTGCCGTCGCCCTGCGTGCCCATGTTGCTGTCGCCGATAGGCACAATGTCGGAAAGGAAGCGGTTCGACTTAAATCGCACGGCAAGTTCCCGCGACATGTCCCAACCACGCCGATCCTTACGCCCGCCGGGCCCGAAATGCGTTGCGTCGAACGCCGCGTCGAGTATCTTCTTCGGATCGTCGTTCCTCTTGAACACCGTGATCGCCATCGAGCAGCAAATATCGGCCGAATGGAAACCAGGGTGGATGGCGTTTCTAGCCGCCACGACACCGCCGACGGGGATGGTTCCTGCCGGACATGCGTCGGGCATGACGACCCCGGCCACGACTGTTGGTGTGCGCAGGAGGGCATCCATGGCCTCGACCACCAGGCCAAGGTTTTCGCGCTCGACATCGTTTTCCGGCTCCAGGAAAACGCTAAACGCCAGCGCATTGGTCCTGGGCATCATCTCGACCGGCATCAGTGTTTGCAGATAGGCGAAGATGTCGTCCTGCGAGCGTCCTTCGCTTTCCATGCGTTGCGCGTCGGCGATAGCAGCCGGAAACCACTTGCCCGGCTTAAAACCCCACTGGATGAGTTCCTTGCCGGTGATCACGGCCGTCTCCTGTCGTCAAAAAGATCAGGCTGATTATCACGCTGCCCGAACGCGCGCACCACCCGAGCCTCGGGGGCCGAACCGGCCGGGTGTTTAAACACCGGTCCACCGCTCCGTCAGTTGACCTATCATAAGTTTTAGCTTATCATAAGTCATGATTTATGATTATGCAGGAATGGTGGCCTTGGCCGACCCGACGCGCCGCAAGGTGTTCGAGCTCATCGCCGATCGGCCACGCTCGGTCATCGATCTGACGCGAGTGCTTCCGGTCTCGCAGCCGGCCGTATCGCAGCACCTCAAGGTCTTGAAGGAGGCCCGGCTGGTCCGCGCAGAGCCCAAGGGTGCCAGCAACATCTATCATCTCGACCCGCATGGGCTCGGCGAGATGCGCGCCTGGCTCGACCGCATGTGGGGCGATGCGCTCGACGCCTTCAAACGGGAAGTCGACAACAGTAAGGAGAAGAGGAAATGACGACCATGATCAAGCCCGCGCCGGTCAGGAAGTCGGTTACGGTGGAGGTGCCGCTCGACAGGGCATTCGATGTGTTCACCACAGGATTCGGACGGTGGTGGCCGGCTTCGCACTCGATCGGCAAAGCCGCCCTGACGACCGCGGTGATCGAACCGAAAGCCGGCGGCCGCTGGTACGAGATCGGCGAGGATGGATCACAATGCGATTGGGGCGAGGTTCTCGCCTGGGATCCGCCGTCCAGGCTGACGCTCGCCTGGCGCATTGGAGCCGGCTGGCGCTACGATCCGGGATTGCTGACCGAAGTCGAGATTCGCTTTGTCGCGCTCGGCGAGAACGCGACGCGTGTGGAACTCGAGCACAGGCTTCTGGAGAACATGGGCGAAACCGCAGAGGCGATGCGCGAGGCCTTCGAATCGGAGGGTGGCTGGAGCGGTCTCCTGGACCGCTATGCGGCTGAGGCCAAGCGCCACGCCGCCTGATCGGGAATACCAGCGAGGCCGTCGCACTGTCGGCCTCGCCTCATTCCCGGTGCAGCATGTGCCGCTCTGCCCGGCCACTGGGACCAATATTGTTGGGCGAACGATGCCCCAACCGGAACGGCGGGCACACCCACACCAAGCGTTGTCGCAGACCACCCGGCGGTTGGTCCGCGGCGGTACCAGAGCTGGATTACCGGTGCTTCTCGACGAAGGCCTTGCAGGCGGGTGACAACTGCTCGATCATGCTCTGAAGGTCGCATTTGCCGATCGGTGTCATTGGGCAAAGCCGTTTGTAGTCAGGCTTGCATTCCTTGCCCTGAAAAGATTTGAAGGCCTTTGCCTCGGCGGTAATCGGGCTCAAAAGTATTCCCGAACAAACCAACGCGAATCCGTCCATACCCACGCAGGCAGACGCCTATGCGGCGATGGCTCTGTTCTTCTTAATCTCTGGCTCGAACTTGACGACGTTAGAGTATCTGCTCGGCAATGAAGCTTCTGGCGCTGCCGGTGCATTTCGGTATTCGGCCCGGATCCGACCCAAAGCGGCTGTCCAGCCTCGGGTGGCAAGCGTCAGATTTTCACGATCGGCTAGGCGGCTGTGTCTAGATTCGTTTCGGGCGTCGACGTAGCCCGGCCGGCCCGATCTTGCTCGGTATGTTCCCACCAGTCGCCGAGGGCGTCGACAAGCGGCACAAGCTTGAGGCCGGGCTCCGTGAGGTCGTAATCCACGCGTAGCGGATAGCCGGCGTGCGCCGTTCGCCGCACGATCCCGGCTTCCTCCAGCTTGCGCAGTTCCAGCGCCAGGATGCGGTGCGACACGGTTGGGTTGTCGCGCCTCAGGTCGCTGAAGCGCTTGGTCCCGTCCTTGAGATAGTAGAGAAGCAAGGTGGGCCAGCGACCGCTGAGCACACGCATGGTCTCCTCGATCGGGCAGCGTGAGACGACGTCTTTCATGGCGGGGACCTGGTTACAGAATAGTGCGTAATTTACATGGGGCGACCAGCGTTTAGGGTCAAGTTTCGCTGCGCAGCGTAATCCCTAAATCATGGAAGAGACAAAGAAATGGAACCTATTCTCCTTTACGGCTTCCCGCTGGGAAGTTCGATGGGGCTTGTCGCTGCTTTTGAACGCGTCGGACAGCCCTACCGCCTGTGTCGCGTCGACATGCTCACTGAGATGAAGAACGACGCCTATGCCAGCATCAACGGCCGTCAGGAAACGCCGGTGTTGATCACCGACGAAGGCAGGGTGCTCACCGAGACCATGGCGATCGCCGCCTGGCTCGAAGCTCGTGACACCCAACGCCGTATCAGCTTCGAGCCTCGCTCGCCGGAGGCCGACCGAATGCACCAGCTGATGGCTTTCGTGAACACCGGTTTCACCGCCGCTTTCACCCCGCTCTGGGCTGCATATGAAATGGAATCGGCCGAACCGGTGTTGTTGGCAACCTTGCGTGACTTTGGCCGCAAGATCGTTACCAACCGCCATGACCAGCTCGAGGCGATGATCGCCGACACGGACTTTCTGGTCGGCGACCGGCTGACGCTTGCGGATACCACGCTGATTGGCGTGGCGCGCTGGGCGGAGTTCCACAAGGCGGTCGACGGCGCGAGCTACCCCAAGCTGGCCGTGTTGCGCGGCAGGATCGAAGCCGATCCGGCCGTGCGTTACGCACAGGCCATCGAGGATGGCGAAAATCCGGCGGGTTCGGGTGCCTGTCTTGGCCATGTCCCGCTGGCCGAAGTGATCGATCGTTTCGCTGCCTAGCTTTTGTCACGCAGCTCAGCCGCGGGGGGGGCGCCGGGGGGGGGGGGGGGGGGGGGCCGCCCCGGGGGGGGGGGGTGGGGGGGCGGGGGGGGGGGCCAAAACAAACTGGGGTGGATGGGG
>NZ_JBVVQI010000023.1:0-67222 GCF_055811495.1 Mesorhizobium sp. WSM4830 | reverse complement strand
TAAGGTCCAGTGCGCAGATAAATAATCCAACGGCGTCGCGTCAGCGGCGCCGTTTGTTTTTTTTTTTTTTTGTTTTGGGGGAAAAAACGTTTGTGGTGGGGGTGTGGGGGGGGGTGTTTGGAACCCCCCCGCAACCCCACCCCCCCGCCGGCGGGGGGCCCTTCGGGGGGCCCCCCCGGGGGGCTGACCGCCCGTGGCTTTGGCCGGGCAGGGCAAACAATCCGTCCACAATCAGTCAGGTGATCAGGTGGGATGCGTTGACACGCATCCAGTCGGCCAGCGAATCCAGCGTGCCACGCAAGGTTCTGCCCAGCGGCGTTATCTCATACTCCACGCGCGGCGGCATCTCGGCATAGACCCTCCGATAGACCAGACCGCGATGTTCGAACAGGCGCAGCTGCCGCGTGAGCTCCTTTTGCGTAATCGGTGCGACGGCCCTCTGGAGCTCGCCGAAGCGGATCGGACAACCGGTGACGATCAGGCGATAAAGAATGGGAATGGCCCATTTTCCCGAAACTAGATTGACGAAATCGATCATCGGGCAACGATCGGTCGCGCCATTTCCGCCTTCGACTGGCGTTACCTCGATGGCTTTTGCCTGCGCCATGAAATTATTTCCTTTAGTACCCATTCGGTGCCTACTATACAAAGCATACTATCATGTCGACAATGCCGTTCTCATCGTCTTTGGGAAGGCAAATAATGGGTCGCCAAATCATGGGTCGCTTGAAAGGCAAATATGCCCTCATTACCGGGGCAACCAGCGGCATCGGCCTCGAAACCGCGCGCCAGTTCCTGGCCGAGGGCGCTACAGTGGCAATCACCGGCAGGAGCCCATCCGGGCTGGAGGCTGCGCAGCGCGAACTGGGCGGATCGGCGCAGGTGATCAGGAATGATGCCGGCAATCTTGCCGATCAGCGCGCGCTTGCCGCCGAACTCGCGCAGTGCTGGCCTCGGCTCGATATACTGAACATCAACGCCGGCGATGTGATGCATCAGCCGCTGCAGGATTGGGACGAGGTGGTCTATGACCGTCTGATGCAGACCAATCTCAAGGGGCCGTTCTTTTTGATCCAAGCCCTGTTGCCGATGTTCTCCAACCCGTCGTCGATCATCCTGTGCGGTTCGGTCAGTGCCCATATCGGCCTGCCCCAGAGCAGCGCCTACGCCGCCAGCAAGGCTGGCCTCCTGTCGTTGGCGCGCACCCTCTCGGGTGAGATGATCGAGCGCGGTATTCGCGTCAATGGCCTCAGCCCCGGGCCGACCGAGACGCCGGCCCTGGGCAAGCTGGGTTTGCCAGAAGCAGAAGAGAAGGCGCTGGGCGATCAGATACGCGCGCTAGTGCCGATCGGCCGGATGGGCAAACCCTGGGAACTCGCCAAGGCGGCGGTGTTTCTAGCATCGGATGAGTCGAGCTTCGTCGTTGGCACGGAACTGCTCGTCGATGGCGGCGTCGGAAACCTCTAGAGCATTTTGCAGCCAAGTGGTTACACTTGGCGTCGCACAAATGCGGCTGAAACAAACAGATAGAGCGGGATGCCCCGTGCAATCCAATGCATCCCGCTCTATCCGGATTTACCATCGCGACCATCGACTTGGCGACAATCACCCCTAAATCGACTACCATAGTGCCTGTTTCTTGAAGTGGCAGCTGCGGGCGGCCATCCTGGCGGTGACCGTCCCGACACACGGGAGAAAGGTTATGGCCGGCTTTCATGTCATGGCGGACGCACGTGGAATGCATGTACAGCCCACGGTGCGCCGCATCAGCACCGAGGATCTGCTCGATGCGCTCCGTCTCGGCGTAGAGGATTTCTGGGCCAAGCCGTCGCATTACGTGTTCCTGTGTCTGATCTATCCGGTGGTCGGCCTGATCCTGACGCAGTGGACATCGGGCTCGAACGCCATCCAACTCATCTATCCGCTGATGTCCGGCTTCGCTTTGGTCGGTCCGTTTGCCGCTATCGGCCTTTACGAAATCAGCCGCCGGCGCGAGTTCGGCATGGATACATCCTGGTGGCATGCGCTCGACGTGCGCCACTCGCCGGCGCTGCCCGCGATTGCAGTCATCGGCATCATGCTGGTGGTACTGTTCCTGCTCTGGCTGTTCACCGCGCAATCGATCTACACCAGCCTGTACGGCAATCAGCCTCCGACCTCTATTGTCGGCTTTATTCGCGAGGTGCTGACGACCAGCAAAGGCTGGACGCTGATCCTGCTCGGCAACCTGGCCGGGTTCGCCTTCGCCGCGGTCGTGCTGGCGACGACCGTCGTCGCCTTTCCGCTGCTGCTCGACCGCGATGTCGGCGCGGTCTCGGCAGTCGAGACGTCGGCGCGCGCGGTCTTGACAAACCCGCTGCAGATGGCGCTGTGGGGCCTGATGGTTGCCGTGCTCCTGGTCATCGGCTCGATCCCGCTATTTGCCGGGCTTGCCGTCGTCATGCCCATCCTTGGCCATGCGACTTGGCATCTCTACCGCAGGGTGGTCGAACCGGAGCGGACAGAGCAGGTCAGGCGGCCGATGTAGGACCGATCAGCGTTGCGCGTCGGTTGCCATCTTGACGGCCAGCGCGGTCAGCACCGTGCCCATCAGCCAGCGCTGGATCACCAGCCATAGCGGCCGCCCGGCTAGGAAGATGGCAATTGAGCCGGCCGTCACCGCGATGATGGCGTTGACGGTCAGGCTGATCGCGACCTGCGTGGCACCGAGCACCAGAAGCTGCGACAGCACATGCCCCTTGCCGGGGCTGATGAATTGCGGCAGCAGCGACAGATAGAGCACTGCCACCTTTGGGTTGAGCAGGTTGGTCATCAGCCCCATGGCGAACAGCTTGCGCGGCCTGTCTTTCGGTAGTTCGCGGATCTGGAACGGCGAGCGCCCGCCGGGCTTCACCGCTTGCCAGGCGAGCCACAGCAAATAGAGCGCGCCGGCAAGGCGCAGCACATCATAGGCAAAGGGCACGGCGAGCAGCAGCGCGGTGATGCCGAACGCCGCCGACAGCACGTAGAACAAGAACCCGAGCGCCACGCCGCCCAGCGAGATCAGCCCGGCCTTCGGCCCTTGCGACAGCGAGCGCGAGATCAGATAGATCATGTTCGGGCCGGGCGTCAGCACCATGCCGAGGCAGACCAGCGCAAAGGCAAGGTGGTTGGCGGGTTCAGGCAAGAGCGCATCTCCGGATGAGGACACTCACCACATGCTTCCATCACCCGCAAGGGCATGAGGGCAGGAGCCTTTGCGCCAGCGCGCCGGGCCCCTGCCTTAGTCGCCAATCCGATCGCCTTCAGCCGACGATGCGCAGGTTCGACAATTCGTTGGCGATTTCCTTGAAATTGTCGGACAGCGTCGCGCCGGTTGCATTCCAGAACAGCTTGGCAGGCTTGCTCGGGTCGGCCGAATCCTTGCGGAAGCGCGAATCCGAGGAACATGCCTTCAGCGCATCGATTGCCTTCTTGTCGCTGGCATCTGTGGGCGACAGGTCGAGCGCCACCGTCATCACCAGAATGTTCGAATTCTTTGCATTGGCGCAGAGCGTTTTCATCTGCTCGTCGAGTGCTGCCGTGTAGTTGGCACCGGTATAGGTGGTCTTGCCGATATCGGTGCTGGTATTCATGAACAGGCGGGTCACGCTTCCAGATCCCGGATAGGTCAGGCCAGTGTAGCCGTAGGCGGCGTAGGTCGACCTGTTGTTGGCGTAGCTGCCGTCGCTGACGGCGCTATAGGTATTAGCTCCGTCGGTCAGCACCACGACCACCTTGTCGTTGCCCCTCTCGCTGTTCGGCCGGCCATCGGTGAACGGTGGGTTGCTCGATACCGTTCGCCAGCCCCAGGCAAGTCCCTCCGGTACGTTGGTGTTGCCGTTCGGCGCCATGGCGTCGATGGCGTCCTTGATCTCCTGCTTCTCGGCGTCCTGGCTGACGTCTTTCAACGGCGTGATCGGGTTTGTGGTGCAGGAGGAGTTCGGGCCATCGCCCGCGGCTGCGGATTGCGAACCGTATGGTTTTAACAGGAAATATTTGCGCATGTCAGACTGGCGCTGGGAAGCGGTAGGACCGGCGACATAGGGCCAATCGGCCCACCAGTTGTTGCCGTAATTGTAGGACGTGCTGATGACGTCGTTGATGCCGTCACGGTTGAAATCGAGCCACAGAGTGCCAGCCTCGTCCGGGGCGAACATCGGCACGAAAAGCGTGGCCGGCGCGGCTGTGTCGGGCGTGGTGTCGTCGACGTTGTAGGGATATGGCCGTGCCTCGACGCAACCTTGCCAGCTCGCATAGCGACTAGTGGTGTAGATATATTCCGGTGCGCTCCAATGGCCGTACTGGCAGGTGCCGTTCTTCTTGTATGTGTCGCAGACATATTGCTTCGAATTGGGTACCTCTTCGCGGCCCGATTCGACCGTCATGTCTGCGTAGAGGCTGAAACGGGTCAGCGGCTGGTCCTTGGTCTCGCCCCAGCCGGCGCCGCGCTTGTACCAGATGCCATTGAGCTTCTCGGCGTATTTGTCCGGATTGTTGGCAGCGCTCATCGTCGTCCAGTCGAAATCCTCGTGCTGGATCGGGGAGATGCCGTCCTGATCCATCCAGCCGTCCTGGTCGTGGGTAGGGCCGACATTGACCGAGGCCGCAAACGGCACGAGAGAAAACTGCACCGGTTTGGTGATCTGCTTCATCTGCTGCGCTTGAAGCGCCAGCGTATCGACAAGCTGCTTTGCGGCCAACTTCAGCAAGTCTATTCGCTTCTCGCCGGTGCCGGAGCCGAGATCGCTCATCGAGCCTGAATTATCCAGCACCAGCGCGACTTCGAGGGTGTTCTTAAGACGGAGTTCCGAACATTCGGTGAAGGTCGTGTCACCTGCCGTGCCGCCGATCAGCAGGCTGGCGGCCGGTAGAAAATAGGGGTGGAAGGTGAGGCCGGCGCAGAGCTTCAAGGTGCCGCCGCCGGCATTGTTGTTGGGCAGCGTGACGGTCAGCGCTGTGTTCGCCGGGTCGATGCGTGCGAGATTGGTTTCGAAAAATGTCTTGGCGTAGGCCTTGACGTCGTCGTCGCTGGCGCCGGCGACGATCTGCTGGGCGGCGGCGAGGCCGGCCGCATCAAGTGCGTTCAGCGTTTCGTGCTTTTGGCGCAGCAACTCCCCGTAATCGACACTGAGCGCCAGACCGGCCATCAGCGGCACAATGGTGATTGCAGTCATTAAGGAGTAGTTGCCACGTCTGTCGTATCGGAATTTTCCGATTATTGCCTTCAGCATTCCCGCCCGCCCCATTTTTCCCGGACGATGCCACGCATGTTTAAATTTCCGATTGCTGAAATGCGTTCAAGGCCGGTACGGTTTTTCAATCCCCGTTAACCACACGTCCGCAATCGGCAATGCTGCTCCGGGCTTCCCGCGGCAAAACCTCTAAAAAAGGGGATAAGGCGCTGGAAAAGAAAAACTTTCACCATCATTTCCTCGTCGGCGTCGCCGGACGACAATCTTGCGGACACAACGAAAGCTGGTGACATGGCGAAGCGCTTCGGTTAA
This sequence comes from Mesorhizobium sp. WSM4830, assembly GCF_055811495.1. Classification (NCBI taxonomy): domain Bacteria; kingdom Pseudomonadati; phylum Pseudomonadota; class Alphaproteobacteria; order Hyphomicrobiales; family Phyllobacteriaceae; genus Mesorhizobium; species Mesorhizobium sp. WSM4830. The sequence goes on along the minus strand of NZ_JBVVQI010000023.1, from coordinate 61,697 downwards.
TCCGGGCCGGCCGCTACGGACCGTCGGTCGCGGCGCTTGCAAGCATCATGGTACAGGGACAACGGCATGGCGGATTCGCCCGACATCATCGGTTCGCTCGCAGACCTGTCGGGAGCCTATTCAGCCATCCTGTGCGACGTCTGGGGCGTGGTGCACAATGGTGAATGGCATTTCCCCGCGGCGGCTGCCGCGCTGATCACTGCTCGCGCGGCGAAAATACCTGTCGTGCTGATCACCAATTCGCCGCGCCGCAGCGCCGACGTGGTGGCGCAGATGAACGCCATCGGCGTCCCTCCCGCCGCCTACGACCGTGTCGTGACGTCCGGCGACGTTACCCGCGACCTGATCGCCGAAGGGCCGCGAAAGATCTTCCATATTGGCGCCGATCGGGATTTCACGCTCTATGACGGCCTCGACGTCGAACTCGTCGAGGAGTTCGAAGCATCCGGTGTGGTCTGCACCGGCCTGTTCGACGACGAGGTGGAGAAGCCGGAAGATTATGCCGATCTTCTGCAGAGGCTGCGTGCTAGGAACCTGCCCTTCATTTGCGCCAATCCCGACATCGTCGTCGAGCGCGGCGAACGCATGATCTGGTGCGCAGGCGCTTTGGCCCGCGAATACGCACAGCTTGGCGGACGCACGCTGATCGCCGGCAAACCCTACGCGCCGGTCTATGACGTCGCCATGAAGGAGATCGCCGTCATTCTCGGCCGCCCGGTCGAGCGTTCGCAAGTTCTGGCCATCGGCGACGGTATGATGACCGACATCAAGGGCGCGGCCGACAATGGCTTCGACGTGCTCTACGTATCGGGCGGCATCCATGCCCGCGATTACGGTGAAGCGCTGCAGCCGGATCCGGCCAGGCTCGCGGCCTTTCTGGAAAAATACGGCTACAGGCCGGTCGCGGTGATTCCCAGACTGCAATAAGTTCAGGCCCAGACGGCAATAGGTTCAAGCCATGACGGCAATGTTCGAACGCATTTCCGCAACCGCACCGCTGCCGGCCCATCTGCGCGGCGGCGTGGTGGCTATCGGCAATTTCGACGGCGTCCACCGCGGCCACCAGGCGGTGCTCGAACGCGCGCGCGCCGAGGCGGAGCGTCGCGGCGTACCCGCCCTGGTGCTGACCTTCGTACCGCATCCGCGAAAGGTGTTCAGGCCGGACATGCCGCTGTTCGTGCTGACGCCGCCGCCGATGAAGGCGCGGCTATTGTCGCACCTGGGCTTTGCGGCGCTGGTCGAGCAGCCGTTCACACGCGAGTTCGCCTCCTTGTCGGCGGAGGCTTTCGTCACCGGCGTGCTCGAGCGCAACCTCGGCATAAGCCACGCCGTCACCGGCTTCGATTTCCATTTCGGCAAGGACCGCCAGGGCGGCCCGGCCTATCTGATGGCGGCCGGCGAGCGCCACGGCTTCGGCGTCACGCTGGTCGATGCGTTTCGCGACGAAAGCGCCGAGGTGGTGTCGTCGAGCCGCATACGCACGCTGCTGTGCGAGGGCAATGTGGCCGAGGCCGCCGGCTTGCTCGGCTATCGTTTCACCGTCGAGGCGGAGGTGATCGGCGGCCAGCAGCTCGGCCGGACGCTTGGCTTTCCGACCGCAAACATGAGGCTTTCGCCGAAAGCCACCCTCAAAGAAGGGATTTATGCCGTCCGCTTCCGCCGCGCCGACGGTTCGCTGCATGATGGCGTCGCCAGCTTCGGCCGCCGGCCGACGGTCGACGACAATGGCGCGCCGCTGCTGGAGACCTTCGTCTTCGACTTTTCCGGCGACCTCTATGGCGAGATTTGTGCCGTGTCCTTCTTCGGCTACCTGCGCTCGGAGGTGAAGTTCGACGGGCTTGACGCGCTAGTCGCCCAGATGAAGCGCGACGAGGCCGAGGCGAAGGCACTGCTCGCCGGCGTCAGGCCGCTTTCCGGGCTGGACGCGGCCATAGCTTTTTAGAGCATGGTCCCGAACTGAAGGTCAGCGAAGCAAAAAGTGGGAACCGGTTTTCCGATTAAGCTCAACCAGAATTTATCTCTTCAGTGCCAGCCCAAGGGCGATGAAGGTCCAGCCCTGGAAGATCAGGTCGACGGCCAGGAACAGGCCGAGCACCCACACGCTGTTGACCGGCCAGCCCATGGCGATGACCAGTCCCGCCAGTGCGCTGATGATGCCGGCCGCGACCACCCAGCCCCAGCCCGGCTGCGGCCGGTGGCTGTAGCCTACCCAGGCCCTGAGCGCGCCTGAGGCAAGCAGTGCGACCGCCAGGAGGAAGGTCAGCACCGTCGAGGCGAGGACCGGATTGTCGAAGGCGAAGAAGCCGGCGACGGCGTAGAGGAGGCCGCTGAGCAGCCAATAGAAGAAGCGGCCCCATGTCTTTACGCCGAAGGCATGGATGATCTCGACAATGCCGGCCATCAGCATCAGCCAGCCCACGACAAAGACGGAGGCGACGGTTGCGATGAACAGATTGCCGAAGGCGATGCCGCCGAAGACAAGCAGCAGCACTCCGAGCGCGACGAACCATCCCCATTTCGCCCGCGTCTGGCTGATCGCATCTTTCATGGCATCGCTGTGCACGGTCATTGCCCTTCTCCCTCAAGGTCGCCTGGCTTCTTTGTTCCGGAAGGTAGCGCCGATCGCCTTGCCCGTCCAGCGAGCAGGCTGTGAGCGCCACACTCCGGAGCGGTCCGCTAAACCTCCGTTTTTGACCCGAAGCGGCCAAATACCAGATGGAATATTCGATCATGTGCGGGGGGTGGGCCGGTGCTAAAGATGACAAGCGGGTTTACGGCGGCGACCCGTCGTCCCGTTGTTGCTGCTGCTGTACGCTGTTTTTCTACGCTTGATGAGGCTAGGGGAGCAAAATGGGCGATGTGGACGAACACCTCGATCTGACAGAGATCAACGCCGTCCGCAGGCTGTTGACCTCAAAGCCTCGAACGGTCCGCTGGGACGAACGCCGGGCACGGCTCGACGAAGTCGGTTCGGTCTGGCCGGTTGCGGAGGACATCCGATGCGAAGATGTGGTGTTCGATGGCCTCGCGGGAGAGTGGTCGCTGGCGCCCGGGAGCAACAGGGACAAGGTTCTGCTGTTTTTCCACGGTGGTGGCTACTGCTCCGGCTCTCTTAAAAGTCATCGTCGAATGGTGACCGAGGCAGGTCGGGCAATGAGAATGCGCACCCTCGCGATCGACTATCGCCGCGCACCGGAACATCCTTTCCCTGCGCAACATGACGACGCACTTGCCGCATGGCGCTTTCTGAGCCGGCAAGGCATCGCGTCGGATCGTATCGTGGTTGGCGGAGACAGTGCGGGCGGCAACCTCACTCTGTGCCTGGTCAGTATATTGCGCACGGCAGGCGAGCCGTTGCCGCGATGTCTTTGGCTGGTTTCGCCCTGGACGGACCTTTCGATGTCCGGCGTGACATTCTCAACCAAGGACGCAATCGACCCTATCATCCACCGGGCGTATTTGGAGGAACTGGCAGCCGCCTATGTTCCCAATGGCGTTGGTCGGCGCGATCCGCTGATCTCGCCTTTGTTCGCCGATCTGAGCGGATTTCCCCCAATGCTGATACAAGCCGGTTCGGCCGAGACGCTGTTGTCGGACGCAACTCGACTCGCCGAAGCCGCTGGCGCGGCTGACGTCAAAGTACGTCTCGAAATTTGGCCGCATATGATTCACGCTTGGCCGGTTTGGAATGCAGGGTTGAGCGCCGGTCGCCGCGCGCTTCACAGCGCAGGCATGTTTGTCCGCGAATGTTTGTAACCCCTGCCGAGGCAACTGCGAGCGTATCCCAGCCATCTTGATCTGGGGCCTTGGTGCGCCAAACAATCGACTGCAATGCAGAACAGGCCGGCCAACGCCGCCGATGTTACGGACATTAAGTCAAATTTTACCGAAACGGCGCCATGGCTTCAGTCAAGGCTGGTTGTATCGGCCAATGCGTTCGACGTATGGAGTAGCGATGCGGTCTGTCCCGACGATCCCGACGGTCTTGGCCGCATTCATGCTCGGCACCTGCGGCCTTGCCAAGGCCGGCGAGGGCACCTTCGGCTGGCTGTCCGGAGACTGGTACCTGACGGTCGGCGCCACCGGCATGGTTGCCCCGAATTTCGAGGGCGGCAAGAAGTACCTGCTCAGCGCCTCGCCGATCATCTCGCTCGGCAAGGCTGGTCCCGCGGCGCGCTTCACCCCGCGCAACGACAATATCTCATTGGCATTGATCGACGATGGCGGCGTCCGCGCCGGCCTGACAGGCAAGTTCCTGTTTTCCCGCGACGGTGGTGACGCCGACGAATTGAAAGGCCTCGACCCGGTGCGCTGGGGCGGCGAGGCCGGCGGCTTCTTCGAGTTCTATCCTTTGGATTGGCTGCGTGCCCGCGCCGAGTTGCGGCACGGCATTCGCGCCCATAATGGCTTTGTCGCCGACATCGCCGCCGACGCCTTTTACGATGTGACGCCCGATGTCAGGATTTCGGGCGGACCGCGCGTTTCGTTCGCCTCATCGGACTATTTCGACGCCTACTACGGCGTTGATGCCAAGGAGTCCCTGGCCTCGGGGCTCAGCGAATATCATCCCGGCGGCGGGGTGAGGTCGGCGGGCCTGGGCGGCGCAGTGACCTGGAAGGTGACCGAGCCGATGACGGCCAGCCTGTTCGGCGAATATTCCCGCCTGATGGGCCCGGCCGCCGATTCCAGCCTGGTCAAGGAGCGCGGCTCCAGGGATCAGTTCATGATCGGCGTGTCGACGACCTATCGCTTCGATTTCTCGATGTGATGTCTACCCCAGCAATCGCGTATCGATGGGATGCGTTGTGACCTCAACGATGTGGATGCCGTCGCGCGTCAGCAAATCTGGGTTGAAGAGATAGTTCCTTGTAAACGGGACGATCACACAAGGGACTTCCATAACCGCGTGCTTGGCTGTGGCGATAAAGTCCGTGCCGAGCCGCTGCGTCGTGGCCGTATCGTCCTTCCAGTCATCAGATAATTCCGGAGATGCAACGGTAACGCTGTCCGGCACTTCGATTTCCAGAAGCTGATAGGTCTGGGGCAGGTCTTCCGCGTCCACATGCACCAGAATTTCGAGAAGCGCTGTAGCTGGATGATCGGCGCAGTAGACGATCGGCGTCCCCATCACGTGCCAACGGCCGGCGCTGACCATGCCACCAGCGCCGGAGAGATCGGCGTAGCTGGAAATGCGCCACAACCGCATATGTTAGGCGAAAATGCCGTAATCGATGCGATGGAGCTCTTCTTCCACCAGGACGGCACCCGTCTCGGACCGCAAGAGGTTGATCGGTATCTCGTTGAGCACTCTGCTGCGCTTGCGTAACCAACGCTGCGCCTTTTCATGACTGCCGAAAACCCGGTCCGCCATCGCTGAAACCCGCTCAAGTCGCTGGACGCGGTCGGATTCGGCGATCGTCAGAGTCTCGTTTCGCTCTTTACGACGCGCCAAGGTCCGTCGCGGGCCAACGATCTTGTAGATTTCATCACTACTGAAGCCCCGTTGACGGAGCCCTTCGACCCTGGTGACATGAACAAGAAACCGTTCTGTCGCGGTATCGGGGATCGCGGTGTCGGCTTCTGGGCGAACCTTGATATGCAGACTAGACATGGGCTGGCTCCGCTGCCACTTGCCCCTAGACATAGGCGCAAGTGGCACATCATGCAAGGAAAACCACGACAACAAACTAGCGACCATGATGCCCCCGACAGGAAACCGCCGAGAGTTCGGGCTTTTCAATATCGCCTGTGTCGGTTAAAAGCCCAGCCATGACGAGCTTTTCGCGCCTTCTCGCGACTGCGATACGAATTACAGGCCCGGTGTTCCGGGCGGCCTGACCGCCGCCGGAGCCGCCGGGAATCTTGCGCGCGGCCTCTCGCGCTTTTTCCAGATCATGATAGTTCAACGCCCGGGCTCTTTCGCCGCCGGGCAACGCATATGGCAGACGAATGACTGATACCGAGACCGCCGAGACGATCGACTATTCCAAAACGCTCTACCTGCCGCAGACGGATTTTCCGATGCGCGCCGGTTTGCCGGAAAAGGAACCGCTGCTGGTCAAGCGCTGGCAGGATATGGACCTTTACCGCAAGCTGCGCGAAGACGCAGCCGGCCGCGAAAAATACGTGCTGCACGACGGCCCGCCCTATGCCAATGGCAACATCCATATCGGCCATGCGCTGAACAAGATCCTCAAGGACGTCATCACCCGCTCATTCCAGATGCGCGGCTATGACTCGAACTATGTACCCGGTTGGGATTGCCACGGCCTGCCGATCGAATGGAAGATCGAGGAGCAGTACCGCGCCAAGGGCAAGAACAAGGACGAGGTGCCGGTCAACGAGTTCCGGCAGGAATGCCGCGAGTTTGCGGCGCACTGGATCAAGGTGCAGGGTTCCGAATTCCAGCGCCTTGGCGTCGTCGGCGACTTCGACAATCCCTATACGACGATGGCTTTCCACGCCGAGGCGCGCATCGCCGGCGAGTTGCTGAAATTCGCCATGTCCGGCCAGCTCTATCGCGGCTCCAAGCCGGTGATGTGGAGCGTCGTCGAGCGCACCGCGCTGGCCGAGGCGGAGGTCGAATACCAGGACTATGAGTCGGACACGATCTGGGCGAAGTTTCCGGTCGTCAGCCTCGCTCGCCAGGTCATCAACATCGAGGAGGGGCAGCCAGCCCTGGATCCCAAGCTGACGCAGACCTCGCTCGATCTGCTTGATGCCAACGTCGTCATCTGGACCACGACGCCGTGGACAATCCCCGGCAATCGCGCCGTCAACTACTCGCCGCGTATCAACTATGGTCTCTACGAGGTTGCGGCGGCCGAGAACGCCTTTGGTCCTCAGCCCGGCGAAAAGCTGATCCTTGCCGAGAAGCTTGCCGACGACGCTGCCGCGAAGGCCAAGGTCACTCTGAATCGGCTTCGCAACGTTGGCGCCGAAGAACTTGAAAACCTTACGCTTTCGCATCCCCTCAAAGGTCTGGGCGGCGGCTACGATTTTCCCGTGCCGATGCTCGCCGGCGATCATGTCACCGACGATGCCGGCACCGGTTTCGTCCACACCGCGCCGGGACACGGCCGGGAAGACTTCGACGCCTGGATGGATGCCGCCTCTGATCTTCGCCAGCGTGGCATCGACACCACGATCCCCTTCACCGTCGACGATGCCGGCTTCTTCACCAAGGACGCGCCGGGCTTCGGCCCGGGCCGCGAGGGTGGAGCGGCGCGCGTCATCGACGACAATGGCAAGAAGGGTAACGCCAACCTGGCCGTCATCGACGAGCTGATCAAGCGCAACGCGCTGTTCGCGCGCGGCCGGCTGAAGCACTCCTATCCGCATTCCTGGCGCTCGAAGAAGCCGATCATCTTCCGCAACACGCCGCAATGGTTCGTCTATATGGACAAGGAGCTTGGCGACGGCACGACGCTGCGCAGCCGCGCGCTGAAAGCCATCGACGATACCCGCTTCGTGCCCGCCGCCGGCCAGAACCGCATCCGCGCCATGATCGAGGAGCGCCCGGACTGGGTGCTGTCGCGCCAGCGCGCCTGGGGCGTGCCGATCGCCGTCTTTGCCGATGCCGACGGCAACGTGCTGCGCGACGAGGCGGTCAACCAGCGCATCATGGACGCTTTCGAGAAAGAAGGCGCCGACGCCTGGTTCGCCGCCGGCGCCAAGGAGCGTTTCCTCGGCAATCACGATGCCTCGAAATGGCAGCAGGTCATGGACATCCTCGATGTCTGGTTCGATTCAGGCTCGACGCATGCCTTCACGCTTGAGGACCGGCCCGACCTGAAATGGCCGGCCGACGTCTATCTTGAAGGCTCCGATCAGCATCGCGGCTGGTTCCACTCCTCGCTGCTCGAAAGCTGCGGCACCAGGGGCAGGGCGCCCTACGACACCGTCGTCACCCATGGCTTCACCATGGATGAGGAGGGGCGGAAAATGTCGAAGTCGCTCGGCAACACCGTCGTGCCGCAGGACGTCATCAAACAGTCCGGCGCCGACATCTTGCGGCTGTGGGTGGTGACGACCGATTATTGGGAAGACCAGCGCCTCGGCAAGAACGTGCTGCAGACCAATATCGACGCCTACCGCAAGCTGCGCAACACCATCCGCTGGATGCTGGGCACGCTCGCCCATGACGATGGCGAGGAGGTGCCGCTGGACAAGATGCCTGAACTGGAGCGGCTGATGCTGCACCGGCTCGCTGAACTCGATGAAGTCGTACGCTCGGGCTACGACGCCTTCGAATTCAAGCGCATCACCCGCGCGCTGCTCGACTTCATGGTGGTCGAGCTGTCGGCCTTCTATTTCGACATCCGCAAGGACGCGCTTTACTGCGAAGCGCCTTCCAGCGTGAAGCGCAAGGCTTCCGTCCAGGTGGTGCGCCATCTCTTCGACTGCCTGGTGAAATGGCTGGCGCCGATGCTGCCCTTCACCATGGAAGAGGCTTGGCTCGACCGTCATCCGGATGCGGTCTCCCTGCACCTCGACCAGTTCCCGGAAATCGCGGCGGACTGGAAGAACGAGGCGCTGGCGGAGAAATGGCGCAAGGTTCGGCAGGTTCGCCGTGTCGTCACCGGCGCGTTGGAAATCGCCCGTGCGCAGAAGGTCATCGGTTCTTCGCTGGAAGCGGTGCCGGTCGTCACCCTCGACGATGCCGCGCTCGAAGCGGCGATCGCCGATGTCGACATGGCCGAGATGGCGATCACCAGCGATCTGGTTATCGTGCACGGCAAGGCGCCGGCGGGCAGCTTTACCCTCGACGACGTCAAGGGCGTCGCCGTGGTCGTCGAGAAGGCGGAGGACCGCGGCCTGGTGAAGTGCGCGCGCTCCTGGCGCTACACCGCCGATGTCGGCTCAGATCCGGAATTCCCGGATGTTTCGGCCCGTGACGCCGCTGTCCTGCATGAGCTGAAGGCTTTGAGCCGCCTTTAAGGCGGTGCACAAATGCCACGGCGGGCGGCCGATCGGCCCCCGCGCGTTGCCCTTAACGAGTGGTTGAGGTAAACACGCGAAACTCCGGACGACAAATTGTCGCCGGAATTCCGTCGGAAGAGCATAGGCGATGGGGACCGGACCTTTCTTTGGCCGGCGGCAATCGAGAGGCTGTCTACAGTGGGACTTTTTGGCATGACCGAGAGAACTTACGCGCGCGTTGCGCTGCTGGCGCCGCTTGTCGTATCGGGCCTCGCTTTGTCCGGCTGCATGGGCTCGCCCACTTACGGGACCGACAAGACCGCGGGCGCGCAGCTTGCCGGCGACCTCACCGGGGCTTTTTCCTTCGCACCCAAGCGCAAGGATAGTATCGACTACAAGCCGCGCCCCACGCTGGTGAAGCCGGGGCCGGGGCAGAAGGAAGTCTTGCCGCCGCCGCAGGAAAGCATCGAGACGGCGAGTGCCGAATGGCCCGAATCGCCGGAGCAGCGCCGTGCCCGCCTGCGCGCCGATGCCACCCTGCATCAGGACGACCCGGCCTACCAGGCGCAGGTCATCGATGACGTGCAGACGGATCCGGCGTCGGTCAAGGCCGCGCTGAAGCAGTCGGGCTCGAGCCACCCGCCAGCCTGGACTCCGGCCGATTCGGACAAGGCCCGCTCCGCGGAAGTCATGCGCCGCCGGGCCGAAGGCAAACAGGGCGACCCGACCACCCGCAGATATCTGAGCGAGCCGCCGGTGCAATACCGCGCTGCCGCCGCCACCGCGCCGCAGGGCGACCTCGGCGAGGACGAGTACAAGAAGGAACGCCGCCTCAAGAAGGAGGCGGCCGCCAAGAGCAAGAGCGGCGGCATGTTCGACTGGCTGCCCTGGTAGACTGACGGCGCCAGAGACGTTCTTGGCTGGCTGGATTTGGCTGACCTGGATTTGGATCGTCGGCCGGAAATCAGGGCCCGCGTCGCTCCCGAAAAAAGTCTTTAAGCAGCGCTGCTGCAGCGTTCTCGGCGATGCCCGGATAGATGTCGGGCACATGGTGGCAGGTCGGTGACGTGAAGAAGCGAACGCCGTTGACCACTGCGCCGCCCTTCTCGTCGGCAGCGCCGAAATAGAGCCGGCGCAGCCTGGCGAAGGAGATGGCGCCGGCGCACATGGCGCACGGCTCCAGCGTCACGTAGAGATCGTGGCCGCTGAGCCGCTCGCTGGAAAGCTTGCGGCAGGCCTCGCGGATCGCCAGCATCTCGGCATGGGCGGTGGGATCGGCAAACTCGCGGGTGCGGTTGCCGGCACTCGCAACGACCGTATCGCCGCCGACAACGACCGCGCCAACCGGCACCTCGCCACGCTGGGCGGCGGCTTCGGCTTCCTTAAGCGCCAGCGCCATGAAATCCTGCCGCTTCACGCGGTTTCCATTCCGATTATCTCCTCGCCACTAGAGCGCGATCCTGTTACTACCCGCGCAAACGAGCAAAGGCCACATGGACGACAAAAACAAGAAATTCCCGCGCAAGGCCGGCCCGAAGCCGGCAGGGCCGCGCGGTCGCGATAGCGCTCCCGGCAAGGGCGGCAAGCCGTCCTTCGGCGCCAAAAAACCCTACACTCCGCGCGGCGACCGGCCGGCGGCGGCCGAAGGCGAACGGCCGAAGCGCGACTTCAAAGGTGGCGACCGGCCGTTCAGCAAAGGGCCGCGTCCGGAAGGCAAGCCTTATGAAAAGCGCGAGGGTCCACGCAAGCCCTATGCGCCGCGCGGCGACCGGCCAGCAACTGCCGAAGGCGAGCGGCCGAAGCGCGACTTCAAGGGCGGCGACAGGCCGTTCAGCAAAGGGCCGCGTCCGGAGGGCACGCCCTATGAAAAGAGCGAAGGTCCACGCAAGCCTTACGCACCGCGCGGCGACCGGCCAGCAGCTGCCGAAGGCGAGCGCGGCGAGAGGCGCTTCGACCGTCCCAAGCGTGACTTCGGCGATCGTCCTAAACGTGATTTTGGCGGCGATCGGCCCCATGGGCCACAGAGGGCGCAGGTGGCATCGGAGGGCGGCTTCAAGCCGCGCCCGCGTCGCGTCGAGGCAACGGAAGAAGCCGGCGAACGCATTGCCAAGCGGCTGGCGCGTGCCGGCCTGGCCTCGCGCCGCGACGCCGAGGAACTGATTGCGGCCGGCCGCGTCAAGGTCAATGGCAAGGTGTTGTCCTCGCCGGCCTTCAACGTCATGCCCGGCGACATCATCCATCTCGACGGCATGGAGATCCCACCGATCGAGCGCACCAGGCTGTTCCTGTTCCACAAGCCGGCCGGCGTGGTCACGACAAACCGCGATCCCGAAGGCCGCAAGACCGTCTTCGACGTGCTGCCGCCCGGGCTGCCGCGGCTGATGACCATCGGCCGGCTCGACATCAACACCGAAGGCCTGCTGCTGCTCACCAATGATGGCGGCCTGTCGCGCGTGCTCGAACTGCCGGCGACCGGCTGGCTCAGGCGATACCGCGTGCGCGTCCACGGCAAGGTCGAGGAAAGCGCGCTTGCCGGCCTGCGCGAAGGCATTGCCGTCGACGGCGTCTTTTACGGCGCCATCGAAGCGACGCTCGACCGCGAGCAGGGTTCCAACGCCTGGCTGACACTCGGCCTGCGCGAAGGCAAGAACCGCGAGGTCAGGAACATCCTGGGCGCGCTCGGTCTCGACGTGACGCGGCTGATCCGCATTTCCTACGGGCCGTTCCAGCTTGACGATTTGCCGGAGGGCCATGTGCTGGAGATCAAGGGCCGCGTGCTGCGCGACCAGCTCGGCGAGCGACTGGTCGAGGAATCAGGCGCCAATTTCGACGCCGATATCGCCAAGCCGTTTTCCAACAAACCGGTCAGGCGTGAGCGGGAGGAGGAGCCCGAGCGGCCGAAATTCACCCGTGACGGCGAACGGCGGCCGATCGGCGAGGGCGGCCTGATCAAGAACCGCAAGCGGCGCGAGGGCAGCCGCGACGAAGCGCTCGGCAAGCTGTCGACAAGCCCTGACAGGAGCTTTGGGCCGAAAAAGAGCTTTGGCGAGCGTGGCCCCAGACCTGAACGCAGCGACTTCGGGGACAAACCCCATGGCGACAAGCCTCGTGGCGGCTTCGGTGGGAAAAAATCCGAACGCGAGCAGCGGCCGATCGAGCCGCCGGGCCAGCGCAAGGCCAATGTCTGGATGGCGCCGGGCGCACGGCCGATCGGCAAGGGCAGGGCGGAGGCAGACGCCGTCAAGGCGGCAGAAAACAAGGCGCGTAAGGCCTCGTTCAAGCCGTCTTACGGCAAGCCTGGCGGCAAGCCGCAAGGCGGCGATGCAAAGCCGTTCGGCAAACCGCGCGGCGAGCGCCCGGATAGTGGTGGCGACCGGCCGCGTGGCGGCCCGAAGGGAAGCAATGCGGATCGTCGGCGGTGAGTTTCGCGGGCGCCCGCTGGCGACGCCCCGCACCTTTGCCATCCGCCCGACCACCGACCGCACGCGTGAGGCGGTCTTCAACGTGCTGGCGCATCGCTTTCCCGAAAGACTGGACGGCGCGCGCGTGCTCGACCTGTTCGCCGGCACTGGCGCGCTCGGCCTCGAAGCGCTGTCGCGCGGCGCCTCCTACGCTGTCTTCATCGAGGAATCCGCCGAAGGGCGCGGCCTGGTCCGCACCAATGTCGAAGCTTTCGGCCTCACCGGCCGCACCAAGATATTCCGCCGCGACGCGACGGCCTTGGGCGAGGCAGGCACCATCGCCGCATTCGGCCTGGTCTTTGCCGATCCGCCCTATGGCAAAGGCCTTGGCGAACGCGCCTTGCGCTCGGCCAAGGCCGGCGGCTGGCTCGCCCACGGCGCGCTCTGCGTCATTGAGGAAGCGGCGGCGGCACCGTTCGAGGCAGGGCCGGGCTTTTCGGTTGTCGACGAGCGCAACTATGGCGAGACGGTCATCAGGTTCATAGAGGTTGGGTGAGGCCCCCGCGATTGGCGAGGAACCAGCGCCTTCAAAATGACGAACAATTCGCTTTGCCTCGACCAGCAACCCCGCCTATCGTCCCACCACAAACCGGAGCCATCTATGACATTTCAGGCTGAATGGCTGCGCGGAACGCTCTTGGGGCTGGCTTTGGTGATGGCCGCGCCGGCTCTGGCGGATAACAATCCTGACGACGGCGTCGTGACCGATTTCCTGCTCGACAACGGCATGGAGGTCGTCGTCATCCCCGATCACCGCGCCCCGATCGTCACCCATATGGTCTGGTACAAGATCGGCAGTGCCGACGAGCCGCCGGGCAAGTCCGGCATTGCCCATTTCTTCGAGCACTTGATGTTCAAGGCGACCAGCAACCATGCGGCCGGCGAGCTCGACCGCGCCGTCGCTTCCATCGGCGGTTCGGACAACGCCTTCACCTCCTACGACTACACCGCCTTTCATGAGACGGTATTGCCGCAGGCGCTCGGTGAGATGATGGGCTTCGAGGCCGACCGCATGCGCAATCTCATCCTCAACGACGATGTCATCAAGACCGAGCGCGACGTCATCCTCGAGGAGCGCCGCTCGCGCATCGATTCCAATCCGCAGGCGGTGCTCGACGAGGAGATCGACGCCACGCTGTGGCAGAACCAGCCCTACCGCATTCCGGTCATCGGCTGGATGCAGGAGATGGAGAAGCTGAACCGCACCGACGCGATAGCTTTCTACAACAAATATTACACGCCCAATAACGCCGTGCTGGTGGTGGCCGGCGATGTCGAACCGGAAACGGTCGAGGCGCTAGCCGAAAAGACCTATGGCAAGATCGCGCGTGGCCCGGATCTGCCGCCCCGCATCCGCCCCGTTGAGCCCGAGCAGAACACCAGGCGTACGGTGACGCTGACCGACGGGCGCGTCAGCGTGCCGAGCTTCACCACGCAATGGGTGGTTCCGTCCTATCACACGGCAAAGCCCGGCGAAGCCGAAGCGCTCGACGTGCTGTCCGAAATCCTCGGCGGCGGCAACCGCAGCCGGCTCTACCAGGAGCTTGTCGTCAGGCAAGGCATCGCCGCCGAGGCTGGCGCCTTCTTCCAGGGCACCATGCTCGACGACACCAATTTCACCGTCTACGGCGCGCCGCGCGGCGATGCCAAGCTTGCCGACATCGAAGCCGCGGTCGACGCCGAGATCGCCCGCATCGCGAAAGACGGCGTCACCAGCGACGAGCTGGAAAAATCCAAGGACCGTTTCGTCCGCTCGATGATCTTTGCCCGCGACAAGCAGGAGGACATGGCCAACATCTACGGCTCGACGCTTGCCACCGGCGGCAACGTCCAGGACGTCCAGCAATGGCCGGACCGCATCCGCAAGGTCACCGCCGACCGGGTCAAGGAAGTCGCTGCCCGCTATCTCAATCTCGACCACGCAACGACCGGCTATCTTCTGCCGCAAACCCAGGCTGGGAATTGATGTGATGATGAGCTTGAGAGTTGGCGCTGCCCCTCACCTGCCTGCCGGCATCCTCTCCCCGTATAGTGACGGGGAGAGGGGCGCCTTCGTCGAAGATTTCGCCAATCTCCAGCGTTTGCAGAACGAGCGCCGGGACAGCGGCCAGCCCCTTCTCCCCGTCACTATACGGGGAGAAGTGCCCGGCAGGGCGATGAGGGGCGGCGCCGACCTCGGCAGTTGGCGCACCGGCTCTCTTCTAGCAACCCTGCTCCTCTCCCTTCTCTTCCTCATCCTGCCGGCGCTTTCGGCTCGTGCGGCCATGAACATCCAGGAGGTGACCTCGTCGAAGGGCATCACCGCCTGGCTGGTGGAGGATTATTCGGTGCCGATCGTCGCCATCCGCTTCGTTTTCGATGGCGGCGCGACGCAGGACCCGCCCGGCGAGGAAGGGCTTGCCAATCTGATGAGCGGCCTGTTCGACGAAGGTGCCGGCGACCTCGACAGCGAGGCCTTCCAGATCAAGCTTGACGATGTCGGTGCAGAGATGAGCTTCGACGCGCAACGCGACGGCATCTACGGCTCGATGCGCATGCTGGCCGAGCAGCGCGACGGCGCCTTCGACCTGCTGCGGGTGGCGGTCAACCAGCCGCGCTTCGATCAGGTGCCGATCGACCGCATCCGCGCGCAGATCCTGTCCGGCATCATCGCCAACGAGCGCGATCCCGATACGCTCGCCCAACGCAAATGGCTGGACGCGATCTACGGCCGGCATCCCTATTCGCGGCCCGACCAGGGCACCAGGCAAAGCATCGCGACGATCACGCCGGCCGATCTCAGCGCCTTCCACAAGGCGAATTTCGCCCGCGACGGCCTGCATGTCGCGGTAGTCGGCGCCATCGACGCTGAAACGCTGAAGCAGAAGCTCGACCTGGTGTTCGGCAGCCTGCCGGAAAAGCAGGCGCTTACGCCCGTTCCCGACATCGACCTGAAGCTCAGCCAGCAGCTCGAGGTCGTCTACGACCAGCCGCAGGCCTCGCTGCAACTCGCCTATCCCGGCGTGAAGCGGAATGCGCCGGACTTCTTCGCCGCCGTGCTGATGAACGAGATTCTCGGCGGCGGCACCTTCACCTCGCGGCTGTTCGACGAGGTGCGCGAGAAGCGCGGCCTGGCCTACAGCGTCAGCTCCGACCTCGTCGACCACCAGCATTCCGAGGCGCTGTCCATCACCACCTCGACCCGCGCCGACAGGGCGGCCGAGACGCTGGCCGTGGTGCGCGACGTGGTCAAGCGCATGGCCGAGGAGGGGCCGACCGAAGCCGAACTGGCGGCGACCAAGAAATACATGATCGGGGCCTATGCCATCAACAATCTGAATTCCTCCGGCGCGATCGCCTCAACGCTGGTCGAGATCCAGCTCGGCAAGCTCGGCATCGACTACATGCAGCGCCGCGCCGCCCTGATAAACGCGGTGACGCTGGACCAGGTGAAAGCGGCGGCGAAAAAGCTGCTCTCCGCCGAGCCGGCCGTCATGGTGGTCGGGCCGAAGCTGGGAAGCAAGGAATGAGCTGTTGCCCGCGTTTTTCGGACGTTGGCGCCGCCCCTCATCGCCCTGCCGGGCACTTCTCCCCGTATAGTGACGGGGAGAAGGGGTCTGGCCGCAGGGCCAGCGCCCTTCTTGCAACGCTGGTTATTGGCGAAATCGGCGACGACAGCGCCCCTCTCCCCGTCACTATACGGGGAGAGGATGCCGGCAGGCAGGTGAGGGGCAGCGCCGACTTCGACAACTGCGGGTCTCCACGCCGTCTTCTGTCGGGAGCGGCTGCCCTGTGGCCAGATGGCACCCAAAATGGCGCCTAGCTTCGGCATCGCCTTTGGCGGCGGCGGCGCGCGTGGGCTGGCGCATATCCATGTCATCGAGGTGCTGGACGAGCTCGGCATAAGGCCGGCGGCAATCGCCGGTTCGTCGATCGGCGCCATCATGGGCGCCGGCATGGCCTCGGGCATGACCGGCAAGGACATCCACGACTATACGCGCTCGATTCTCGGCCGCCGCGCCGAAGTGGCGACGCGCATGTGGCGGGCGCGGCCCGGCACTTTTGCCGAGGCGGTGCAGGGCGGCTTGCGGGTCAGCCAGTTCAATGTCGAGCGCATCCTCAAGGCGTTCCTGCCCGACGCCATTCCCGAGACCTTCGCCGAACTCAAAATACCGCTGAAGGTGACGGCAACGGACTTTTATGGCCACAAGCTCGCGGTGCTCGACGAGGGCGAGCTGCATTCGGCGCTGGCCGCCTCGGCGGCGATCCCGGCGGTGTTCCGCCCGGTGATGCGCGACGGCAGGCTGCTGATCGACGGCGGCATCTATAATCCCGTGCCGTTCGACCTAATCGAGCTCGACGCCGACATCATCATCGCCGTCGACGTGGTCGGCGCGCCGACCGAGGCCGGGCGCAAATTCCCGACCTCCGTCGACCTGATGTTCGGCGCCACGCAGCTGATGATGCAGTCGATCATCGCCAGCAAACTCAACCAGAGCCGGCCCGACATTCTGATCCGGCCGGCGGTGTCGAAATACCGCGTGCTCGATTTCATGAAGGTCGAGGCGCTGATGGCCGAGACGGTGGTGATCAAGGACGAGCTGAAGCGCGAGATCGAAAAGACTGTCGATGCCCGCGCCAAAGCCGAAGCCAGCAAGCGCATCAACCGTCTCGGCGGATAACAGCCGTCAGGCGTCCGGCGTCAGCGCCCGCTGGACCATGAGCGTATCCTTCGTAGGTGGCGCGGATCAGCTCGCGATTGGCGCCCATCTCAGCCCCACTTCATCTCGCCGGTGGCAACCTTGGAGCCGATGTCGAGCGCAACGCCCATGCCGAGGCCGGGGAAGCGGGCTTCCATGGCGCCCTTCAGCGCGGCAGCGTCCTTGGCCTTGGCCAGTTCTTCCTCGAAGGCGACGAGATAGGTCTTGGTGTGCTCGACGCCTGAAAGGTCCGTAGCGGCCTCAGGCGTCATGTGCCCGGGGACGACGATCGCCGGCTTGCGCGCTGCGATCTTTTCGAGATTGGCGATCCAGGCGGCGCGCAGTTCCCTGGTCGGCGTGTCGGCGGTCCAGACATGCACGCCGGCAAAGATCATCACCCCGCCGAACACCGCATTCAGCGACGACACAAAGAGATAGCGCCGGTTGGCGAGGCCTTCCGCGGCCATGATCTCGATGCTCTCGCCATCAACGCTGAGCGTCTTGCCGTCGAAGGCTTCGGGGATGACGACGTCGGCCAGCGCCTGCGGGCCATTCTCCTTCAGCTGCGGCCCCCAGACGGCGAGCTTCTTTTCGACATTGCCGTTGATGGCGGCCACCGTCTCGGCCGCGGCGATCACCCGTGCGTGCGGGAACGCTTCCTTGATCGGCTTGAGGCCGAAATAATAGTCCGGGTCGGACTGGCTGACATAGATGGTGGTGAGCGTCTTGCCGGTCGCCTTGATCGCCTCGGCCACGGCCCGGCCGTCGGGGTAGGTGAAACCGCCGTCGATCAGCACGGCTTCAGTCGCCCCGGAGACCAGCACCGGGGCGCGAAAGAAGCCGTTTTGCCCGGCGGGAAAATGCTTCCAGGAAAGCCCGCCGGCGGCATGGCCAAGCCCGGCGGGAGCAAAGACCGCGGCGGCGCCGGCGGCGAGGGTGGTTTTCATGATGGCTCTCCGTGTGAACATGGATGTCTCCTGGGAATGGTGGATTCGGCGGCGCGCAGCCTCCATGCCCGCAAGATGGCAAAAGCGGAATGCGTATTGAAGGCCGACAAAATAGACGTAATGTATGCCATTGCCTGACAATGAAACTGCCATGAGCGAAGCATGAACCTGAACCGGCTGGCCTATTTCGCTGCGGTGGTCGACGCCGGCTCGTTCACGCGGGCCGCCGAGCGGCTGGGCATCACCAAGGCGGTCGTCAGCCAGCAGGTGGCGCGGCTGGAGCGCGATGTCGGTACGACGCTGCTGATCCGCACGACGCGGCGCGTCCATCCGACCGAGGCCGGCCGGACATTCCATGCCCGCTGCCTGCAAGTCCTGCAGCAGGCCGAGGATGCATTCGACGAGCTCGCGCAGGCCGCCGCCGAGCCGACCGGCACGCTGCGCATCGCCGCCTCCAACGACTACGGCACGTCGGCGGTGGTGCCGGTGGTCGCCGCCTTCAGCGCGCGCTATCCCGCCTGCCGGGTGGAGCTGACGCTGGGCGACGAGACGATCGACCTGGTTTCCGGCCACATCGACGTGGCGATCCGTGTCGGCTGGCTGGCCGATTCCAGCCTGCAGGCGCGGCGCATCGGCACCTTCCAACAATTCATGGTATGCGGCGCCGGCTTTGCAGGCCGCTTCACCGCCGGCGAACCGCAAGACCTTGCCGGGCTGCCCTTCGTCGCCAACATGGCGCTGCGCGAACCGCTGCTATGGCAGTTTTCGCGAAGCGATAACGAGCAGCAGGCCGTGCGCATGCAGGCAACGATTTCGATCGACGCGACGCCGGCCGTGCTGGCGGCCGTCCGCGCCGGCGCCGGCCTGTCGGTGCTGCCGGACTTTTTGGTGCGGGACGAACTGGCCGCCGGGCGGCTGGTGCAGATCCTGCCCGGGTGGCGGCTGCCCTCCGGCGGCATCTACACAGTCTACCCCGCCGCCCGCTTCCGGCCGCCCAAGGTGACCAGCTTCGTCGAGATGCTGATCGCGGCCGTGCAGAAGGTGGAGGCAGGCGGGCGCGGGCGCTGATGGCCAAAGCTGCGATCTCCCCCCTTGAGGGGGAGATGGCCGGCAGGCCAGAGGGGGGCGCTGTCCCGCCGACCTATCAGTCGGTTGCATAGCGTACGCACGCAAGTTCCCAGCCCATCAAGAAGGCTGGCGTTCCTTCGCGCCCCCCTCTGCCCTGCCGGGCATCTCCCCCTCAAGGGGGGAGATTAGCCTTCATCACCCCATCCCAGCCGCATACTCCAGCGCCACCACGCCGTTGCTGAATTGCGTGGCGGAAATCAGCTCGAGCGGCAATTGCGCGCCGGGCGGGAACAAGAGCTTGCCCTGGCCGACGGCACCGGGGTAGCTGAGCAGCCTGATGCGGTCGACAAGGCCGTGGCGCAGCAATTCCTGCGCGACGCTGAGGCTGCCATGCAGATAGATGTTGCCGCCGCTGCCTTGCTTCAGCCCTCTGACCGCGTCCGGCAAGGCGCCCTGCAGCAGCTCGGCCGGCTGCCAGTCGAGCGCAGTCAAGCTGGTCGAGGCGACATATTTCGGCAGCGCGTTGAAGCGGTCGGCGAAATCTCCGGTCTCCTTGGGCCACGAGCCGGCAAAGATCTGATAAGTCGTGCGCCCCAACAGCATGGCGCCGCTGTCGGCAAGCTCGTCGTCCTTGAACTTTTGCATCTCATCGTTCCAGGCCACGCTCGGCAGCTTCTCGACCTCGGCAATGCCATCGACGCTGATGAATTCGGTGATGATGAGTTTTCTCATGGCGGGTTCCTTCTGTCGGGGCGGCCGTGCGGGTCTTGTGCGAACTGCGCCGTCAACTAGCGCCGCGCTTTGTCAGGGGGAGGGGCTTTCCCCTTCAAAGACCGATACCATGGGAAAAGCTTCTCCGGCCCGCCCGCCGTCCGGTCATGCCACAAGGTCCGCGTCGGGTGGTGGGCAGTCTTTTTGCCTGTCCCCGATTGGATCTGGTTCGTAATCACGGGCTGCCTACAGCTTGGCAATACCGGCTTTCAGCAGTCCTTCGCGGACGTGCTGCACGTCAGACTCCTGGGCATAGTGCAGGGTGGCGATGAATGAATCGAGGTCGAATTGGGGATCGAGCGTTCTGATCTTGCCTAGATGCGCTGCGGCCGCGATTTCGTCGCCGAGCCAGCCGTAGCAGGCAGCGGCGAAAGCGTGCTGAACAGAGTCCATGGTCGACAGATGCATGAAAGCTTCGATCGCCTCGCCATACTGGCGCGCGGCGAAATGCGCCTTTCCCAGATGGCTCCAGAACCTCTCCGGGTGGTGCGGGTTCAACTGCATTGCCTTGCGGATCCATTCAATTCCCTCTTCCGGCCTCCCCAGCCACGTCAATAACTCGCCTTGCTGCACCACCACGAGGTCGTAATTGGGATTGAGGGCCAGCGCCCGCTCTTGATGGTAGCGCGCTGTGGTCAGCTCATTGTTGTTCACGTTCACTGCCGCGAGGATGCGGTGGACATCGGCATCGTTGTTGTCCAGCGCCAGCGCCTTGTCCAGCGCTGCCATGATGTTGTTCCAGACGGCATCCCTGTCTTTGCACCAGTTATGCACCCAGGCCTGGCCAAGAATGCAGGCCCGCCAGGCATGGGCATGGGCATAATCGGGGTCCAGCGTGACGGCCCTTTCTATCAAGGTTTGCGCGCGTTCATTATCCGCAATCGTGCTTCGGTGATGCAGCACTTTGGCGGCAAGCACACATTCATAGGCGGCCATGTTTGCAGGTTTCGCCCGCGCAAGCTGGTCCCGCTGAGCAGCCTCGACACGACCGGGCAGCGTGGCTGCGATCGCCGCGGTCACCTCATCCTGTATAGCGAATATGTCGTCCAGCTTCCGGTCATATTTGTCTGCCCAGATATGAGCGTCATTCGCCGTGTCGATGAGCTGAACCGTCACGCGCACCCTGTCGCCGATCTTGCGGACGCTTCCCTCCACCAGGTATTGGACGGCGAGTTTTTCGGCCACCTCGCGCACATTCACGGCGCGGTTCTTGTAGACGAAGGCGGAATTGCGCGAGATGACGAACAACTCATGGTGGCGAGACAATTCGGTGATGATGTCCTCGGTCAGTCCGTCCGCGAAAAATTCCTGCTCGGGGTCGCCGCTCATGTTGCTGAATGGCAGCACCACTATCGAAGGTTTCGAGATGGATCGCTTTGCCTCGACTTCTGGCAGGGCAGGACTGTCAAACCCAACGCGATAGAGGCGAACCGGGCGGCTGATGTTCTTCAACGTCTTCTCGCCCAGGTCCTCCATGGCAATTTCGAGACGGTCGGCAATCTGGGTCGCCACCGCTGCGGTCACGCAGATACCACCGACGTCGGCGAGTTGTTCGATGCGCGAGGCAATATTGACGCCGTCGCCGAAAATATCCTCATCGTCGAAAATGATGTCGCCGAGATTTATGCCGATCCTGAATTCGATACGCCGTTCTTGCGGCACATCCGAATTGCGCCGTTTCATGCGCTGTTGGATTTCCACCGCGCATTTCACCGCATCGGTCACGCTCTGGAACTCGACGAGCATGCCGTCTCCGGTGGTCTTGATGATCCGGCCCTTGTTCTTCGCGATGGCGGGATCGACCAGTTCTATGCGATGGGTGCGAAGGCGTGCGAGCGTGCCGGATTCATCGGCCTCCATTAGCCGACTGTAGCCCGCCATATCGGCAGCCAGAATTGCGGCTAGTCTCTGTTCCATCGCTGAACCAAAAACCAAGCCTACGCTTCCTGGGCTGCTAAATCCAGCAATTTGGGCTTGTGGCTGAATCAAGAAGTCCGCAGCAGCAAGAAAGGGCGGATCAGAACCTTCGCCTGGTGCGAGCGGCAGTTGCGCGCCGGGCGGGAAGAAGAGCTTGCGCTGGCCGACGGCACCGGGATAGCTGAGCAGGCCGATGCGGTCGACAAGGCGATGGCGCAGCAATCGCTGCGCGACGCTGAGGCTGGCATGCACATAGATGTTGCCGCCGCTGCCCTGCTTCAGCTGCCTGACCGCATCCGGCAACGGCATGATACCTTCGGTCCACCTGTTGAGAGCAGCATTCATGAATTATCGGCACGCATTTCACGCCGGCAATCACACCGAAGTTTTCAAACACGCTGCCTTGACGATCATACTTGAGCGTCTAGCGCAGAAAGCGCAGCCCTTTATGGTGTTGGACACGCACGCGGGTATCGGATCGTATGATCTCACCTCGGATGAAGCCAATCGAACAGGCGAAAAAGACGCTGGCGTCGGGAGAGTTCTCGGCAAGAAACTAGCTTCTGCGCCCTCCTACTCCACTCTATTAAGCGATTTGAACAGAGGCGGACTTAGGACGTACCCGGGATCGCCGGAGATAGTCCGGAACATGCTCCGGGACGGCGATCGTCTGGTAGCTTGCGAATTGCATCCGAAGGATGGAGAGTTCTTGCTAGAGCGTTACAAACGCGACCGAAGGGTTTCAGTTCAGCTACGCGATGGCTATGAAGCGATTGGGGCACTATTGCCTCCGCCAGAGCGCCGGGGATTGGTCTTCATTGACCCACCTTTTGAGCGAAAAGACGAGACCAAGCGACTTGCGAACGCCCTTCAGAAGGGTGCGAAAAAATGGGCAACTGGGATATTCCTTGTATGGTACCCGATCAAGGACTCGACGATTGGAGATGTATTGGCTGGGGCCGCAGTTTCCGCGGGTTTTCAGAAGATACTGCGAGCCGAGTTTGTGCCCTATCTAAGAGACGGCGCGCGCTTGGCGGGAAGCGGAATGATAATTTGCAATGCGCCATGGACGGTAGATGAGAGGCTACGCAATTTGTGTCACGAATTGACTCCACTGTTAGGCGACCCAAAAAGCACGTGGTCCGTTGAGTGGGTGTCAGGCGGTGGCTAATGGACCCGGTCAGTTGGCTGGGGCTCGTCATTCTCAATCGCGTGAATTACTGCCATCAAATCGCGCCACTTTTTGCATATAACGATGTCGCTTCGGGCCAGCGCTCTGTCGGCACGATCGTCCATTAGTTCGAGAGCCTTGTCCGAGCCGTAGCGTTGCATCAATCTGACCCCTCGGTACCAGGTCGCTTTGTCAAATCCATAGTCGTGCAGCCGCGAGGCATTGTCGACTATCGATTCGACGGTCACCTCGTATGGGCCGACTTTGAATTCTGACTTCTTTCGCTTCAATGTGTCAAAGGTTCCGGTGCGCACCATCTTCGCATCTGGTATTTTCTGTATAACGACTCAGAGGTGGTCGCCAACAGGCGCCAAAATGCGATAGCATTTGGCGGGGTGGCAAACATAACACGGTGAGAAGAGCGGTGCGAATTTTTCGGCCCAAGGGAGAGCGTTTGGCCGCAAAGTTTGAGATGGCGTTCCTGCGTCAATTTTTCCAAACGCTTGAGAGTTCTCATAGGGCCGCAATAGGGATGAATGCGTGATGTTAGCGCCTTCAATCGGTGAAACCTGGTCTTCGGTTCTCAAAAGCCCGCTTCCCTCCCGGCTAAGAGAGCAACTCGCCTTGTGTGCGATGCAGCCCGAGCGGGTGTTGTTCCTCGATATTGAGACCACGGGACTGAGCCACCACTACGACGAAATCACCGTCATAGGTTGGTCGATCGGGGGGCGTGCTTCCACTATGGTGAAGGGAGATCACCACCGCGGATTGGCAGAGGATGCGAAAAACGCGATCGCCTTGGTGACCTTCAATGGCATCCGGTTTGACCAACGCTTTATTCGGCAGGAGTTCCCGGACGTGGCGCTGCCTGGGATCCATCTTGATCTCATGTATCTTTGCCGCCGCGTGGGGCTGACGGGCGGACAAAAGGCGATTGAGAAACAGCTTGGCATCAACCTGCGGAGCGATATCGGGGATTTGGACGGTTTTGCTGCCGTGTTGTTATGGCATCGTTACCTAAGGGGCGATTTTGGCGCGCTCCAAACGCTCGTTCGCTACAATCGCGCCGATATAGCTGCGATGGGTGCCATATTTGACCAAGTGCTCGAACTGGTGCAGATCGAACCGGATTTGTTCACAGGGCCTACGAAATTCTTATCTTGGGCGGCGCCAGTTGGCTGGACTGATCTTCCCGCCCTTCGGCCGGCAGGTCCTGATCTAGTTTCCGCGCCTCACTTCAATCAGCTCCTGGCAAATGGCCCTGCAGCACAGGCTCGCATCGTTGGCATCGATCTCACCGGGTCTGAAGGCCGCGGCTCCGGTTGGTGCCTATTGGATGGCAATCATGCCAGCACGGAAACCCTTTTTAGCGATGATGCTATTCTCGCGCGAACTATAGATGCCAGGCCCGATCTTGTATCGGTGGATTCTCCGCTATGTTTGCCGACGGGTAGACTTACGGTGGAAGACACCGACCCTGGCCGTGAGAAATTTGGCATCATGAGAGAGTGCGAAAGAGAACTGAAACGACGGGGTGTGAACGTTTATCCGTGCCTTTTGCCGAGCATGCAGAAACTTACAGCTCGTGGCATGCGGCTTGCAAATGTGCTCAGACAACAGGGTATTCCTGTCATCGAAAGTTACCCTGGTGCCGCCCAAGATATCATGCGAATCCCCCGCAAGGGCGCTGGCGTGGAATGGCTGAAACTAGGGCTCTGTGAGTTCGGCATAGAGGGGGGCTACGTTGAGGGTAATGTCTCCCATGACGAGCTCGATGCAATCACCTCAGCACTCGTGGGCACATTCCACTTAGCGGGTCTTTCCGAGGCGCTGGGGACTGCGGAGGAACCGCCATTGATCATTCCGAAGCTCGATGCTGCTCCCGGGTCCTTAGTTATAGGCGTGAGCGGTCCCATAGCTGCAGGAAAGACAACATTCGCCAAAGTTCTAGAAAAGAACGGATTCGCTTACACCCGCTTCAGCTTGGTGATTGATGAGCTCCTCAAGGAGCAAGGCCGCAACCTTGATCGGGCAAACCGTCAAGAATTGGGACGCCAAATCAATGACTCTGGACGACAGCATTGGCTAGCGGAACAAACGTTAAAGCGTGTTGAGGGCGCCAACAGAATTGTCGTTGATGGGCTGCGCTTTCCTGAAGACCATGCCTTTCTGGTGGAAAAGTTCGGCGCGAACTTTCAACATATTTTCATAGACGCAGCCGAGGCAGTGAGGCGAGTGCGGTATCAGGAGCGGAAAACGGACGGGCGTTTCGATGATGCGGCACGTTCAGAAGTGGAAAGCAGGATCGGCGAACTGCGTCCGTTAGCGCACGAGATTCTTGTCAATGATGCTACGAAATCCGACCTTCAAGCTCGGGCAAAGCGTGTGATAAATGGCATTGATGAGGTAGGGAAATGCCGGTCTCAATCGTAGTCGGCGGACAATTTGGTTCTGAGGGAAAAGGGAAGGTTGCTCTTGAGATTGCTCGGAGAGCAAAGGAGTCTGTAACGCTTGTCCGAGTTGGTGGGCCGAATTCCGGCCATACGGCCTATGACCGAACAGGCAACAAATGGGCATTGAGACAGATGCCCGCCGGCTGCATCGATCGAAATGTGGATGTCATATTCCCGGCCGGATCGTATATCGATATCGAGCTTTTGCTAAGTGAGATCGACGCTCTCAACTTTCCAGTGGATCGAGTCAAGATTAGCCCCACAGCGCGTATCATTACACAGGAACATAAGGACTGGGAACGGAACGCGGCGTTGATTGCCTCAATCGGCTCCACTGGCTCGGGTGTGGGGGGGGCCGTGGTTGCTGCAGCCGCCCGTGGTGCAGCCAATTTGGGCCTTTCTAGCCCAATGGCATCCGATGTCGCCCAGCTTCAGCCATATGTCGCTGATGTGGCCAATTTGCTGCGCGATCAACTGAATGATTTTCAACGAGTGATAATAGAAGGCACTCAAGGTTTCGGCCTTTCTCTCCTGGACGGCGGGTATTGGCCAAAAGCGACAGCAAGAACAACGACAGCGGCGGGCGCATTGGCTGAGGCGGGGTTGAGTCCTCTTGATGTAGATGACATCACATTAGTCATCCGTTCTTTCCCCATAAGAGTGGCGGGAGATTCTGGCCCACTTCCAGGTGAAACCACGTGGCCAGAGATTGCTCGCGCGGCAGGTTTAAAAAAGGATCTGCGCGAGTTCACAACAGTGACGCAAAAGGTACGAAGAGTTGGCTTTTTCGATTCTGAGTTAGTTCGTCGTGCAATCAATGCCAACCAGCCTACACGATTGGTAATGAATCATGTGGACTATGTTGGCCCGGAGTCTGATCTCTCGCGAACTAATGCTCCCGTGCGAAGATTTATCGACCGGATAATGTCCGAACTTGGCCGGAAAATTGACTGGTTAGGATTTTCCGGCTTTGACGTGGTCGAGTTGGTTGGCCATCAAACATGACGACAGGCATGACGGAGCGGGAAACCCTTACTCCTGACCGAGCGGCAGAGATAGCACGCGCTCTGAAAGGCAAGCCTGATCCACTTCTAAATAAAAACATACCTCCATCGCTGCTCTCCGCCGAGCACACCAAGGCGTATGTTTTGGCGACAGGTTTCATATCTCCATTCTTTGAAGGAGGAGATCGGCCGAGGCTAAAGAAAGCTTCCTACGAGGGAAGAATTGGCTCTAAAGCATTCGAATTTAGGAATGGGAATCTTGTCTCAGTTCCGTTCGATGCCGGTTATCTTCATGTTCCCGCCAATTCTATTGTTTTTGTAGAGTGTGATCTAGAATTTCGTCTACCTGAGTACATTGCAGTTCGTTTCAATCTTCAGATTAGACATGTCCATCGCGGACTCCTTCTTGGCACGGGACCACTGGTGGATCCGGGATTCTGGGGGAAGCTATGCATACCCTTGCACAATCTAACGTCTGAACCCTACGACATTCCGATCAAAGAAGGTTTGATCTGGCTTGAATTCACCAAGACTACGTCGGACGTGACTGGAGCGGCCGCCATAGGAGTGGCGCCTTCTAATTCAGGGTTTTGGGACATAGAGGCCTTCATACGAAAGGCCTCTATGCGTTTCCAAGACGGGAAATCAGTGGCAATTCAAAGCTCGATTCCTTTGGCGGTGGCTGAGGCGAACGTGCAGTCGAAGGAGGCACTTGAAACATCTAAGAAAGCGGAACAAGTGGCTTCCAGTTCCGAGGAGATAGCCAAGCGATCCGAAGGTAATCTTAGAAAGATCGGCTGGATCGCGCTTGCTTCGTCTTTTGTGGCTGTGGCGGCGCTACTTTACTCGCACTATTCGACAACAGCGAGCCAATATCAGTTGTATAAAAGCTATATCGATAGCTCGAAGGATGAGCTTTCAAGCGAACTAAAAGGAGTCGATGGCCGAATTGCTCCGTTGGAAACGGTACCTAGCGAAATTGAAGTGTTGAAGCAGAGACTTTCTGCTCTTGAGGAGAAGCTGAAAGTGGATCAAGGGCGAACTGCGCCATAAAGAACTATACAAAGTTAATCCTGCAAAGAGATTTTTTGTAAGGACCAACGAGCGCAGAAATCACGTGATCGGTCGATAATTTGGGTGTCCGGATTGACGATAAAAAAAGTCCGGCAGCTATACGCGTTCGCTCGAACGGCAATTGTTCGATAAGGGAATTTGTTACGCCAATGATTAACTTCTAATTCATGTCCACCCTTGAATCGAGAGTTATGATGATAGACGACAAGGGTTCGACGTTCTGCTAATGCTATCGCCTCATTTATTGGAATCTGCTTGCTGAAGCACCTCTCGGAGCGACGGTATTCTTGGTCATCCACAATGCCATTGTCAGGATCTGCGAATACAAGGTCACAGTTAGAAAGGGAACGAACAGCGCGCCCGAACCAAGCCTCTCGCCATTGTGATCTGATGCGTGCAGGCAAAGTTGCGCTAATATTGCTTTCACTGAAAAACAATGCATCCAGCGCTCCAGACTTTTCAATGGCGTGAATTGATCGCTGGGTGATAGTTATTTCATTGAGTTTATCGAATAATTCTGGGTCTAAATGGCGCCAGTGGATCGGGTCAGAAAGATAACGGACGTGCCGTCCATCCGAATTGTGACTTTCGTCGGCGACAAGATACCAAGCTATTCCAAGCGTTCTGCCCACACTCAAATGCCTAAGTAGCGCGAGTTTGATGTAGTCGCCTATGTCGCCTGCATACCGATTCTGCATCAATCTGCCTCAAACTCGAAATCCGCGTGTATAGATAGCGCCCATAAAATTGCGATTATTGAATCTCTTGTCGCAGCCATAACCCTTCACGCGAATCTTATGCCTGAAAGAGGGTTGGGCTGGCTAGCCGTCCGCTACCCATCCTTCGTTCGCCATTCCCCCTTGCCATCCCCAAACCCTTCCCCTAATCGCCTCTGAGAAAACCTTTCCCATCCCGCGCGGCATCTGCTGACCTCACCATCCGGCACCCCGCACCCCTATAAGAGAAAGGCTTTCCCACCTGGGAGGATCGATATCCAAATCACGGCGTCTGACGTCCAGCCAACGCCCGCCAAGCAGCCCGTCACCCTCCGCGAGGTGGCGGCTATCGCCGGCGTCAGCGTTGCCACCGCCTCCAAAGCGCTGAACGGGCAGGGGGCGGCCGAGACGCGCGAGCGGATTCGCGAGACGGCGCAGCGGCTTGGCTTTCGCCCGAACAGCCTGGCGCAGAGCCTGTTGCGGCGGCTCTTTTACCGTCCGGCCCGATGAGCAACGACCTGTCGCCGCGCCTTCGTGACGGTACCGCCGACTCTGATGTCTAACATCATCGTGCGGCGCCAAGTCGTCGCCCGACCGGATGCGGCTAACGTCAGCAAAGCGGAACAATCCGGCGGCCGGCGGGTTTGTAGGATGAAGGGCGATCTGTTTCTGAGGAGGATTAGGATGAAACGCGTCCTTACCCACCATGCGGTGCGACTGATGCTCGGCGGCGTAGCCGCCTGTCTACTCACGGTCGTCGAGATTCCCAACCCGATCATGCCGTTGTCGCTCGTGTCCGAGGCGAGGGCTGCCACCGAGGTTTCGATCAGCACGTTCTACGAGGACCTGTCTTCCTATGGTGATTGGGTGTCGTATCACGGAGCGTCTGTTTTCGTGCCGGCTGATGTACCTGACGATTGGCGTCCGTATACCGTTGGACACTGGGCCTATACAGAGCAGTATGGCTGGCTGTGGGTGTCCAACGAGCCATTCGGCTGGGCGACGTACCATTACGGCCGCTGGGGCTATGCCGACGATATCGGCTGGTACTGGGTTCCGGGCAAGCGTTGGGCGCCGGCATGGGTGAGTTGGCGTCGCGACAGGCAGCACATGATTTGGGCTCCGCTGCCGCCGCGCCGCGATCCGGATCTGATTTCGATCGAGGTGACCATCGACACGACGCCGGATTATTACTGGGTTGTCGTCCCCACCCGCGAGTTCCTTGCTGAGGACGTTTCCACCGTCGTTATCCGTGATGAGCCGCAGTATGTGCGCATTGTCGAGTCGGCCGAGCCGGCCGGTGACGTGACGGTCCAGAACAATGTGGTGATCAACAAAGTCATTGATGTCGATGTGGTCGAGAAGGAGACGAACCAGAAGGTGACTGCCGTCAAGGTCAGCAAGACCGACGCGCCCGAGCAGGCCGGCAAATTGGAAAACGATACGGTCAAGGTCTTTGAAGGCGAGGTGAAAGCCGAGCCCGATGCCAAACCAGCCAAGCTTAAAGACATCGAGGAGGTGAAGCAGGTTCAGGCTGGCCGTAAATCGAAGCCGACCGAAGGCGCTGCAACGACCGAACAGGCCGAGCCGGAAAAGACCGCCAAACCTGAGAAGCCGACGACCAAGGAGCAGCCCGCCGCCGGGCAGCAGCAGGCCGAGCCCGGCAAGGCAGCCAAACCTGAGAAGCCGAAGACCAAGGAGCAGCCGGCCGCCGGGCAGCAGCAGACCGAGCCCGAACAGACGGCCAAGCCTAAGAAGCCGAAGACCAAGAAGCTGCCCGCCGCCGAACAGCAGCAGGCCGAGCCCGAACAGACGGCCAAGCCGGAGAAGCCGAAGTCCAAGAAGCAGCCCACCGCCGAGCAGCAGCAGGCCGAGCCCGAGCAGGCGGCCAAACCTGGCAAGCCGAAGACCAAGAAGCAGCCCACCGCCGAGCAGCAACAGGCCGAGCCGGAGCAGGCGGCCAAGCCTGAGAAGCCGAAGACCAGGAAGCAGCCCGCCGCCGAGCAGCAGCAGGCCGAGCCGGAGCAGGCGGCCAAGCCTGAAAAGCAGAAGGCCAAGCAGCAGCCCACCGAGCAGCAGCAGGCCGAGCCGGAACAGGCGGCCAAGCCGCAGAAGCAGAAAAACAAGGCGTGCGATCCGCAGACTGAGAGCTGCTAGCCGTACGGGTTGACTGCGGCACCGCGATTATTCGATCGCGGTGCCGGCTGAGCGACCATTCCCCCTTGCCATCACCACATCCTTCGTCCTAATCTCCCCCTTGAGAAAACCTTTTCCCACATCGCCCTGCGTCCGCTGACCTCACCATTCGGCACCCGCAGGGGCCATAAGAGAAAAGCTTTTCTCAACCGGGAGGATCGATACCAAAATCATGGCGTCCGACGTGCAGCCAACGCCTGCCAAGCAGCCCGTCACCCTGCGTGAAGTGGCGGCGATTGCCGGCGTCAGCGTTGCCACGGCCTCGAAAGCGCTGAACGGGCAGGGAAGGATGACGGCCGAGACGCGGACACGGATTCGCGAGACGGCGCAGCGGCTTGGCTTTCGCCCGAACAGCCTGGCGCAGAGCCTGCTCAGGCGGCGCTCCTTTACCGTCGGGCTGTTGACCAACGACACCTATGGCCGCTTTTCGCTGCCGCTGATGGCCGGCGTTTCCGATGCGCTGGTCGATGCCGGCGTCTCGGTGTTTTTGTGCAATGTCGAGGACGATCCGCGCCTTGCCCAGCTGCATGTCGATGCCATGCTCGACAAGCGCGTCGACGGCATTATCGCCACCGGCAAGCGCATCGACCGCCATCTGCCGGTCGACCTCGCCAATCTCGGCATTCCGGCGATCTACGCCTTCACCGAGCCCGATCCCAACGCCATCGCTTTCGTGTCCGACGATGCCGGCGGGGCGCGGCTGGCGGTCGAGCATTTTTGCCGGCTCGGGCGGCGGCGCATCGCCCATGTCAGCGGTCCGGCGAGCTTTGCCGTGGTGCATGCGCGGGCACAGGCCTATCGCGAGGTGCTGGCCGAGAACGGCCTGCCGGTCGTGGAGCCGCTGCTCGGCCCATGGTCGGAGGCCTGGGGGCATGAGGCGGTCGCAAAACTGTTCGATGGCGAGGCGGGCAGGGGGGAGCAGCCGGATGCCGTCTTCTGCGGCAACGACCAGATCGCGCGCGGCGTCATCGACGCCTTGCGCGAGCGCGGTATCGGCGTGCCGGACGAGGTTGGCGTCATCGGTTTCGACAATTGGCAGATCGTCGCCGAGGCGACCCGCCCGCCGCTGACCTCGGTCGACATGAATCTCGCAGCACTTGGCCGCGAGGCCGGCCTTGCCTTGCTTTCGCTCGTCGGCGGCGAACCCGCTCTGCCGGGCATCAGAAAACTGCCGTGCCGGCTGGTGGTGCGTCAGTCATGCGGCCGTCCGCCGGACGGCTGAACGAAACGGGCCGTGTCGATAGTCACCCGCTTGGGGGCGCGGCTAAATTAGAACCATGTGGAGGAGAAGCATGAGAACCACCATTACCGGGCTCGCCATCGCCGCGAGCATTTTCGGCACGCTGGCGACAGCCGGCGCGGCCGCCGCCGACACCGCCAACATCTGGGTTCGCGCCGACGGCTCGAACTTCATGCCGCGCATCGTCGATGCCTTCAACAAGGGGCATCAGAACCAGATCAAGCTCGACATCATCCCCAATGCCGAAATCATCCCGAAATACGGCGCTGCCGCCGCCGGCGGCACGGCGCCCGACGCGCTGTCGCTCGACCTGATCTACACCCCGTCCTTCGCCGCCGCCGGCCAGCTCGAAGACATCACCGACTGGGCGAAATCGCTCCCCTATTTCGCCAGCCTGTCGCCGGCGCATGTCAAGACCGGCACCTATAAGGGCCGCATCTACGGGCTGCCGTTCTCGGCCGATAGTTCGGTGCTGATCTGGAACAAGAAGCTGTTCAAGCAGGCCGGCCTCGACCCGGAAAAGGGCCCGACCAACTGGGCCGAGATCGAAGCCGACGCCGAAAAGGTCAACGCGCTCGGCGGCGACATCAAGGGCTTCTACTTCTCCGGCAATTGCGGCGGCTGCAACATCTTCACCTTCACGCCGCTGATCTGGGCCTCGGGCGGCGATATCCTCACCGAGGACGGCTCCAAGGCGACGCTGGATACGCCGCAGATGCGCGGCGCCATCGACCTCTACCGTTCGATGGTCAAGAAGGACCTTGTGCCTTCAGGCGCGCAGACCGACACCGGCTCCAACTTCTTTGCCGCCTTCGCCACAGGCAATATCGGCATCTCGCCGTCCGGCGCCTTCGCCATCGGCGCGCTCAACACGCAATACCCCGACATCGACTACGGCATCACCTTCCTGCCCGGCAAGGACGGCGGCTGGTCGTCGTTCGCCGGCGGTGACAATTTCGTCGTCACCAAGGGCACCACCAAGGTCGCGGTGGTGAAGGAGTTCCTCGACTTCGCTTATTCGCTCGAGGGCCAGACCATCCTGGCGAAATACGGCAGCCTGCCGGTGCGCGGCGACATCGCCAACGAGGCGCTGAAAGACCTCGACCCGCGCTACAAGGTCGCCGCCGAAGCCATGGCCAAGGGCCGCACGCCCTATTCGGTGGTGTTCAACGATCTGATCAACTCGGCCAACGGTCCGTGGAACCAGATGATGAACGAGGTCTTCTTCGGTGAAGACGTCGACGGCGCCATAGCCAACGCGCAGGAGACCATGCAGTCGATCATCGATTCGGCGCCGCAGAAGTAGGGCGAGCGCCCACCTCCCCCTTGAGGGGAGGTCGGACCGAAGGTCCGGGTGGGGTCCTCAGTGAAACGCGCCGACAGAAAGAAGCGTCGGCGCACTTCGCAGAGGACCCCACCCCCCGCCGAGGGCGGGGCCCCACCCCCGGAGGGGGGGGGGGGGGGGCGCCAAATGAGTAACCCCCCGAACCCCCCACACCCCCACAAACCCCCCCCCCAACAACTCCCGCGGCGCCCCCTCACCCCCCCCCCCCCCCCCCCCCCGCCCGGGCCCCCCCCCCCCCCCCCCCGGGGGAGGGGGACGTCCCACTAATGGAAGACCCGCATGACCACCATCACAGCAATCTCCGCCCCGACGCGCCCCCGCAAACTCGTCGGCGTCGGGCGCCGGCAGTGGATCGGCCTGCTCTATGTCGCGCCGGCCGTTGCCCTGGTCGTCGTCTTCTTCATCGTGCCGCTTTGCATGACCGCCTGGATGTCGCTGCACAATTGGCCGCTGATGGGGGCGCATAGCTTCATCGGGCTCGACAATTACTGGGCGATCCTGCGTGACACCCGTTTCTGGAACGCGCTGAAGTTCACCGGCTACTACACGGTGGTGGTGACGATCGCGATCTTTGCCGTTGCCTTTCCGCTGGCGCTGTTCATCGAACGGCCGCGGCAGCTGACCGGCTTCTACCGCACGTCCTTCTTCATGCCGGCGGTCATCGGTTTTGCTTCGGCCAGCCTTTTGTGGTCGTGGCTGCTCAATGTCGATTCCGGCCTGTTCAGCCCGGCCGCCTTCGAGCTTGGCCTGACCGAGAAGAAATTCAATCTGCTGGCGACCTTCCAGCCGGCCTTCTGGTCGATCATCGCCATGGTGGTGTGGAAGGTGGCGGGCTTCACCATGATCATCCTGATGACCGGCCTGCAATCGATCCCGCCGGACCTGCAAGAGGCGGCGATGATCGACGGGGCAGGGCCATTCGCGCGGTTCCGGGCGATTACCCTGCCGCTGATGCGCCGCACGCTGGCGCTGGCGCTGATCCTGTCGGTCGCCGGCTCGATCCTCGCCTTCGACCAGTTCTACATCATCCTGCGCGGCGGCCCGCGCAACCAGACGCTGACCGCAGTCTATTGGATCTTCAACCAGTCCTTCGTGTCGTTCAAGCTCGGCTATGGCGCCGCCCTATCGATGGTCCTGCTTGTCATCCTGGTGGCGCTCAGCCTCATCCAGTTGCGGCTGTTGCGCCAGCCCGAGGGGGTCGACTGATGGCACAGGCAAGGAGCCGCAACCGCCGCATCGGCATGCAGATCGCCGAGCACTCGACTGGCATCGTCGCGTCCATTCTGTTCCTGGCGCCGATCGCCTGGACGGTGCTTTCGGCCTTCAAGCCGGCGCAGGAGGCGCGCCAGCCGCCGCTGCCGCCCTGGCCGACCAGCGGCATCTCGCTCGAGAACTACGCCACGCTCAACACGTTCGGCGACGGCCTGTGGCTGCCGGCACAAAACAGCATCTATGTCTCGGTCATGACCGTGGTGCTGTCGGTGATCGTCAGCGTGCTCGCCGGCTACGGTTTCTCGCGCTTCCGCTTTCCGCTGAAGAACCTGCTGTTCGTCGTCATCCTGTCGACGATCATGATCCCGTTCCAGTCGATCCTGACGCCGATCTTCCTGGTGCTGACAAAAATCGGCCTGCACAACACGCTGACCGGGCTGGTCTGCGTCTACGTCACGCTGCAGCTGCCGTTCTCGATCTTCATGATGCGCAACGCCTTCGACGCGGTGCCGCGCGAAATCGAGGAGGCCGCGCGCATGGACGGCGCCAACAATGTCACCATGCTCTTGAGGGTCATGCTGCCGCTGGTCTGGCCTGGCATCGTCACCATCGCGCTGTTTGCCTTCCTCGGCGCCTGGAACGAGTTTCTGGCGGCCCTCGTGCTGATGACCGACCAGTCGAAATTCACGCTGCCGATCATGATGACCGCACTCCAGTCCGGCCGCTTCGGCGCCATCGACTGGGGCGCCGTGCAGGCCGGCGTCACCGTGATGATGGTGCCGTGCCTGGTGCTCTTCCTTTTGCTGCAGCGCTTCTACATCCGCGGCCTCATGGCAGGGGCCGTCAAGTGACCAATCGAACCGAACCGGAGTAAATTGATGACCGCATCGCAATCCGCCAGTCAGGGCGCCAAGCCGAAACTCGCCTTCCGGCCGCTTCCGGTGCCGCAGGTCGATGTGCGCGGCTTTTGGGGCGACCGCGTCGATGCCGTCGCCTCAAAAACCGCCGGCATCCTCTACGACCGCTGCGTCGAGGCCCGCATGCTCGAGCAAATCGATCCGGACCGGCCGTCGCCCGGCGTCGTCATTCCGTTCCACTCACCCTCGCCGGACGAGGCAGCCACCGCCGGCAACGAGTTCACCGGATCGACGGTGACGACGCAGATGTTCTGGGACTCGGATTGGGGCAAAACCATCGAGACCGCCGCCTATTCGCTCTACCGCCGCCGCAACGACGAGCTGGAGAAGAAGATCGACGCCGTCATCGACATGTATGGCAGGCTGCAGCAGCCCGACGGTTATCTGTCGAGCTGGTACCAGCGCATCCAGCCGGGCCTGCGCTGGACCAATCTGCGCGATTGCCACGAGCTCTATTGCGCCGGCCATCTGATCGAAGGTGCGGTCGCCTATTACCAGGCCACGGGCAAGCGCAAGCTGCTCGACATCATGTGCCGCTATGTCGACCATATCGCCGAGACGTTCGGTCCCGAGCCCGGCAAGAGGAAGGGCTATTGCGGCCATGAGGAGATCGAGCTGGCGCTGGTCAAGCTGGCGCGGGTGACCGGCGAGCGCAAATACATGGAGCTAGCCAAATACTTCATCGACCAGCGGGGACTTGAGCCGCATTATTTCGACGAGGAGGCGCGCGCCCGCGGCGCCGACCCGAAGGCCTATCATTTCAAGACTTACGAATACAACCAGTCGCACAAGCCCGTTCGCGAGCAGGACAAGGTCGTCGGCCATGCGGTGCGGGCGATGTATCTCTATTCGGGCATGGCCGACATCGCCACCGAATATGGCGACGACACGCTGCGGGTGGCGCTCGACCGGCTGTGGGACGATCTCATGACCAAGAACCTCTATGTCACCGGCGGCCTCGGGCCGTCGGCGCACAATGAAGGTTTCACCGCCGATTACGACCTGCCCAACGACACCGCCTACGCCGAGACCTGCGCTTCGGTCGGCCTGGTGTTCTGGGCAAGCCGCATGCTCGGCATGGGTCCCAACGCGCGCTACGCCGACATCATGGAGCGGGCGCTCTACAACGGCTCGATCTCCGGCCTGTCGCTCGACGGCTCGCTGTTCTTCTACGAAAATCCGCTCGAAAGCCGCGGCGCCCACCACCGCTGGAAATGGCACCGCTGCCCGTGCTGCCCGCCCAATGTCGGGCGCATGGTCGCCTCGATCGGCAGCTATTTCTACGGCCTGTCGGACGACGCACTCGCCGTCCATCTCTATGGAAACGGCACGGCTCGTTTCGATATCGCCGGGACGCAAATTGAGCTGACCCAGACCAGCAATTATCCGTGGGACGGCGCGGTCTCGATCTCCGTCGAACCGCAAGCTCCGACCGAGTTCACCTTGCACCTGCGCCTGCCGGGCTGGTGCCGCAAGGCAGTGCTCAAGGTCAACGGCGCCGATGTCGATCTGGCTGCTGTCACCAGCGACGGCTATGCCGCGATCCGCCGCGAATGGCGCAAGGGCGACCGCGTCGAGCTCGACCTCGAAATGGCCGTCGATCGCCTCTACGCCAATCCGCAGGTGCGGCAGGATATCGGCCGCGTCGCACTGGCCCGCGGGCCGCTGATCTATTGCGTCGAGGAGACCGACAATTCCAGCCAGCTGCACCGCATCGCTTTGCCGCGGACGGCCGACATCGAGGCGCATCAGCAGCCGAACCTTCTGGGCGGCGTCGTGACACTTTCGGCGATTGCCAAGAAGGAGGCTTTCGAAAACTGGGAAGAGGGGCTCTACCGCACCGAACCGCCAGCGGTCGAGGAAGCAAAAGTCACCGCCGTGCCGTATTTCGCCTGGGACAACCGCGACCCCGGCGAGATGCTGGTCTGGCTCAGGGACGAATAAAGCCCGACGGCGGCGCCCGACCGATCTCCTCGGCCACAAGTTCCTGCAGCTGCCAGAGGTTGCGGTCGCGGATGCCGCAAGCGTCGAGATGGCGAATGGTCTCGAACAGATATTCGGCGCCCGAACCCCAGTGGCCGACGGCCGTGGCCAGGGTCGCCGCTATCGCTCGCTTTTCGAGCTTGCCGGCATAGCGCGGATTGGCGGGATCGACAACGAAACCAAGCGCTTGGCCCATGCCGTCGCCCGTCCTGACCTGCAGCCAGCGCGGCACATTGACGGCCGGCAGGATGGTCATCTCGCGGCGCAGCAGCGCTTCGAGATTGGCCGACACCGGCTCGGCGATCTCGAACACCATACCCTGGCATTGGCCGCCGCGGTCGAGCGCCATCATCAGGCCGGGCTGCTCGATCGTTCCCCTGAAGCGTTGCACCGTAAAACAGAACGAACGGTGCCAGCCTGTCGCCACGGCCCGTTCGCCACCCCTGACCTCGCCGGCCGGCTTCCACAGCAGTGAACCATAGGCAAACAGCTTCACCGGCCCGGCCGGCGCGCCGGCCAGCACCTCGTCGCGAATGCGCGCGTAATCGGCATCGGTCATGTAGACCATGCCCGGCGTCGGCCCGGCGTCCTCGACCGCCCGCAAAGTGCGGGCGACCAGCGCCTCGGTCAGCGCCATCGGTGACTTGCGCGGTGCCGACCGACGCCGCGATGCGGCGGAAATGACCTTGCTCATCCTCGTGCTCTCAGCTTTGCCGCCATGTTGCCGAAGGCTGAAGGATTCTCAAGGGCCGAGTGCACCGGCGCCAAAATACCTGGATCAGACGCGCGAGGTGGCCTGAAAGGCAGACCGGCCCGGCTCATTGGATGCCTATCGGCGGTCGTCCCTGGAAACTATAGAAAGGTCTCCGTCTGCTGACAGGCGCAGGCACGGCAGCGTCAGAGTACCTCGACCGCGGTCGCGAACACGTAACCGGCGCCACGCTCCGTAACGATGAGCTTGGGCTCGCTCGGGTTGACCTCGAGCTTGCGGCGCAGCCGCAATATCTGCACGTCGATGCTGCGGTCGAACACCTCCTCGTCGTGCACGCGGCTGGCAGCGAGTAGCTGCTCGCGGCTCAGGATCTGCTGTGGCGATTTCAGGAAGGCTGCCAGCAGGTTGAACTCGCCGGCGGTCAACGGCGTCGCCTCGCCCGCCGGCGACCTCAGGCGCCGCATCCGCATGTCGAGCTCCCAGCCGGCAAAACGATAGCATATGTGCTTCTTGCCGCGCGGCTGCGGCTGCGCCGACGCCGATCGCCGCAGCACGGCGCGAACACGCGCCAGCAGCTCCCTGAGGCTGAAGGGCTTGGTGATGTAGTCGTCGGCGCCGAGTTCCAGGCCGACGACGCGATCCACCTCGTCGCGCCTGTGGCCGGTGATGATGATGATGGGCGCTTCCGGCGGACTGCCGAGTTGCCGCATGACGTCGAACCCGTCCTCGTCCGCAAGCCTCATATCGAGGATCATCAGGTCCACGGGCTTTTCGTTGAGGACGCGCGACATGGCCCGGCTGTCGGCGACCGCGCTGACCCTGAAGTTTTCGCTCTCCAGGTAATTGGTGAGCATATCGCGAATTTCGGCGTTGTCGTCGACGACAAGAATATGCCTCGGCGCCGCTGCCTGCTCGATACTGCCTTTCGACTGCTGTTCGTGGCGAATGTTTTGTTCGGCTGACATCTCGCACCGTCCGCAAGCGTGGAACTCATGACCGAGCCGTTG
The DNA here is from genome assembly GCF_055811495.1 of Mesorhizobium sp. WSM4830. NCBI lineage: Bacteria > Pseudomonadati > Pseudomonadota > Alphaproteobacteria > Hyphomicrobiales > Phyllobacteriaceae > Mesorhizobium > Mesorhizobium sp. WSM4830. The sequence continues at coordinate 22,902 of NZ_JBVVQI010000023.1, read as the reverse complement.
CTTTTATTAAACATCGATTTTCGGCGATTTATTGGTGAGCGCGATGATCTTCGTGATCGCACACCCTGCCACAGGCTCGCTCGATGGCACATCAGCAGATTGGTAAGGTTCGGGCGGGGCTTTTTGTTCCGCTTTGCCTGGCAATGGCGGCACCTTTTGCGTTGGCCCAGAGCAGTCAGCCGGCCCCGCCGATGGGCGAGCCGATTGCGCCGATCACGGCCAGCGGTCCCTCCGACCGGGCGAAGATCGCGCTCGGCGAGAGCCTGTTCAACGATGCCCGCCTGTCGCATGGCGATGTCGTGGCCTGCAGTTCCTGTCACAGGCTGGATCTCAGCGGCGACGACGGTCAGGCCCGTTCCGTGGCGGCGGACGGCAAGCCGCTCGAATTCAACACGCCGACCGTCTTCAACGCGGCGCTCGATTTCCGGCTGAACTGGCGCGGCAATTTTCGCACTTTCGAGCAGCAGAACGAGGCAGCCCTGCTCGATGACAGGCTAATGAATACGAGCTGGGAGGAATTGCTGACCAGGCTGCGCTCCGATGCAGACTATTCGCAGCGGTTCGCGAGGGTCTACGGCTCCATTCCCGACCGGACAAACGTGCTCGACGCCTTGGGGATGTTTCAACAGTCGCTGATCACGCCCGATGCCCGTTTCGACCGCTATCTCAAGGGCGAACGCGACGCCATCACGACCGACGAAGAGCACGGCTATCAACTGTTCAAAGCGTATGGCTGCGTCGCCTGCCACCAGGGCGCCAATGTGGGCGGCAATCTGTTTCAGAAATTCGGCATCTTCCAGGATCCCTTCGCACGCCAGAAGACCCTGACCAAGGCGGATCTCGGCCGCTTTGCCATTACCGGCGCCGAAAGTGACCGCCATGTGTTCCGTGTTCCCAGCCTGCGCAACGTCGCGGTGACGGCGCCGTATTTTCACGATGGCCGCACCGCATCGCTCGCAGACGCGGTGAAGATCATGGCGCAGAACCAGCTCGGCCGGGAGCTCGACCAGCGCGATGCCGATCTCATCGTCGAATTCCTCGGGACCTTGACGGGCGAGTATCGCGGCCGGCCGTTGACCAGCGCAGCCGATCGTCTGCAGCAATGAAGTCGCTACGCATCCTGGCGCCGATCGTTGCCTGCCTGCTCATCGTCCTGACCTACCTCCTGGTGCAGGGCACGGCTCCCGATGCGGCGCGCCACGAACGCACGCTCGATGCGCTCAGGACCGTCATCCTCTATAACGCCGCCCTGCAGCGCGATGTGTTGCGGGCACGCGCGGGACTGCTGCGCAGTTACGATCCGCTTGTGCGGTCGATCGAGAACCTGGATGAGGCGACGCAGACGCTGCCGGCTGACCGCGACGTCGCAAGCGGCGAAACACGGGTGGATATCGACAAGCGGATCGCCGGGGTCATCGCCGCGGTCCGCGACGAGGAAGCGCTTGTCGAGAGGTTCAAGTCCGACAACGCGCTGCTGCAGAATTCGCTGAACTTTTTCAACTATATGAGCGGTCGCCTCACGAGCGAGGGTGACGGCCTTCGAGCGGTCGAGATAGGAGCCCTGATGGTCGCGATGTCGCGGTTTATCAGCGATCCCCAGCCGGACGCGGCAAAGGCAGTAACCGCCGCACTCGACCGGCTGGCCAGGCCCTCGGTCGATACCGTGCCTGCAAGCGATGTGCTCTCGCTCGTCTCCCACGGCCGGCTTATCGTCGCCAGGCTTCCGGCGGTCGACGGTCTCGTCGCCCGCCTGCAGACCGCGCCGACGAGCGAGCGGGCTCGCGCGCTGCAGGACGTCTATCTCGGTGCGCATGGGCGGGCCGCGGCCAGGGCCGAACTGTTCCAGACGCTGCTTTATGTCGCCGCGCTGGGACTCGTCGGCTATGTCGCCTACCTGTTCGCCCGACTGCGCCGCAATGCGCGGATCCTGCGCGAGCGGCTGGAATTCGAGGGCCTGATCGCCTCGATCTCCACGCAGTTCATCAATCTGCCGCGCGACCACATCCGCGCCGGCATCAGCAAGGGCCTCGCGCGCCTGGTCGACCATGCCGGGCTCGACGGCGCCCAGATTTTCGTCAGCCACATAGCCGGTCCTTCCGGCGGCTACTTCTATCGCCGTCCGGGCGCGAGCAGGCCGGCCCCCCTGCCGAATGACGTGATCGAGCTTGCTTCACGCTGGACGCTTGCCGACCATGAGCGGCAAGGCTGCATCGACGTTCCCAGCGTCGACGAGCTTCCCGAGGGGCGGGAGAAGGCATCCCTTCAGGCGCACCAGTTTCGATCGTGGCTGTGCATACCGATGTGGCATGCCGGCGAACGATTGGGTTTTCTGACTCTCGATACCGTCACGCACGAAAAGCATTGGACCGACGACGACATTGCGCTGCTGCGCACCGCCGCCGAGATTTTTGCCAATGCCATCGCGCGCGAGCATAGCGAACGCGAGCGTGAGGCACTGCAGGCGCGGCTCAACCAGTCGCAACGGCTGGAAGCGATCGGGACGCTCGCCGGCGGCATAGCGCACGAGTTCAACAACATCCTCGGTGCCGTCCTCGGCTACAGCGAGATGGCGCTGGCGGTGCTGCTGAAGGAGTCGCGCGCGCGGCGCTACGTCCAGCAGATCATGCAGGCCGGCAGGCGGGCGCAGGACGTCACCGAGCAGATCCTGGCCTTCGGCCGTCGCCACGAGCGGCAGCATCACGCGCTGCGGGCGGAAGCCGTGGTTGCCGAAGCGGTCGACCTGTTGCGCGCCTCGTTCCCCGCCACGCTTTCAGTGCAGACGCATCTTGCAACCGCGGATGCGGCGATGATGGGCGATCCGACCGAACTTCAGCAGGTGGTGATGAACCTCGGCACCAACGCGGCGCAGGCGATGAACAACCGCGGCGCATTGGAAATCGGTCTCCACACGACGGAATTCGTCGAGGCGCGGATGCTGTCGCATGGCAACCTGCCTGCCGGCCGCTATCTCCGCCTTGCCGTCAGGGACACCGGCGACGGAATGGATCAGGCGACGCTCGAGCGCATATTCGAACCGTTCTTCACGACCAAGCCGGCAGGGCAAGGCACCGGGCTCGGCCTGTCGACGGTGCACGGCATCGTCATGACGCACAGAGGCGCGGTCGACGTGACGAGCAAGCCCGGCGAAGGCACGACCTTCGAGATCTATTTTCCGCAGATCGAGGCCGCCGCAGCAACCCAGGACGAGGACGAGAGCGACGCCGCCGAGGTGCCGGTCCAGCATGGCAACGGCGAGACGATCCTCGTCGTCGACGACGACACGCCGCTGATGCAGCTTGCGGAGGAGATGCTCACCGCGCTCGGCTACGAGCCGGTCGGGTTCGACCGCAGCCCCACGGCTCTCAGCGCATTCCGCACCGATCCGGAACGCTTCGACCTGGTGCTGACGGACGAGGTCATGCCCGACATGACAGGGATCGAATTCTCGGGCCAGTTGCACAAGATCCGGCCCGACCCTCCGATCGTGCTGATGACCGGTTACGGCCGCCCGCTGCGGTCGCGTCAACTGACGGCGGCCGGCATAACCGAAGTCATCAAGAAGCCGCTGCTGTCGGCCGCCGTCGCACAATGCCTTGCCCGCCATCTGCATTCAGGCTGATCACGGCCGGCCGGATTTCTTCGTTACAACTGTAACCAAAATCCCGCCTGGCTGAAATCGACCCGTAGCCGCGCTGGTCGATGGTCCTCCCGCGCTCAGACCGTGATCCAGAAAACCGGGAACCGATTTTCGGAAAGGTCACGGTCTCTTGAGCAAGGAGGAATCTTATGGACGCAAACATCACCGAGGTAACGAAACAGGCGAAGGACGTCGCGGAACTGTCGCCCGAAAGCCTCATGCAACTCGGCCTCGGCTTCTGGGCATCGAAGACGTTGCTGAGCGCCGTCGAACTTGACCTTTTCACGGAGTTGGCGGCTGGACCTCTCGAAGGTGAAACACTGCGGAACCGGCTCGGACTGCATGAGCGGGGAGCGCAGGATTTCTTCGACGCGCTGGTTGCGCTGAACATGCTTGAGCGCGAGGGCAACGTCTACTGCAACACGCCCGTGACTGACCGCTACCTTGACCGCAACAAGTCGACCTATGTCGGCGGGATGCTCGCCAGGGCCGGTCAGCTGCTTTACGCGAACTGGGGCTCGCTCACCGACGCGCTCAGGACGGGCAAACCGCAAAACGGCACCGAGGACGGCGAAGATCTGTTCGACATGCTGTTTTCGGACCCGGACAAGATGGCGATGTTCGCGCAGGCGATGACCGGCGGCAGCCTCCAGGTGGCGGAGGCGCTCGCCCGGCATTTTCCCTGGACGGACTATCGCACCTTCATCGATATCGGCACAGCCGAAGGCAGGCTTCCGGTCGAGATAGGACGCGCCCATCGGCATCTCACCGGCGGCGGTTTCGACCTGCCGCCGATGCGGCCGGTATTCGAGGCCTATGTGGAGCGGTACGCGCTTGCAGACCGGCTTCGGTTTTATCCCGGCGACTTCCTCGCCGAGCCGCTGCCGTCCGCCGAAGTGCTGGTGATGGGTCATATCCTGCACGACTGGAACCTGGAGGTGAAGCGCGCGCTGCTGGCAAAGGCCCATTCCGCGCTGCCGAAGCGAGGCGTGCTCATCGTCTACGACCAGATCATCGATGACGAGCGACGGGAGAACGCCGCGGGTCTGCTGATGAGCCTCAACATGCTGGTCAACACCAATGGTGGGTTCGACTACACGCGCGCCGACGGCATGGGCTGGATGCAGGAGGCGGGCTTTGCGGAGGTCCGCTGCGAGCATCTCACCGGGCCTCACTCGATGATCGTCGGCGTCAAATAGCAGTGGAGAAGCTGATGACACGAAGAGCTCTCATCGCAATTGCCGCCCTTGGCCTGGCCGCAGTATTCACCGCCGCAACGCTCAACCAGGTTGAGGTGGGCGCGGCGTCCGCGACCGCTTCGATCGAGCACGGTCGATACCTGGTGAAAATCGGCGGCTGCAACGACTGCCACACGCCAGGGTACCTGGAGAAGGCCGGCAACGTCCCGCAGGATCGATGGCTGATCGGTGACTCGCTCGGCTTCAACGGGCCGTGGGGTACGACTTACCCAACCAATCTTCGCCGGTTTTTGCGAACCATGGACGAGGACGACTGGGTACAGTTCGCGCGCACGATCGAGACGCGCCCGCCCATGCCATGGTTCAACCTGCGTGCCATGAGCGAGGCCGACCTGCGCGCCATCCACCGATATGTGCTTTCGCTCCCGGCAGACGATACGCCGGTTCCGGACTATGTGCCGCCCGGTCGTCCGCCGAAGACGCCGCATATCGTGTTCGTTCCGCGGGCGCCGAAATCATAGTGGCGTCCGAACGGTCCGGCCGGGGGCGGTCATCAGGCTGCCCAGCGGTCAAATCGAGACAAATCGATCCGCGATAAATCGATCATGGAGTCAAACATGTACAATCTGCTTGCCGAACATGCACAGAAGACCGACCGTGATCAGAGCACCATGGATCCGCGTCCCTATGCGTTGGGTTACAAGCAAAGCGAATTCAAGCGCCTGGAGCTGCAGGGAGCGCTCATTCACCACCTTACCGAGCATGTCCTGCGCAGTGCGGGCATAGGACCCGGCATGCGCGTGCTCGACATTGGCTGCGGCGTAGGCGATGTCTCGTTGCTGGCCGGAAGGCTGGTCGGACCGGCGGGAAGGGTGCTTGGTGTCGATCGCTCGGCAGAGGCTGTGGACATCGCCGAGCGGCGCGCCACTGAATCCGGCCAGTGTTACTGGACACGTTTCACAACGGCTGAGCTTGATACATTCTCGCCCGACGGGGACTTCGATGCGGTGATCGGCAGGCTTGTCCTGATGTATCTGCCCGACCCGGCCGCAACCCTGCGCAGGCTTGCCGGTTTCCTGCGGCCTGGCGGCATCGTCGCCGTCCAGGAACTGGCGATGCCGCTCACCCGAAGTTTTCCAGAGGCGCCGCTGTTTAGCAAATGCCGCGGCTGGATCATCGACACGATCAAGCGGGCGGGTTTCGAGGTCGACATGGGTGGCAGGCTGCCCATGGTGTTCGCCGGCGCAGGGCTGCCGGCGCCGCGGATGAACTCCGCCGGGCTCGCCGGCAGCGGACCCGACTCGCCGATCTACGACTACATTGCCGGCACTTTGCGCAGCCTGTTGCCGATGGCCGAGGCAGTCGGTACCGCGACCGCCGCCGAGGTGGACGTCGATACCCTCGCCGAGCGGCTGCGCAACGAGGCTGTCGAGCAGCAGACGTGCATCATGCTGCCGCCCTTCGTCGGCGCATGGGTGAATACGCCGGGATAACGAACCGAAGGGAGGACACACGATGCTCGATACTGCCATCGGCGAGCGCGCGGGACATCTCGTCGACCTGCACAACGTCGATTTCGCCTAGGACAACCGCGACCCGGCGAGATGCTGGTCTGGCTCAGAAGCGCCGGATAGCGGTATCGCCATTTGAGCCGCCAATGCATGCCTTGAATTCGCCGGGGCGCGCGTCATCTAGCTTTGGGTGGCGCCTGCCACTTGAACGGGTGGAGGCAGATTTTGGCGCTCGAAGCTGTGGCGCGTCCGAACGCCGGTCGCCGCTTTATTGCGGTAGCCGTCGTGGCGGTGCCGTTGCTGTTCGTCGTCAGTGGACTCGCCATCCGCTATGCCGCATTTGCTTCGGTCTCGTCGGAGGCAGGCTTCGCGGCCTACGCCCAGGCGCTCTGCCGGTGGGATTGCGCGTGGTATGTCGACATTTCCGAACTCGGCTATGAGCGCTTTCCCATTCCAGGCCAGAGCAATGTCGGACGCTGGGGCTTCTTCCCGCTCTATCCGATGCTGGTGGCGGCCATCCGGTCTGTTTTCCCTTTCCCGACCATCCTGGTGGCATCGATCACATCGATTGCGTGCAGCTATGCCGCCTGCCTGGTGGCGTGGCCGCTGCTCGACAAGAACATGCGCGCCTATGTGCTGTATTGCGCCTTTCTGCTCAGCGGCCCGTTCTCCTATCACTTCACGACTTTCCTGACCGAACCTCTTTTCGTGCTGCTGACGTCGTGCGTTTTTCTGGCGCTCAAACGCTCCAGCTACCTGGCCGTGGGGCTGTCGTCGGCTCTCCTGTCGGCAACCAGGCTCGTCGGGGTGCTTGTTGTATTCGCGACCGTCATTCAGATGTTCAGGGATTACCGCGCCAAGGGCGGGTCGGCGCTGTCGTTCCCGCGTTGGCTGCTTGGCCGACCGGACCTGCTCGTCGCGATCTTCATCTCGCCGGCCGGTCTGTTCGCCTACATCCTGTTCCTCTATCTGACGGTCGGCGACGGCTTTGCTTTCCTGCACGTGCAGCGCGCGTTTGGACGGGTGCCGGGCGATCCGCTCGCCTTCATATGGGACGGGCTTTCGGCCGTTCCGACAATTGGATGGCTGCCTACGGCGCCGCAATGGAGCGCGCTCGCCGCACTCATAGGACTGGCGCTGTCGGCGGTTCTGGCGGTTCGCAGGCAATATGGCGCTGCGTTGTTCTGCGCCTGCTGCATCATCCTGCCGCTGGTCACGAATCTGGCCTCGATGGTCAGATACGTCGTTGGGCTTGCACCTCTGACAATGTTGCTGGCCATGCTGTTGTCGGTGTCGAAGCCGACTTTTCTTACGGCTCTGGCTCTCTTCGTAGGCGCCTGCTATTTCATGACCGTGGCATGGATCGGGGGCTATCTTGCCCTGGTCTAGCATTCCGGACCCATATCGGCGCTCCGCCTCGTTCGTCGGCTACGCGCTCGCGGCGGTTCTGGCCGGGTCCGAGATCGTCATCCTTACTCTTGCTCTCAATCCGAACGTCAACCCCGATTATCGTGCCTATTACATCGATCGGACGACAACCTGCCTCAACCGCGATGCGGTCGGCGGCTACACATTTGGCGAGACGGTGTCGTTCCGGTCCGACGGAGCCAAAAAGACAGCCGGCATGATGGTCTGTGGCTGGTCGGGACCGGTTGCCGACGGCACCCATTCGCTGGGCGAGACCTCGCGGCTTCGCCTGAAGATACCGCCGCTCCGCGACGGCCTGACGGCCACGCTGCAAATGGCCGCCGTCATTCGCTCGCCACAGGTCACGCAAAGAGTGGTGATTTTGGTGAATGGCGTTCGGGTGCATGCGGTGACGTTGTCCGGCAAAGAGCCGCGAACGGTCTCGTTCGTCATCCCACCAGCGGCTCTCGCCGATGCCAAGACACTCGACATCGCTTTCGACTACCTCGACGGCATTCCGCAAACTCCGGCCGCCAGCAACATCTACAAACGCTCGATCAAATTGTTGTCGTTACGGCTCGATCCCATTGAGGCGAGTTAGGGCGGGCGATCACGCTGCTGGCTGCGTCTTCGCTGCTGAAAAACCCAGCGGTCGAGCATGAGAAGATTGACCGCTGGAACAAGCAGGCATGTAACCAGGATGGCAACAATCGGCGGCAGGCCGAGTTTCGCCGTCAGAAGCGCCGGCGCCGCGTAGGCGACGGCGAAGCCTGTCGCCGTCAGCAAGAAAAAACGCGGAGCTTCAGTTCGATGCGATCCGCTCGACGCGAAGGTTACGAACTTATGCGCGAGGTAAGAAAACAGGGCGGCTACCGTGTAAGCTACGAGCGAGGCACCGACCGGCGAGAGGCCGAACCGTTGCGATTTTACCAAAGCGGTGGCCATCACGGCATACAGGATCGTTGCAGCAATGCCGACCGACCCGAAACGCGCCAGTAGCCTCAGCCCGGCGTCGCTGGTCGAACGGCGCTCAGACATGCGCACTGCACGCATACTGCGCCCCAAGCGGCAAAGGCGCGAATACCCGCTCGACTCTTCTGGCCAAGGGCCTTGCCGACGGCAGCAGCAGGAAATGCTCGGATCGGATGTCCCTGAAGCCTGTCTGCTGAAAGAGATACGCAGCTTTGGCGGCGCCGAGCAGGACCGCGTCCTGGTCGAACGGGCACCGGAACACCGCTAGACGCGTCATCGGATTGTAGGGGTTGTGCTCGATGACACAGGCGACGCCGCCTGGCCGCACGACGCGTCGCATTTCCACGAAGAAATCGAGCCAGGAGGAGGGCGGAACGTGATGGACGACGCAACTGGCGAAAGCCAGATCGAACGCGCCATCCTCGTAGGGCAGTTTCGGCGTGGTGCAGGCCCTATAGGTCACACCCGGATTGTCCTGGCCGGCGCGCGAAATCGATTCTTGCGAGACGTCGCAGCCATCGAGGCTGTCGAAAGCGCCGTCGAGGTAGGGGTGGAGTGAACCGACGCCGCAGCCGACATCCAGCGCCCTGACAGCCGAACCACCCTGCCGAAGCTTTCGCTCGACCGCCAGACGCCGCAGCAGGTCCGCCTTGGCGATAAGGAAGAAGTCGTGCCCGAGCCCGGAAAACCGGATGGACCCTTCGACCGCCTCGCCATAGTTGGATTTATAGCTGTCGAAGAGTTCGGCCATCGGCGGGGACTCCACTCCTGGGCTTGTGAAACGATCGGCGGCGCTCACCAGAGACGGTACGCATCGCCTCGTCGAAGCCGGTGAGCCGATCGATCACATAAAGCGGGCGGCGTTTCACCTCGGCGTGGATGCTGCCGACATAGAGCCCGACCACGCCGGTCATGAAAAGATTGATGCCGCACAGGAGCGACACGATCACCACGGTTGATGTCCAGCCGGCAATGATGCCGGCTTCAAAAAACCAGGCAAAGATGGCGTAGGCGCCAAAGACCACCGCAAGCGCGGAAATGGCCAATCCGCCCCAGAGCGCCAGGCGCAACGGCTTCTCGGAAAAACTGACGATGCCGTGAACCGCAAGGTGCATCATCTTCCAGAACGGGTATTTGGTCTGGCCCAGGGTTCGCGCGTGGCGCTCAAACGGCACTGCCGTCTGCTTGAAGCCCATCCAGCCGAACATGCCCCTGACGAAGCGGTCATGTTCGGGCATACGCTTGAAGGTTTCCAGCGCCTTGCGGCCGACAAGGCGGAAGTCACCGACGTCGCGCGGAATATCGACCGACGTCATTTTCTCCAGCAGGCGATAAAAGAGACTTGCCGTGAAACGCTTGAACCAGGATTCGCCGTCGCGCTTGACCCGGCGGGCATAGACGATCTCGAAGCCTTCCTTCCACTTAGCCACCAGATCGAGAACGACTTCCGGCGGGTCCTGCAGGTCGGCATCCATGACGATGACGGCATCGCCCGCAGCGGCGTCCATGCCGGCGGTAATCGCTACCTGGTGGCCGAAATTGCGGGAAAATTCGATCAGTCGAAAGCGCGGCTCGGCAGCGATCACTTTTTGAAGGTATTCGACGCTTCCGTCGAGGCTGCCATCATCGACGAAGATGGCTTCGGCTTCGCCGTCCAGCCGGCCGATTAGCGAATTGATACGCTCGATCAGCCGAGGCAGCACCTGTTCTTCATTGTATATGGGCAGGACCAGCGAGTAGCGCGGCGATGACCTGTTCACCGTCATTCCAGGGCCTTGGACCACAGACTCTCGCATGCGATTGAAAATGGAACGCAAGCTACAAAGTTCCAAAGGCACTTGAGAAACTGCTAATTTAGCTGGTTCTGGAGCGAATACTGGTTCTCAAATGAGGACCTGGAGGGTGTCGTCGTGACGTCGGACGCCCTCATCAAAGCGTGGAATTATCGGTAGCTGCCGGCGCGATCGGCCTGGCGAGAAGCAGTCACTGAGGCATAGCCCTTTGACCGATTGCCTGCTCCCGGACTTGCCAGTTGAAGCAGCGCTACGGGCGACCTGAGCGTGCGGGCCGACCACTTTGACGCATGTCAGACATGGCTCATCGAACGTGTCGCCGAGCCTGGCCGAGTATCGCGCTTGCAAGGCTGGCAAGCGTCCTGACCGGCAACCTATCATACCGGCCGAGCCTTGGCTGGGCCGGCCGGTACGATACACATTTGCCGGCCTGACGAGGGCCGCCGTCAAGCAGGCGGCCGGATGTTTTGGTTCACCCGGAAGAGGTTGTTCGGGTCGTATTTCTTCTTCAGCCTAGCCAGACGCTCGTAGTTCTCGCCATAAGCCGCCTTGATTCTTGTATCGCCCTCGTCATCCATCATGAAGTTCAGGTAGGCGCCACCCAGATCGAACGGATGCACGGCCTCCCAATAGGCCTTGGTCCAGCGCGTCACGGGCCCCGCTTTCTGTGGGTCCGGATCGATCCCGGCGATGACCATCGACCAGGTCGCATCACGGTAATTCCAGGGTGTCTCGTCCTTGCCGACGCGATGGACGGCGCCATCGATCGGATAGAGATGCATGAGCGATAGCTCGCTCGGCGTCTTCGCCGCCTGCTCGAGATGAGCGTCGATCGCCTCGTCGGACAGTGTCTTGACGAAATCGCCCCGCCAGTACCACTGCATTCCCTTCGGGTAGAGCCCATCGAACATGCTCTGCACCGCGGGATAGGGCATCGTTCCCATCCAGTTGAACCAGGGCGCGGGCAGCGCATCGAGTAGCGGGGCCAGCGCCTCTCTGCCCTTTTCCTCCGGGCCGTTATAGCAGCACATCAGCAGACACATCCGCTTTCCCCAAAACTCTTCCGGGAACGGTGCGCTCGAGAGGACCGTCTTGAGCCCGAGAAAGATCCCGAGTTCTTCGGGCGCGTTCGGCAGGAACTCGCGATAATGCTGCATGATGGTGCGGGCGTGGCGCTGATCCCATGCGATCGGTCCCGCAAAGACCATGCTGACCCGGTGAAGCTGGAACACAAAGCTGGTGACGATGCCGAAATTGCCGCCGCCGCCGCGAAGCGCCCAGAACAGGTTGGGGTTCCGCTGCTTGCTGGCGGTGACGAAGCTTCCGTCGGCAAGCACGACATCTGCCTCGACGAGATTGTCGATGGTCAGGCCATATTTGCGCGTCAGATAGCCATGGCCGCCGCTCAGCGTCAGTCCGGCGACCCCGGTGGTCGAGATGATGCCCGCCGGTACAGCCAGGCCAAAGGCATGGGTGGCGTGGTCGACGTCGCCCTGAGTGCAGCCCGGGCCCACCCGCGCCGTACGGGCATCCGGATCGACGCGCACGCCGTTCATCGCCGACAGGTCGATCACCAGACCGTCGTCGCAACTCCCTAATCCTGGTCCGTTATGGCCGCCGCCACGTACCGCAACCAGCAAATTGTTGTCGCGGCCGAAATTCACAGCTGTGATCACGTCGGCGACGTCGACACAGCGGGCGATGATCAGCGGCCGCTTGTCGATCATGCCGTTGTAGAGCTTGCGGGCCTCGTCATAGCGGGCGTCGCCGGCGCGGATGACTTCGCCCCGCAGGCTTGCCGCGAATTTGGTGATGTCTTCATCGTGCATGGTATTCCTCCCTGTTATTGGACCTGTCGGCCGGCTGACGAAACGCTAGTCCCGTCCGCTGTTCCCGCAAATGTCACATCGTCCATTTCTGTTGCCCGATCGTTCAGGGGAGGATCAGCCATATGTGCGCTTGCTCATACGGCCATATTGCGCTCTTCAAACCGCAGTCCCGGACGATTGCGAGCGCAATGTTCCCGCCAAGTTTCATGAAACCGCTACGGTGTCGCAAGGCGGTCTCATGCAACTATCTGACGCTCATTCGGCAATGCCCGACGCAATTGCCGCACTTGGCCGCAAATTCTCAGTCGACGCGTACGCGGCGCGTCACTTGGCCATTGCTTTCCCAATATGTGTGTTTCTTGGCGATCCACGGATCGCTCATCGCCGGCTGAATGTTGCCGCTCATGTCGATCGCGCGCGAGGTCACGGTGTGCTCCCCGGGCGAAGGCTTGGGCCAGTCGAGAGACCACATCTTCCAGGCGAATTCCGCCTCGTCGCTGCCGTCGATTGTCGCCGGCATCCACGGCCCATCGTCGATCTTCACGTCGACCCGGTCGATCGGCGCGCCCCAGGCGGCTCCGACGATCCGGTAATCGTTGCCGATATGGGTGACCCGGGCCGGCGCCGATTTGAGGCGCGCCCGTCCGACGGACGTTTCTACCCACACGGTCTCGCCGTTATGGTCTTCCTCGCGGAGCGTGACGTAGTCGCGTCCCATGAACCGGTTCTCGAAGCGCTGGTCGTGCACGTCGATGCGCTTGAGCCATTTCACGTTGGCGACCCCGTACCAGCCCGGCGCTATCAGCCGCAGCGGGAAGCCATTATCGGCCGGTAGGGCAGCTCCGTTCATCTCGTCGCAAAGGATATTCTTTGGGTCCATGGCATCTGCCAGCGACATGCTGCGCGCGAAATTCTGCTTGAACTTGACGTCGTCGGTCCGCTTGATCTCGCCTTCGTCGGCGGCCCAGAAGACCACTTCGATGCCGCTGTCGAGGACGCCGGCCTCCTTTAGGATCGGGGCGAGCGGCGTACCCGCCCAGTGCGCATTGCCGATGCCGCCATTGAAAAACGGAAGGCCGGTATTGCCCGAACATTCGATCGTGAACGTGACTTCCTGGCGCGGCCGTGCCTTGATATCGGCAAGCGTCAGGGTCGTCGGCTTTTTGACCAGGCCGCCGATTTCGAGCTTCCACGCGCTCGCGTCGATGACTGGCCGGTTGAAATGCGCGATTGAAAAGAACTTGTCATTGGGCGTTACCCAGGAATCGAGATCCTCCCAAACGAGCTGATTCTTGATGACCTCCGGAACCGGGTTCGGTGGCAGTTGGTCGAGCCATTTGACGACTTTCTCGCCGGGCCGGCTTGGAAAGGCATAGGCGTGTTGGCTCGCGAAGAATGCCGCTAGGCCCGCCAGCGCCGCGCTGCCCTTTGTGATGAATTCTCGACGCGGAATCCGCAGGCTTGCTGCGGATTTGGTGATGTCTTGATCGTGCATGGTATTCCTCCCCGTTATTGGACCTGTCGGCCGGTCGATGAAACGCTAGTCCCGTCCGTTGTTCCCGCAAATGTCACATCGTCCATTTCTGTTGCCCGATCGTTCAGGGGAGGATTAGACCGGATGGATAGTTGCTCGGGCGGCTGTATTGCCGGATAGTTCGAGATGCCTGGCCGAAAAAGCGTTGTCAAAGGGAGCAGCCGATCGTTTCCGGAGGTGTAGTGCATGGATGTCCTTTCCGATGTGCTCCGAGCCGTTCGCCTCACCGGTGCGATCTATTTCGACGTCGACGCCAGCTCTCCCTGGGTTGGCGAGTCGCCGGGCACGGCCGACATTGCCGCCGCCGTCATGCCGGAGGCAGAGCACATCATTTCTTTTCATGCCGTGATGTCGGGCTCGTGCTGGGCCGCGCTGGCAGACGATTCCGTCCCCCCGGTGCTCGTAAACGCCGGTGATGTCGTTGTCTTCCCCGGTGGTGTTCCGAACGTCTTGAGCTCCTCGCCCGGGGCGCGAGGCGAACCCAATATGGCGATGTATTATCGGCCGATAGACGAGAGCCTGCCGTTCGCGGTGATCCATGGTGGCGGCGGAGACGAGCGGACCCGGTTCATTTGCGGGTATCTTGGCTGCGATGCACGCCCCTTCAATCCTCTCCTCGCCGCCTTGCCGGCCATCCTGTGTGCCCGCAAGCCCGCCGATGGAAGCAGCTGGGTTATCGACCTTTTTCGGCTGGCGCTGGCCGAAGGGGGCAGTGGGCGGGCGGGCTGTGAAACGATCCTCGCCAAGCTGAGCGAGCTGATGTTTGTCGAGATCATCCGCCGCCATCTCGAGACCCTCCCCGACGATTCGCGCGGCTGGCTCTCAGGCCTGCGGGATCAACACGTCGGCGAGGCGCTCCGGCTCATCCACGCTCGCCCCAGGGAGGAATGGACATTGGACCGGCTCGCCCGCGAAGTAGGGCTCTCACGCACGGCCTTTGCGAGCCGCTTTACCCACTATGTCGAGGTCTCGCCCATGCACTATCTTGCTCGCTGGCGTCTGCAACTGGCAGGACGCTTGCTTGAACGGCCTGAAATGAGCATCGCGCAAGCGGGTGCCGAGGTCGGCTACGAGTCGGAAGCCGCCTTCAATCGCGCCTTCAAAAAGTTCGTCGGCATTCCACCTGGCACCTGGCGAAAGGGACGGTCGGCGTTGCTCGAGGCTCAGAGATTGCCCGCTGGCGTCGTCCAATAGGAAAGAACTCGCAGGGCGTTGACGCTTCGGTCTGCGTGCAGCGTCCCAATGCTCGAAAGCCCCTGGCACAAAGCGGTAGACGATGACCGGCAGCCTCGACGTTTTCGGCGAGGCGTTTCAGGCTTCGCGCCTCAATCCTTCGCGCGCTCGACATAGGCGCCATCGGCGGTCATCACCACCACGCGGGTGCCGGCGCTGATGTGTGGCGGCACCAGGGTACGCACGCCGTTGGACAGCGTTGCCGGCTTGTAGGACGACGATGCCGTCTGGCCCTTGGTCACCGGCTCGGTCTCGACCACCTCGAAGGTGGCGCGCTGCGGCAGCACCAGCGAGATGGCGATGTTGTTGTATTGCGAGATCTGCACCGGCATGCCTTCCACCAGATAAGGCGCCATGTCGCCGACCACGCTTTCCGGCACCGCGACCTGGTCGTAGGTCTCGGGGTTCATGAAGTGAAAGCCTTCGCCGTCGCGGTAGAGGAACGTGTGCTCGCGCTCCTCGACATAGGCGCGCTCGACCTGCTCGGTGGTGCGGTAACGCTCGGAAACCTTTACCCCGTCGGAGATACGCCGCATGTCGAGCTGGGTGACCGGCGTACCCTTGCCAGGATGAATGTTTTCGGCAAAGAGGATCACATAGAGCTTGCCGTCCTTTTCGACGACGTTGCCTTTGCGTAAGGAGCTGGCGATGACCTTCACGGGTTTCCATCCTGATAAAATTTGTTGGCGCAAATCGGCTGGAGAGGCCGTTGCGTGCGGCCTAGCGCATCTTGGTCGCAATCGCCAGCCCTCTGTGCAATTCCCCTGAAGCCGATGACAGCCGCCTCGCCGTGGTGGACGCCGCATGTCCATGCCGACCGCCGGTCGCGGCTGATCCTGCGCAATGCCATTGCCGCCGGGATGCGCGACTGGTTCGCCCGCCGCGACTTCGTCGAGGTGGAGACATCGGCGCTGCAGGTCTCGCCCGGCAATGAAGCGCACCTGTCGGCCTTTGCCACCGAGGCGATCGGGCCGGACGGGCAGCGCCAGCCGCTCTACCTCCACACGTCGCCGGAATTCGCCTGCAAGAAGCTGCTTGCCGCCGGCGAGGAGCGCATCTTCAGCCTCGGGGCTGTCTGGCGCAACCGCGAGCGCGGCCCCTTGCACCATCCTGAGTTCACCATGCTCGAATGGTACCGCGTCGGCGAGACCTACGAGAGCCTGATGCGCGATTGCGCCGAGCTCGTTGCGCTTGCGGCCGAGCGGGCCGGAGCGAAGCGTTTTAGCTTCCGCGGCCGCGAGGCCGACCCGTTTGCCGAGCCGGAAAGGTTGAGCGTCGGCGAGGCCTTCATGCGCCATGCCGGTATCGATCTGCTGGCGACGGTTGCAGCCGATGGCAGCACCGATCGCGCGGGGTTGCATGCCGCCCTGGTCCAGGCCGGATTGCGGACCGCGCCCGACGACAATTGGGCCGACCTGTTCAGCCGGGTGATGGTCGAAAAAATCGAACCGGCGCTGGGGCAGGGGCGCGCCACCATCCTTTTCGGATATCCGATCTCGGAGGCGGCATTGGCCCGGCCGAGCGCGGACGATCCGCGCACCGCCGAGCGCTTCGAGCTCTATTGCTGCGGCGTCGAACTCGCCAACGCCTTCGGCGAGTTGACCGACCCGGTCGAGCAGCGCCGGCGCTTTGCCGCCGAAATGGACGAAAAGCAGCGTGTCTACGGCGAACGCTACCCGATCGACGAGGACTTCCTCGCCGCGCTCGCCATCATGCCGCAGGCGAGCGGCGCCGCGCTCGGCTTCGACCGGCTGGTGATGCTCGCCACCGGCGCGCTCAGGATCGACGACGTGATCTGGACGCCGGTGGCCGCTTCCTGAGGGATTGTCGATCTCGGCTCGCCGCTCATTCGCCTAGCGCCTGCGGCCCTGTTTGGGCGCTTGATGCACCCGGGTTGCGCCTTCTCCCATTGCAGAAGCTGCACCGGGACAATAGATGGTGCAGCAGCGGCTGCCCTTCAGCCAGCCGGAAATAGCAGGATTATGCGCATGACCGATACGCTCGACGCAGCGAAACTGACCGACCGCGTCGCGGCCCTGGTCGAGGCTGCCAAACGGGCCGGCGCCCATGCCGCCGATGCGGTTGCGGTACGCGGCCGCTCGACCGGCGTGTCGGTGCGGCTCGGCAAGGTCGAAGGCACAGAGGCGTCCGAGAGCGAAGACGTCTCGCTGCGTGTCTTCGTCGGCAAGCGGGTAGCGAGCGTTTCGGCAACGGCGGCATCCGACCCCAATATGCTGGCCGAGCGCGCCGTCGCCATGGCCAAGGTGTCGCCCGAAGATCCCAATCAGGGCCTCGCCGATCCGTCCTTGCTGGTCAAGAAGCCGCGCGACCTCGATCTGTTCGACGCCACCGAGGTGTCGGCGGACCAGCTGAAGGAGGCAGCGCTTGCCGCCGAAGCGGCGGCGCTTGCCGTCAAGGGCGTCACCAATTCGGCCGGCAGCGGCGCCAGTGCCGGGCTCGGCGGCCTGGTGCTCGCCACCTCGCACGGCTTCGTCGG
Organism: Mesorhizobium sp. WSM4830; assembly: GCF_055811495.1. Classification (NCBI taxonomy): domain Bacteria; kingdom Pseudomonadati; phylum Pseudomonadota; class Alphaproteobacteria; order Hyphomicrobiales; family Phyllobacteriaceae; genus Mesorhizobium; species Mesorhizobium sp. WSM4830. Next base: position 5,290 of record NZ_JBVVQI010000023.1, on the reverse strand, counting down.
CCATTACGTCGCCTCGCGTTTTTCGCGCTCGACCAGCGTGATCGCCGGCGAGGGCACCGGCATGGAGCGCGACTACGAATTCTCCTCGCGCCAGCATTTTTCCGATCTCGACGCGCCGGAAGACATCGGCCGCAAGGCCGGTGAGCGCGCCGTCCGCCGCATTGGCGCGCGCAAGGCTGCGACCGGGCCGGTCGACGTGGTGTTCGATCCGCGCGTCGCGCGCGGCATTGCCGGCCATCTCGCCGGTGCCATCAATGGCGCCGCGGTGGCGCGCAAAACCAGCTTTCTGCGCGACATGATGGGCAAGAAGGTGGCTTCGGCCGCAATCACCGTCACCGACGAGCCGCTTCGGCGCCGTGGACAGGCGTCGCGCCCGTTCGACGGCGAAGGCGTCGAGGGCGAAAAACTGTTCATGGTCGACAAGGGCGTGCTCAACCACTGGTTCCTGTCGACTTCGGCGGCTCGGGAACTCGGCCTCGTCACCAATGGGCGCGGCTCGCGCAGCGGCTCGTCGGTCTCGCCATCGTCGACCAATCTCGCCATCGAGCCCGGGGAAAACACGCCGGAAGAGCTGATCAAGTCGCTCAAGACGGGCTTCTACGTCACCGAGGTGTTCGGCCAGGGCGTCGACATGGTGACGGGCGAGTATAGCCGCGGCGCGTCCGGCTTCTGGATCGAAAACGGCGAGCTGGCCTATCCCGTCGCCGAGGTGACCATCGCCTCCAATCTGAAGACGATGTTCCTCAACATGGTTCCGGCGAGTGATCTCGACCGCAATTTCGGCACCGCCGCGCCCACGCTTTTGATCGAAGGAATGACCCTTGCCGGAGCTTGATCCGGCCGTCTCGGCCGGCGCTACTGAAGACCTGCAGCTGTTGCGCGACGCCGCCCGCGAGGCGGGGCTCATTGCTATGCAGTACTTCAACAATAAACCGCAAGTGTGGATGAAGGGCGGCACCTCGCCGGTCAGCGAAGCCGATCACGCCGCCGACAAATATCTGCGTGAGACCTTGCTGGCGGCCCGGCCTGACTATGGCTGGCTATCGGAGGAAACCGTAGACGACCCGGTAAGGCTTGTCGCGCGCCGCACCTTCGTCGTCGATCCGATCGACGGCACGCGCGGCTTCCTCGAGGGCCTGCCCACATGGTGCGTCAGCGTCGCTGTGGTCGAGAACGGCCGCACGCTTGCCGGCGTGCTCGACTGCCCGGCGAAGGGCGAAATCTATTGGGCGCTGCCGGGCGAGGGCGCATTCCTGAACGGCAAGCGCATCAGCGTGCGTCCGCCGTCGGAAACGGCCGAAATCGCCGGACCGAAGCCGATGATCGACCTGCTGCCGGCGAAATGGCACAAGCGGCTGAAGCGCGTGCCCTATATTCCTTCGCTCGCCTACCGGTTGGCGATGATCGCCGGCGGCCAGCTCGATGCCACCTTCGTCAAGGCCAATGCGCATGACTGGGACATCGCCGCGGCCGATCTCATCCTGCGCGAGGCAGGCGGCGCCTTGCTCGATCGCCACGGCCGCGCGCCACTCTATGCCGGCGAAGTGATCCATCACGGACCGCTCGCCGCCGGCAGCGGCGAACTGCTCGCCGTGCTCGCCGGCGTCATCGCCGGGCTGGACAATTGACCACTATCAATAGTTCCAAAGTCGGCGGCTTTGGTCTAGACCTGTCCCAAACTCACGATATGTGAAGGATCGACATGGCCGCTGAAGACGGAAAGAAACAGCTTTTGCACCTGGTGTTCGGCGGCGAACTCAAGAAGCTGGGCGGCACCGAATTCCGCGATCTCGACGCGCTCGACATCGTCGGCATCTATCCGGACTACCAATCGGCGCACGCCGTCTGGAAGGCCAAGGCGCAAGCCAGCGTCGACAATGCCCATATGCGCTATTTCGTCGTTCACCTGCACCGTCTGCTCGACCCCGAAAACAAGGCTGTCGGTTGACATCGATGAACCATGAAGCGGTCAAGCGATCAGCCCCGCGGTCGGCGGTCAGACGTCGCAAGCCGAAGACGTTCTGGCGCAAGATCCGCGAACCGCTGGCGCAGTCGCGATTCGTCAAGAATGCGCTTGCCGCGCTGTTTGCGTATTTCGTCCGCCTTGTCCGCGTGACCAACCGCCTGGTCGAAGGATCGGCGAAGTTTTCCGGCGGCGCCTATGCGCAGCTCGAGCCTGGCATCATCGCGCTCTGGCACGGCCAGCACCTACTGACCCCGGCCTATTATCCCAAGGGACGGCCGCTGGTTGCCATGGTGTCGCGCAGCGCCGATGCCGAGCTCAACGCGCTGATGGTCGAGAAATTCGGCATCGAGGCGGTGCGCGGCTCTGGCGGGCGCGAAAGCGCAAGGCATCTCGACAAAGGCGGCGCCAAGGCGCTCATCGCCCTCAAAAAGTCGCTCGCCACCGGCAAGAATGTCGCCATGATTGCCGATATTCCCCACGGCACGCCGCGCGATGCGGGGCTCGGTGTCGTCCTCCTGGCGCGGCTGTCCGGCCGGCCGATCCTGCCTGCCGCGATAGCCACCAGCCGCCGCAAGGTGATCGAGGGCAGCTGGGACAAGACGACGATCAACCTCCCGTTCGGCCGCTCCTCGATCGTCGTCGGCACGCCCGTCTTCGTGCCGGCCAACGCCGACGCCGCGGAAATGGAACGCAAGCGCCAGGAGGTCACGGCCTCGCTCAATGCCGCGACCGCCGAGGCCTATCGCCTTGTGGACGGTTCGAAATGAGTATGCGCTGGGCGCGCGCCTTCCTGACGGCATACCGTTTCGCCGGGGCCGCCGCCTACCCGCTGGTCGGACCTTACGTTGCCTGGCGCACATCCAGAGGCAAGGAGGACCGCGTTCGCCGGCGCGAGCGCTACGGCGTCGCCGGGCGCGAGCGCCCCGAAGGTCCCGTGATCTGGATCCATGCAGCCAGCGTCGGCGAGACCATCGCCGTCGTGCCGCTGGTCGAGAGCATTCTCGATTACGGCGTCAACATCGTGCTGACGACGGGCACGGTCACCTCGGCGCAGGTCGCCGAAGAACGGCTGGGCGACCGCATCATCCACCAATATGTGCCGCTCGACCTCAAGCCGGCGGTCAGCCGCTTCCTCGACCATTGGCAGCCGGACCTGGCGATCATCGCCGAATCGGAGATCTGGCCGATGACCATCCTGGAACTCGGCGCCCGCCGGGTGCCGCAGGTTCTGGTCAACGGCAGGCTGTCCGACCGCTCCTTCAAGTCCTGGAAGAAGCGCGCCAACATTGCCGAAGCATTGTTCGAAAATCTTGCCCATGTCGTCGCCCAGTCGGACCTCGATGGCGAGCGCTTCCTTTCGCTCGGCGCCCGGCCGGTCACCGTATCCGGCAATCTCAAGGTCGACACCGCGCCGCCGCCGGCCGACGAGCGGGCGCTGGCGGCGCTGAAACGCCAGCTCGCCGGCCGCCCGACCTGGGCGGCGATCTCGACCCATGATGGCGAAGAAGCGGTCGCCGCCGAAGTTCACGCCATGCTGCACAAGCGCCACCACGGGCTTCTGACCATCATCGTGCCGCGCCATCCCGATCGCGCCGGGCAGCTGGCCGCCCAGATTTCCGGCATGGGCCTGAAACTGGCGCAGCGCAGCAAGGGCGACAGGATCACCGCCGATACCGATATTCTCCTCGGCGACACGATCGGCGAGATGGGGCTTTATCTGAGGCTGACGGAAATCGCCTTTGTCGGCCGTTCGCTGACTTCCGAGGGCGGCCAGAACCCGCTGGAACCGGCCATGCTGGAGACGGCGGTGCTTGCCGGCCGCAACGTCCAGAATTTTCGCGAGGCTTATCAGCGCCTGCTCGACAGTGGCGGCGCCAAGCTGGTGCGCGACCGCGATATGCTGGCCGGCGCCGTCAATTTCCTTTTGACCAACGAGGCGGCCCGCCATGAGATGATGGCGGCGGGTGCGGCGACCGTCGACGAGATGCGCGGTGCGCTGGCACATACGCTCAGGTCGCTCGAGCCCTATATCCAGCCGCTGGTCGTCAAGTCGCGCCTGAAGGGCGCGAACGGGCGCTGACGTGACCTCGGAAGCGCCACCCTTCTGGTGGGAAGAGCCGGACTGGCGGGTCACGGCGCTGTCGCCTTTCTCCGCCATCTATGCGCTCGTCGCCGGTCGCCGCATGCGGCACGCGCCGCGCGAAAAGGTCGAGGCGCCGGTGCTCTGCGTCGGCAACTTCACCGTCGGCGGTACCGGCAAGACACCGGTGGCGATCGCGCTGGCCGAGCAGGCCCGGCGCATGCAGCTCAATCCGGGTTTCCTGTCGCGCGGCCATGGCGGCTCCTTCGCGCAGCCGCATGTCGTCGATCCGCACCACGACGCCGCCAAGCATGTCGGCGACGAGCCGCTGCTTCTGGCCGAACACGCGCCAGTCGCGGTGACACCGAACCGGGCCGCCGGCGCCAGGCTTCTGCTGGAGAAGCTCGGCTGCGATTTCCTGATCATGGATGACGGTTTTCAGAGCGCGCGCATCCACATCGACTATGCGCTCGTCGTCGTCGACGCGCGTCATGGCATCGGCAATGGCCGTGTCATCCCCGGCGGGCCGCTGCGGGCAAACGTCGTCGACCAACTGGTCTTCACCAGCGCCTTGCTGAAGATGGGCGAGGGCACTGCGGCCGATACGGTCGTGCGCCAGGCCGCGCGCGCCGGCAGGCCGATCTTCGAGGCGCACACCGCGCCGAGCAGCAAGGTGACGCTGGCCGGCAGGCGGTTCCTGGCATTCGCCGGCATCGGCCATCCCGACAAGTTTTTCGACACGGTAAGCGAGGCCGGAGGCGAGCTTGCGCTGACCCGACCGTTTCCTGACCATCATTTCTACAGTGCGGACGAGCTTGCCGAATTGGCGGCGACGGCACGTAAAGCCGGGCTTGGCCTCATTACCACCGCCAAGGACGCTGCCCGCCTGCGTCACGGCGCAGCACCGCCGGAATTCCTCGACGGGCTCGATGTGCTGAAGATCGACACCGTCTTCGAGCTCGGCCACGTGCCGCAGCGCATCATCGACGAGACGCTGGATGCCTGGCGGCAGCGCCGGCTTAAAGGCTGACCAGCAGCTCGAGCACCGAGGCGATGCGGAACCGGAATTTGCATCTTTCCGCCGGTCGAGCGTACTTTGTTCTTGCTTTGTGCCGGCAGCTATGCTAGTAATTTGGATATGGTGATGATTCACCGGTGACCCGCCCTCGAGGCGGGTTTTTTGTTGTGTGCCGAGCATGATCGACAGCTTGGAGGTGCAAGTCCTCTACCCAGCCTGATGACGG
>NZ_JBVVQI010000022.1:0-114225 GCF_055811495.1 Mesorhizobium sp. WSM4830 | reverse complement strand
CAGGTTGCCCTTATTCAACTCCTCTGGATCCAAGAACTGCGATCCATGAGAAATGTTTCACCGGCTCGATAAAAAGAATGGCGCTCCCGCCTCACATATGCCGCGACCTTGACCGGGACCGGCGACAAGCTCCAACGTGAGAACTCCACGTTTTATGCTCCGATCGGCACCGGGATTCTGATCAGCATCGTGCTTTCGTTTGTTCTGTGGCCCCTCGACCGATAGCAAGGACAGCCAGCCCGCGTCGCCGGAGGATAAGAACGACGCGGGCCGATCGGAGATATCCGATCTGGCAGCAAAAAATATGAGGGAAAGAGTTTGCTGCCGGGACAGAACTTTCCCTGCGCGCCGGTGTTCCATCGCGTGAATAAAAAAAGCCCGCCGCACAGTTTGATGCGGCGGGGCCGATCAAGCGCTGTTGCACCGGGCGGGGGCTCGGGGTCGGGCATGCCCTGTGCGCGCGGATCACGCGAACTTTAGATGCATCAGCTGCAATGCGTCCACCAACCGACGGTTGGAGTTTCCCTCCGCGAGCTTTCTCACAGTGCGTTTACCGGGAACCGAGTCTTGGCACGGCACGTTGCTCAGTCGCTGACCTTCGCAAAGGATGCAGGCAATGGCGAAAGACATATCTCGCGAGGAAGAGCAACGCGGCACCGAAAAAGTTTTCTTCTGGGGCGCCGCAATCGCCCTTGTCCTTTTTGTGTCTCTGCTGACGATCGCCCTCATCGGGACGTCCTGATCTGTTTCGACAGCAGGATTGGACCGGCGGGCGCGAGGTCTTGGTGAGCTTAGGGCGGATGCCGGGCTGTTCCACCGTGTAAGTTCGAGCAGCAACGCGCTGAATCCAGAAAGATTAATTGCGCGGATCACAATCTGCAGCAAAACGGTCCCAATCCGACCCGACTGGCTGTCCTTCGCTGGAGACGCAAAGCCGCGAGCGGACGCTACAGGCCTAACTTCTCCCGGAGCGCATCAATGCGTTTAGAAGCTTCCGCCTTGCTTAGGCTGTCAGCATAGGCATCAGGGTCATTGGCCTGTTCGGTCAAAGTTTTCAAATAGGAGGCTTGTGCGGGAGTCATTGGGTCATCTCCGCTGACCCAATCTTCCGGATCCTTTTCGACATTTGCCGATGCCTCGATTTTTGGGTTATGCCGGTCGCCCATGATCAATCTCCCTTGGTGATCACCACAATGAGAAATGGTCATGATTTGTTCCGCCGCATTGGTATGCTTTCTCACACGGTTGCGCGGCTGCACGTCACCGACTGTGGAGTGTGCGGGATCGGTCGGAGTAACGTCGACGCTGGCTTGCGCATGCCGTATTCTGAGATAGGCGAAAAACTGTTCCACTCCAATTTGCCTATTTGTACGCTCCAGCGGGTGGCCAGGTCCGCTCGGCCAATGTTCATCGCAACCTAAGGATCGGTGCTCCCTCGACCGCCCGCTCCTTCGGGATCCGCAATGCCACGGGTAAGACTTCGACCGTGGCTGAAAGGTGGTTCCCGCGCCGGGGACAAATAGGCATATCCCGCTCTCCTCCACAGCTGCCCTGTCGAGGCTCCAGCCTCAACGTATCGATGCTTGCGGGAAGGGAGAGACTCGGCGTCTTTTACTCAAGGCCGCAACCAGCAGGGTTTGCCCTCCGCGGATCGAGACCCACCGCCCTAGCGATGCCCTGCCGCTTCAGATAGCTGTAATTTGTCTCATTCCATCGACGAACTTCGTCAGTCAGATTGTTCAGAATGTAGTCGCCGTTGTCGGTTCGAACCCTCAGCACTGCATGTCCTTCGCCATCGGATTGGCTGAGAGGTGAGGCCTCCAACTGCCATCGAATGTGAAATTGTTGCCGGCGGCGCCGCCGCTGAGGCCGAAACAACGACGTCTGCAGGGAATGCTTACCGTTCTGGCGCCGCAGAGCTCATTCGACATTGGCTTGGATCATGGAGATGCCGGCTCGCCGATCAGGCGGGCATACTCCCCCTCCGGCTGCCCGTACGAACCGTTTGCCAATGTGATGAGCCCAGCTCGGTCGCGGAGGATGATCTCACCACGATTTGACCTGATTAGGCCGCGGCCTTCCAGCAGTTGAAGTGCCACGGTGACGCCCGGCCGCCGTACGCCCAACATCACCGACAGGAATTCATGGGTAATCGGCAGCCGGTCGCCTTCTATGCGGTCGTTGCACATGACCAGCCATCTGGCCAATCGTTCTTCCAGTTTCAAACGCGCATTGGCGAGCGCTGTATAGCTTGCCTGGATCCAGGCGTAATGCACATAACGCAGCAGAAAAAGCCGCAGCGTCGGGCTGTCGGAAAGCGCCTTTGTGAATGGCTCGGCGTCCATGCTGAGAACCTCGGCATCCACTTGAATGTAGCAGTCGTGCGGGGATCGATCGCCACCCATGATCAGCGCCGAGCCGGTCATGCCCTCGAAACCAATGACGCGAACCTCGGCGTCGACCTCCGGCCGGAGTTTCGCCACCACCGAGCCGATTCCCGTTTCAAAGAAGTAGACCGTGTCTATCGGAGTGTTTGCCGTCTCGAGCTGGGTCCTCAATGGCACAAAGCTGCTGTGAAGGTGAGGGCTGAGCAATTGAAGATCGGCCGGAGACATGCGCCGCAGCAGTTCGTTTCTGTATGCAGGCTCTGCGCCAGGAACTGGCTGTGGCGCCCGATCGCGGTCTTCTGAGTATGCGAGTCCAATTTTCGAATTGTTGGGGCTGGTCATGGCTCCCTCCCGAATTGGGGCGGAAGCACGATGCTCGCTCACAGCCGACGATGCCCTGAATGTTTATCGCCGATCAAGCAGACTAAGCCTTTCAAGCCCGAGAGTCCCGAAAATACTTAACCCGTCGGTCGATGCGGCATCTCCACCCTACCTTTGCGCCCTGTCGTGGCATCCGTTCGGCACCACCAGGACTGTGAGGCTGCATGCAGTCTCTTCGGTGTCGCAAAATGGAGAGGTTGCATGGCGCGCTCGGCAGAGCAGGTTTTCGAAGGCCATCTAAGCTGCGCGCCACCGGTGATCTCGAGGAGGATCTCAGGCGCAACTATGCCGAGGACGTAGTCGCTTTGACCGCTAATTCGAACTGGTGAGCCATGATGCCGTTCGCCTGTCGTCCAAACGTCTGCGCGACCAATTGCCCGAAGGTGAGTTCGACTATGTTTCTCAAAACAGGCGTGCGGTCCCTTCACACTGCTGATCTGCCAGTTCGTCAAGGTTCGAGGCCACTGGTGGCGCGGACAATTTCGTCCTTCAGCACGGTAAGATCGTCTTCCAGTCCACTCTCACTACCGATTGGGGACCCAAGGCCGCCGGGAAGAGCGGGCCGGCCGAAGTAACGGTCTTATATGCCAGGCCGCCAGCGACCTGATGGCGCTCAATCAACATCCGCTTGGCGCTTCTGAGATGGGTGCCTTCTACCGTCCCAGCAGTTGTTTGGAAGTCGCAGCAAGGTCTGCTTCGTCCACTACTCCGGCCATGTAGTTTGCAATGATCCGGGACGCGAGGACTTCACGCTGATGGGCGGATTGGCCCTCAACTCTCAACTGATCGAAGACGCGGCCCAGCAGCGCCAGCTCAGAGGGACACCCTGGCGACGCGCGAGCTCGTCGGCGAGAGCCACGGTGGCCGTATCTTTGATGTTCAGGGACACGAGAAACTCCAAAATCTAGCTTGCTAGCATTTTGTACGATGGCCTCCAGAATCGTCAACATACTTGCTGCCTCGCCAAGGCCCGCGCCGCGGCGGCGGCGCCGGCCACCATCTGGATCTGGCGCGTCAGCGATAACCGAAACTTAGCCGCAGGGATGCCGACGAAAAGGTGGCGATCCTGCTCGCCGAAGACTCCCTACCTGCCAAGACCCGCAGGACCGCGATCGCCCGCTTAAGCCGGCCCCTATTCGAGCGGCTGGTGGCGCGGGGGTGCCGAGCTCACCGGTCGGCCTTCCGTCTGTACAGGCATTAGCTGGGGGAAGCCGGCCGCGACCAAATGATGGCTCGACGCCGAGCTTTCCGATCTGCCGGAGCTGCGCTGGCGGAAGTAGATCGCCGGATCGGGGCGATGATCTGTTCGATTTCGAGCGCTCGAGCATGCCGGGCTGCGCAGCACGGAGAGCTATTCGGGGAAATTCGGCCGCTGCGCCTCGACATCAAAAACAGACGAATTCTGCGGATCGAACGGATGCAGCGAGGCCGGGTTCGAGCGGCGCTATTGCCTCGTGCGCTGCCGCGGAAAAGCTGCTCCGTCATCTATTTTAATTAATACAGACACTTCAACAGCCGCGATGGAATCACGTGAGAGCTGTTGGAATGTGCCGCTCCGCTACCTATTCTGTCTTGCAACAGCTCGGAGCTAAACACAGGGTAACTGTTGAATTCGTTGATTTTGTTGAATTAAACAACGATCAACGTCGGGAGAAAGTCAATTCCGACCAACGCTTCATTGCGCTCAAAGAGGCCCAACGGAAGGCGAAGAGCTTTCGGGGATCCCTAGTCTGGCACACCGTGAACGGCATCGACCACTTAATGCGAAGCTACTACGACTCCGCGGGCGTACGACACCAAAAGACAGAGGGCCGGCGCTCGCCGGAGAGCGAAGCTCTCAAGGCGGATTGGGAAGCAGCTCGCGCGTTCGCCCAAGAAACGCTGTCTGCGCGACAGCAGCAGATGGAGCGCCAATCTGCTGTCATTCGGGCGCTCCGGCTCGGACGTGTTCCCCTGATCGCCGCAAGAATTATCAGGGCAATGGACGGCGCCGGTCTTCTTGGGGGAGGCATTCGTATCGCAGGCACGAATGCGATTTTCGCCTATGAGGCCGCGGCCGGAGTGTTCGTGGATCCCGGAATCACATCGACACAAAATATCGATCGCCTCATGGACTCGCGCCAGTCCCTCAGGATCGTGTCTGTCGCCAACGTTGAACATGGGGCGCTCATCAACCTTTTGCGCAAGGTCGATCGCTCTTTCGAACGTTCATCCGCCCCGTTCCGCGCGGTAAACCGCGACGGATACCTCGTCGATCTGATCAAACCGCTCGCAAGCCCGGCGTGGAAGCAGAGTCGGGAAACTGTCGGGAAGGCCGACGACGAATTGGTGGCCGACGAGATTGCCGGCCTGGCATGGTTGGAAAATGCCCCTGCTTTCGAAGCAATCGCCATAGATGAAGAAGGCAGACCGTTGCGGTTCGTGGTTCCCGATCCGCGTATTTTTGCCGCTCATAAATTCTGGTCTCAAAACGAGCTGATCGCGACCCAATCAAGCGCCGTCGCGACCTGGCCCAAGCGCAACTCATTGCCCGCTGACGACGCAATATCTCGAGCATCTCCTACGAAGCAAGCGAGCTTCGGGTCCTGCCAAAGGTCGTTTTCGACGAGGCTCATCATTTATTCGCGCGACCAGCGTCGCGGCCGTGAATGTGTGAGCTACGAGTGGCCTGTCGGACGCGCCTGGATCCCTGGTCGGAGATCTCAAGGCAGCGTTACCAGCCGGTGCGCCGCCTGCCGCCCAGCGCTCTCCGGCTGATCCTTTGACGCTATCGCAACGACAACCAAACCGAACAGAAGCGAAATGGCCAAGGCGACACTTACTGGTAGATGATGCATATCGGCCTCATAAATAGAGAGCGTTCCGGCAACCGTCCATGAGCGGTGGCAGCCATCCCCCCATCCTGACAGACATGCTTAACGAGCCGTTAATTCTCGTTGGGACGCCACTCCTTGAAGCCTCGGAGCATCGATGACACTGGTCGGTGGTCTAGGCCAAAGCCATCCGGCTTGGTCGATCCCGAGCAGTAAGTCTGCCTTCTCCTAGATACGGTCGCCTGTTCTGCTGGAGCGGCGATGTCCTCTCGTCCACCGGGTGACTTGTGCGTCGCAATCCTGGCACCGAATTTCGCAAGTCTCTGCACGTCATGCCACGATAGCCGGTTTTACTTATTGCAGGGTCGGTGTTCATGCTTTTTCTAATTATCCCCGAGCGCGGCACCAACCAGTCCGCCGCGAGAAACGGGGACCATCGTGGCCACCAATTATCATGCCACCAAGGGAGCAGTGTCGCGCGGCGCGCGCATGCTGCGCACCGCTCTCGGCCCGGCCATTGCAGCCTTCCTTGACGATCCGGCCATCGTCGAAGTGATGCTCAATCCCGACGGTCGCCTTTGGATTGATCGGCTCACTGAAGGACTTGTTGCAAGCAATGAAATCCTGATCGCGGCCGACGGCGAACGGATCGTCAGGCTGGTCGCGCACCATGTCGGTGCGGAGGTGCATTCGGGCTCGCCGCGCGTTTCGGCTGAACTGCCCGGGACCGGTGAACGGTTCGAAGGCCTGTTGCCGCCTGTCGTCACGGCACCAACCTTCGCCATCCGCAAGCCGGCAGTCGCGGTTTTTAAGCTTCAAGACTATGTCGCCGCCGGCATCATGACTGATGGCCAGGCTGACGTCCTGCAGCTTGCCGTGCAGACACGGAAGAACGTGCTGGTAGCCGGCGGCACATCGACGGGCAAGACCACGCTGGTCAACGCGCTTTTGGCGGAGGTGGCTAAAACAGCCGAGCGGGTTGTGCTGATCGAGGACACACGCGAGTTGCAGTGTGCTGCGCCCAATCTTGTAGCGCTGCGCACCAAGGACGGTGTCGCCTCGCTGTCCGATCTGGTGAAATCATCATTGCGGCTTCGGCCCGACCGCATCCCGATCGGCGAGGTACGGGGCGCCGAAGCGCTTGATTTGCTGAAGGCCTGGGGCACCGGCCACCCCGGCGGCATCGGCACCATTCACGCCAATTCAGCCATTGGCGCACTGCGGCGACTGGAACAGCTCGTACAGGAGGCCGTCGTTACGGTCCCGCGGGCGCTGATAGCCGAAACCATAGATCTCATCGCCGTCCTCGCCGGCCGCGGCTCCTCGCGCCGGCTCGTCGAAATCGCCTTGGTCGACGGGCTCGATCCGGCCACCGGCGACTACCGCACGCTGGAAGCAAATCTCGAGACCACAATGCCCGTCAATCACCACTCGCCCCTTGGAGCTTCAGAATGACCCCGATCCGCCTCAGTTCATCGGCTATCCGCAAATTTGCGGTGGAGCTTTCGTATGCCGCGACCGCCGCGATCATGACGATCGCGCCCGCCCATGCTGCCGGTTCATCCATGCCCTGGGAGGAGCCCCTTCAGCAAATTCTCGAGTCGATTGAAGGGCCAGTCGCCAAGATCGTGGCGGTGATCATCATCATCATCACCGGCTTGTCGCTGGCTTTCGGCGACACATCGGGCGGATTTCGCCGGCTGATCCAGATCGTGTTCGGGCTGTCGATCGCTTTCGCGGCAAGTTCGTTCTTCCTGTCCTTTTTCTCCTTCGGCGGCGGAGCGCTGATCTGATGGAGGAGGAAGTCCGCGGCTTTTTCGTGCCGGTGCATCGCGCGCTCACCGAACCGATCCTGCTGGGCGGCGCGCCGCGTGCGGTCGCCATCGCCAACGGCACGCTGGCCGGCGCGATCGGATTGGGGCTTCGTTTATGGATCGCCGGGCTCGTCATCTGGGCCGTCGGGCATTTCGCAGCCGTTTGGGCGGCAAGGCGTGATGCGCAGTTCGTCGACGTGGCCCGCCGGCACCTTCGCTATCCCTCGCACTTCGGCTGTTGAGGTCCTCATCATGATGAACCTCGCGGAATACCGAAAGAAGAGTGCCAGTCTCGCCGATTATCTGCCGTGGGCTGCCCTGGTGGCGCCGGGCGTGGTGCTCAACAAGGATGGCAGCTTTCAAAGGACAGCGCGTTTTCGCGGGCCGGATCTGGACTCCGCGACGCCGGCCGAGCTGGTCGGCACGACCGCGCGGCTCAACGGCGCGCTGCGCCGGCTCGGCTCCGGCTGGGCGATTTTTGTCGAAGCGCAGCGCAATCCTGCCAGCGGCTACCCGGACAGCCGGTTCCCGGATTGCGCATCCGCACTTTTCGAAATCGAGCGTCGCGAACAGTTCGAAGACTCCGCTGTGCTGTTTGAAAGCAGCTACTTCCTCACCTTCGTGTGGCTGCCTCCGGCCGAGGAAGCGTCGCGCATGGAGAGCTGGCTCTACGAAGGCCGCGAAAAGACCGGCGTCGATCCGTGGGAGCTCCTGAAAAGTTTTGTCGATCGCACCGACCGCGTGCTCAACCTCATCGAGGGCTTCGTTCCCGAAGCTGACTGGCTCGACGATGGAGAGACGCTGAGTTACCTGCACTCAACCATTTCGACCAAGCGCCATCGCGTGCGCGTGCCAGAAACGCCGATGCATCTCGATAGCCTGCTTGTCGATCAGCCGTTGGCCGGCGGGTTAGAGCCGAGGCTTGGCGATGCGCATCTGCGCACACTCACCGTGACCGGGTTTCCGACGATGACGTTCCCGGGGATTCTCGACGATCTTAATCGCCTTGCCTTCCCCTACCGCTGGTCGACGCGGGCGATCATGCTGGACAAGACCGACGCGACCAAGTTGGTGGCGAAGATACGCCGTCAGTGGTTCGCGAAACGGAAATCCGTCGCCGCGATCCTCAAGGAGGTGATGACCAACGAGGCGTCCGTCTTGGTCGATACGGATGCCGCCAACAAGGCGGCCGATGCGGACGCGGCGCTCCAGGACCTGGGCTCTGACCAGATCGGCCAAGCCTATGTCACTGCCACCGTGACTGTCTGGGATGCCGACCCCTCGATTGCCGAAGAAAAGCTGCGTCTGGTCGAAAAGGTCGTTCAGGGTAGGGACTACACCTGTATCGCCGAAGGCGTCAACGCCGTCGAAGCTTGGCTGGGCGGTATTCCTGGCCACATCTATGCCAATATTCGCCAGCCGCCGCTATCGACGCTCAACCTGGCGCACATGATTCCGCTCTCCGCGGTCTGGGCAGGTCCGATCGAGGACGAGCATCTTGGGGCGCCCCCGCTGTTCTTCGCCAGAACGGAAGGCGCGACACCGTTCCGGTTCAGCCTGCATGTTGGAGACGTCGGCCACACCCTCGTCATCGGCCCGACGGGCGCCGGCAAGTCGGTCCTGTTGGCGCTGATCGCGCTTCAGTTCCGGCGTTACGAAAACAGCCAGGTCTTTGCCTTCGATTTCGGCGGCTCAATCCGTCCCGCCATGCTCGCCATGAGCGGTGATTGGCACAGTCTCGGAAGTAATGCCGCAAGCGGGCAGGGGTCTGACGATCCCTTGCCCTTCCTCGCCTTGGCCGATCTGTCGGACGACCTTCATACCGTCTCGCTGCAGCCGCTTGCCCGCATCCATCATACGCCAGAGCGGGCCTGGGCGGCCGACTGGCTTTTCGACATTCTGCTGCGCGAAGGCGTGCCCATCACACCGCAGGTCAAGGAACATCTGTGGTCGGCACTGACATCGCTGGCTTCTGCGCCAGTCCAGGAGAGGACGCTGACTGGCCTGTCCGTGCTGCTGCAGTCCTCGGCGCTGAAACAGGCGCTTGGTCCCTATTGTATCGGAGGTGCTTATGGCCGGCTGCTTGATGCCGAGCATGAGCGTCTTGGCGAGGCCTCCGTCCAGGCGTTCGAAACCGAGGGCCTGATCGGCACAGGTGCTGCTCCCGCGGTGCTTGCCTATCTGTTCCACCGCATTGAGCAGAGGATGGATGGACGGCCAACACTGCTGCTCATCGACGAGGGCTGGCTGGCGCTCGACGATGGCGGTTTCGCCGACCAGCTGCGCGAATGGCTGAAGACGCTGAGAAAGAAGAACGCCAGCGTGGTCTTCGCCACGCAGTCGCTTTCCGACATCGACGGATCGCCCATCGCGCCGGCGATAGTTGAAAGCTGCCCAACGCGGCTGTTCTTGCCGAACGAGCGCGCTTTCGAGCCGCAGATCACCGAGATCTATCGGCGCTTTGGCCTCAACGATCGCCAGATCGAGATCATCGCCCGGGCGATACCGAAGCGCGACTATTACTGTCAAAGCCGCCGCGGCAACCGTCTGTTCGAACTGGGGCTCGGTCCGATCGCGCTGGCACTCTGCGCCACATCGTCCAAATCGGACCAGGCCGCGATCGACCGGATAATCGCCGAGGCCGGCCGAGACCATTTCCTCGAGGCCTGGCTAGTGGAGCGCGGTCTCTCCTGGGCGGCCGACCTCATCCCAGGTCTCACCAATGTGATCGACCAGTCCAGAGAGGAGATTTCGTCATGAATTCCATTCTTACGGGCAGCCGTATCCGCCGCATGGCGGCAGTCGGCGCCATTGCCGTCGCCACGGCGCTGTCATCGGCGCCAGCATCAGCGCTGATCGTGTTCGATCCGAAGAATTATGCCGAAAACCTGCTTTCGGCATCGCGTGCCCTGGAGCAGATCCACAATCAGATCACCTCGCTGCAAAATGAAGCACAGATGCTGATCAACCAGGCGAGGAACCTCACGTCGCTGCCGACCTCGCTGCTTGGCCAGATCGAGGGCAATTTTTCCGAGATGAAGAGCCTGCTCGGCGAGGCCGAGAAGCTGGCCTACAGCATCCAGGACATCGAGAGCCAGTTTACCTCGACTTACGAGAATTTCGGTTCGGATCTCTCCAGCCAGCAGCTTGTCGAGGGCGCGCGTCAACGCTGGCAGACCTCGGTGTCTGCCTTCGAGCATTCGCTGAAGACCGGCGCCGTCGCGGTCGACAACATCGCAGGGACACAAGCGCAGACGAGCGCGCTGATCAGCGCCAGCCAGTCGGCTGTCGGCGTGCTGCAGGCGGCGCAGGCCGGCAACCAGCTTCTTGCCGTGCAGGCCAAGCAAGTTGCCGATCTCACCGCGATGCTGGCGGCACAAGGAAGAGCCGAGGCCCTTGAGCAAGCGAGAAGGGCGGCCGCACAGGAGCAGGCAAGGGAACAGTTCAGCCGTTTCATGACGGGCAGGAGCTACAGCCCGTCATCCGTAAAAATGTTCCACGACTGAGGTGAAAGCCGCATGGATCTCAAGATCGCCGCCCGGATGATAGCCGTTCTTGCCCTTGGCGCCGCCATGACCGCCGCCTTCATGGCGCTGCGCGGCGACGGCTCGCAGGACGCGTCCTCCCCGCGCTCAGCACGTCCGGGCGGCGAGCCGGCAAGGGTCCTTGCCCGATGCCGGGACATCGGCATCGCGGCGATTGATGACGACGCCTGCAGAAAAGCCTGGGCGGAAGGCCGCCGACGCTTCCTGCGGCCATCCCCGCCAAACGCCGCTCCGATGATCGAAAAGGACCCAGGTCGCCTGCCGCCGCTCCAACCGCCAACACCGCCTCGCGCGGAAGACCGGCTCGATCCGGAAACGGTAGCGCCATGAACGACACCGGCGTCATCGACCGTTTCCTCGAGACTTTCACTCGCTACATCGATTCCGGATTTGGTCTGCTCGGCGGGGAAGTTGCGTTTCTCACTTCGACCCTGATTGTGATCGACGTCACACTGGCCGGCCTGTTCTGGGCCTGGGGTGCTGACGAGGACGTGCTGCATCGCCTGGTGAAGAAGACGCTTTATATCGGCTTCTTCGCCTTCATCATCGGCAACTTCAATCGTCTGGCCGGCATCGTCTTCGAGAGCTTTTCCGGGCTCGGCCTGAAGGCTGGAGGTTCGGCACTTTCAGGCTCGGCATTGCTGCAGCCGGGCCGCGTCGCGCAAGTCGGCATCGATGCCGGCAATCCGATTCTCGAGGCCGCCGGCCAACTGATGGGCTACGTCTCGTTCTTCGAGAATTTCGTCCAGATCGTAGTGCTGATGATCGCCTGGGCGATCGTACTGATTGCGTTCTTTCTTCTGGCCGTCCAGATCTTCGTCACGCTGGTCGAATTCAAGCTGACGACGCTTGCCGGGTTTGTGCTGATCCCCTTCGCGCTGTTCAACCGGACCGCCTTCCTCGCCGAAAAAGTGCTCGGCAACATCGTTGCCTCCGGCGTGAAGATCCTGGTCCTTGCCGTCATCGTCGGCATCGGCTCCGGCCTGTTCGGCGAGTTCACCCAAGGCTTCGGCGCCGAACAGCCCACAATCACGGATGCGCTGTCGCTTGTCCTGGGCGCCCTGTCGCTGATGGGGCTGTCGATCTTCGGTCCCGGCATTGCGACGGGACTTGTCTCCGGCGCCCCGCAGCTGGGCGCAGGCGCCGCTGTTGGCACAAGCCTCGCCGCTGGCGGCCTTGGCGTGGCTGGCGCTGTGGGTGCCCACGCCGCAGTGGGCGGTGCTGCGGGCGCGCTCAATGCCGGTGGGCGCATATCGGCCGCCGCGGCACGCGGCGGCGCACACTTGGCCGGCAGCACTTCGGCCGCCTGGGAACTTGGCGCGGCGACATCTGGAAGAGGTGGCGCCGGCTCGGTCGCCGCCGGCATGGCGGGGCTCGCAAAGGCTGGTGCCAGCGCTGCCGTTCGACCGGTGAGGCAGGCCATGTCGCGTGCTGCGTCGGCCCTGTCCGACAGCTATGAGGCCGGGCGCTTTGCGGCTTGGACTGCGACGAGTGGAATCCACTCGCCGGGCACCGCTTCCTCCGGTGACTGGCCGACCACCGAGGCCAGCGCCGACTCTGCGCCCGCATGGGCAAAACGCATGAAACGCAGTCAGGCCATGAGGCATGGCGCCAGCATCGCCGCCCATTCGGTCCACTCGAGTGATGATGGCGGCGGCTCGATGAATGTTTCCCTCGATCAGGACGACCGCCGATGACCCCCTTTAGACGCCCTTTCGTTCGTTACGCAAAAACGCCTCACCCCGAGACGCCATATCAACGTGCAGCCCAGATTTGGGACGAGCGCATCGGCTCGGCTCGCGTCCAGGCGAAGAACTGGCGGCTGATGGCCTTCAGCTCTCTCGTCCTGGCCGGCGGTTTTGCGTCCGCATTGGTATGGCAATCGACGCGCGGCTCCGTGGTTCCCTGGGTGGTTCAGGTCGACAAGTTTGGCGAGACGCAGCTTGTCGCCCCGGCCGTTGCCGACTATCGGCCTACCGATCCCCAGATCGCCTGGCATCTCGCCCGCTTTATCGAACAGGTCAGAAGCATTCCGGCCGACCCGGTCATCGTTCGCCAAAATTGGCTGCGCGCTTACGATTACACCACGGACAGAGGCGCCGTTTCCCTCAACGATTACGCCCGCTCAAATGACCCTTTTGCTAAAGTGGGCAAACTCCAGATCGCGATCGAGGTTTCCAGCGTCATCCGTGCTTCGCCGGATTCCTTCCGCGTCGCCTGGATCGAGCGCCGCTATGAGAACGGCAACCTGGCCGGCACCGAGCGCTGGACCGCAATCCTCACGATCGTGATTCAGCAACCCCGCGACGCCGATCGGCTCAAAGCCAATCCGCTCGGCGTCTATGTCAATGCGATCAGCTGGTCGAAGGAGCTTTCATGATGCCTGTGGCACGAACAAGAAGATCGGCGAGACCGGCCACGCGCAATGCACCCAAGGCACAAATGCTTGCCTTGGCGTTGCTGTCAGCGACGACGCTCGTCGGCTGTGCTTCGAAAAAATACATTCCGCCGCAGATCGCCTATGACGATGCGGTGCCGGCCGTGCGCAAGATCGACCCGCCTGGTCCGGTCAAGGTGGTGGAGGTGCCGAAAACGCTTCCGCTGCCGGGTCAGTTGAAACCGGTCGAGCCCACGAAGCTGAAGCCGGAGCCGGCCGATCCAAAGCAGCGGATCAGTCAGGCGAACGAGGCAGCGAGGATGCAGCCGGTTCGCGACGGGTTCGTCAATGCCATCCAGCTTTATCCCTGGAGTGAGGGCGCGCTCTACCAGATCTATGCCGCGCCCGGCCAGGTCACCGACATCGCCTTGCAGCCCGGCGAGGAGCTTGTCGGCTCCGGGCCTGTGGCGGCCGGCGATACGGTGCGCTGGATCATCGGCGACACACAAAGCGGGGCAGGGGAGCGTCAGCAGGTCCATATTCTTGTGAAGCCGACACGGCCGGATCTACAGACCAATCTCGTCATCAACAGCGACCGCCGCACCTATCATCTCGAGCTGCGCTCGACCGAAAACACCTACATGGCTTCCGTCTCCTGGCAGTATCCGCAGGACCAGCTGATTGCGCTGCGGCGCCAGAACGCGCAGGCTTCCGCCGCACAGCCGGTTGCGTCCGGCGTCGACATCCAGAAGCTGAATTTCCGCTATCGCATCGAAGGCGACGCAGCACCCTGGCGGCCGCTTCGCGCCTTCGACGACGGCGCAAAAGTCTATATCGAGTTCCCGTCAGGCATAGGGCAGGGCGAAATGCCGCCGCTCTTCGTCATCGGCCCATCGGGCGGCTCGGAACTGGTCAACTACCGTGCTCGCCAGAATTACTACGTCGTTGATCGGCTGTTTGCCGCCGCTGAACTGAGGCTCGGCGACAAGACGAGCGAAAAGCGCGTCCGCATCGTGCGCACGGACGGCAAACGAACCTCGCCCAGCACGAGGCTTTTCCGATGAGCGAATCTGTAAACGCACCCGACCAGGACATTCGAGCCGAACTGCGCCTGCGGCCCGAACCGGCCAGGGTCACGCGACTGTCGCGCAAGGTGCTGATTGGCGTTGGTGGAGTTGTCAGCGCTGCGATCCTCGGCACGTTGATTTGGGCGCTCGACACCAGACAGCGCGGGACCGAACAGCCGCCCGAGCTCTTCACCACCGAAAACCGCTCAACGGCCGACGGGCTGCAGAAGCTGCCGAAGGACTATGCCGGTGTTCCGCAACTCGGCCCCGCTCTGCCTGGCGATTTGGGCCGGCCGATCTTGCGTGCCCAGGAGCGCGGCCAGCCGGCTGGAGGGTCCAACGATGGACCGCGCGCTGGTCCGGAGGAGCAGCGCCGACTGGCGGAGATCGAGGCCGCACGCGTGGCGAAGCTCTTCACCGATACGAGCACGAGAGCTGGTCCCGCACGACAGGGTGCTGGCAGCAGAAATACAGAACCCAACATCCTATCTGGTCTGACTCTGCCGCCCGGGCCGCCACCGATGGATCCTGGTGCCGCGCAAAACATGCAGGATGGCAAGCTGGCCTTCGTCAATGCCGAGCCAGACCGTCGCACCGTCAGTACCGATCGGCTCGCCGAGAAGGCCTCGCCCTATGTGGTGCAAGCCGGCACGGTCATTCCAGCTGCCCTAATCACCGGCATCCGCTCAGACCTGCCCGGCGAGATCACCGCTCAAGTCACGGAAAATGTCTACGACAGCCCGACAGGATCCCATCTCCTGATCCCGCAGGGTGCGAGGCTGATCGGCCAGTACGACAGCCACGTCGCCTTCGGCCAGTCGCGCGTGCTGCTGGTCTGGAGCCGGCTGATCATGCCTGACGGCACTTCAATCGTGCTGGAGCGCCAGCAGGGCGCAGACGCTGAAGGATTTTCCGGGCTGGAAGACGAGGTCGACCATCATTGGGGCCAGATGTTCCGTGCCGCGGCACTCTCGACACTGCTGGGCATTGGGACGTCGCTTGGGTCCAGCGACGACGAAAGCGAAATCGCCAAGGCCATTCGCGAAAGCGCGCATGATTCGGCCTCCGACATTGGCCAGCAGCTCGTGCGCAGTCAGCTCAATGTCCAGCCGACGCTCACCGTGCGGCCCGGCTTCCCGGTTCGCGTCATCGTCAATCACGACCTGGTGCTGGCGCCGTACGGCGCGAAGGATCCATCATGACCAAGCTGAGACTTTCCGCCATTCCCGATGACCGTCCGGTCAAGATCACGGTCGAACTGCCTGCCGCCGTTCATCGCGACCTTGTCGCTTATGCCGATGTGCTTGGCCGTGAAAGCGGCCAGACAATCGCAGATCCGACAAAGCTGATCGCGCCGATGCTGGCACGCTTCATGGCAACCGACAGGGCATTTGGCCGAATGCGTTCTGACACGAAGTCAGCGTAATGAAAGCCAGCGGTCGGTCTGATGGTAGTCTGCACAGAGAGCCACCCCGCAGCTTCTCCAATCACACGCAATCATCGTCTGCTCCCCGTCCGCATGGAGCAGGTCTAATCGCGGGTTGTGTGCCGCAGCCAGTGGACGCAGATGAGCGAGACGCGCCGCTGCGTCAACACTAAGACTGTAGCAAGACCGGCTTGATTGTATCGAACCTGAAACAGACCAGGGCCGGCCCAACCTAGACCTGAAACCAAACGGCACTATCGATGACCTCCAACAGCTAGCTCCCAGGGGTTCAAGCGCCTGCAAACATTGACCACGCCACTTTCGCTATGGCCGCTTGGATGACGAGCGCATCAAATTCAGGGGGCAAGGCTTCGGTTCGGCCGCGACCAGGCGTCCAGGATCCCTCGATCACCATCGCCAAACCCTGCGAGACGCGGAAGAGGCAAGCCGGTTCATGAACCGGCCGGAAGTCGCCAAGACCCAAAGCCGCTGATTGATGCGAGCCGCAGTAACGAAGTGTAACCGGGTTCCCACTACAAGAGCTCAAACCGCACAAGACTGCTGATCGAGCAATTCAACGGTCTGCCCAATGGAAGTCGCCGCTATGGAAATCGCCACGAACGGCCATACCAACAGTCATCTGATGACGTCACGGCGATTTGCGCCTCTCTTCTGGACGCAGTTCCTGTCCGCCTTCAACGACAATTTGCTCAAGAACACGCTGGTGTTCCTTATTCTGTTCACCCTCGCGGCGGACACGGCAGCATCGCTGGTCAGCCTGGCGGGTCCCGTCTTCATGGCTCCCTTCCTGCTCCTGTCCGCCCTTGGTGGCGAGATCGCCGACCGGTTCGACAAGGCGCTCATCGCCCGTCGGCTGAAATTCGCCGAGATCGCCGCTGCGGCTGTCGCAGTCGTTGGGATCGCGCTGTCGTCGATCCCGGTGCTGATGATGGCGTTGCTCATGTTCGGCGTCATCTCGGCACTGTTCGGACCGATCAAGTACGGCATCCTGCCGGATCATCTCGAGCGCAAGGAATTGCCTCGCGCCAATGCCTGGATCGAATCGGCAACCTTCGCCGCCATTCTCGGCGGCACTATCGCCGGAGGCGTCGTCTCGGCCGATGGCATAGGCGTCTCGGTCTTCGGGCCGATGATGATGATCCTCGCCATCGGTTGCTGGTTTGTCAGCCGATACATTCCGTCAACCGGTTCTGCTGCACCCGACCTCGTCATAGACAGGAACATCTTTCGCTCGACGTGGCGACAGGTCAACGGCCTGCGTGCCGACAAGCGAATCTGGCGCGCCGGACTGATGACGTCGTGGTTCTGGCTGATCGGGGCCATTGTCCTTTCGATCCTGCCTACGTTGGTCAAGGATGCGCTCGGTGGCGGAGAAATCGCTGTCACGGCTTATCTAGCGGTGTTCGCCATCTCGATCGCCATTGGCTCTGCCATAGCTGCATGGATGTCGCAGGGCCGCATCGTGCTCTTGCCAGCCCCGGTTGGCACGACGTTGATGGCACTATTCGGCTTGGACCTGGCCTGGACCATCTGGAGCATGCAGCCTTCGCCCAGGGCCGAAACGCTCGCAACATTCTTCGCGGGACCAAGCACGGTCCATGTTGCGGTCGACCTTGCCGGCATGGCTATTGCCAGCGCCTTTCTTGTCGTGCCGACCTTCGCCGCCGTGCAAGCCTGGGCGCCGGAAGCCAGCCGCGCTCGCGTGGTCGCCGCGGTGAGCATCGTCAATGCAGGTTTCATGACGGTAGGCGGCATACTCGTCGCCGCGATCCAGGCGGCAGGGGTCTCCACGGGAGGCATCCTGTTCGGCCTCGCCCTACTCAACGTGGTCGCCGCCTGGCTGATGCTGAAATACCTGCCGACAAACGCCTTCCGCGATTTCGTTTCCATTCTGTTCCGAGCCTTCCATCGGCTGGAGGTGGAGGGGCTGGAAAACCTCAAGGCGGCCGGCCCGGCACCAATCCTGGCGCTCAACCATGTCAGTTTCCTCGACGGTCCGCTGGCTTTGACGCTGACCGATGAGGAGCCGGTGTTTGCCATAGACTACACCATCGCCCAGGCCTGGTGGATGAAGCCGTTCATGAAACTTGCGCGCGCCCTGCCGCTCAATCCGGCCAAGCCGATGTCGACCCGCACGCTTATCAAGGTCGTGCAAGGCGGCGATCCGCTTGTCATCTTCCCCGAAGGCCGGATAACCGTGACCGGCGGCCTGATGAAGGTCTATGACGGTGCCGCCATGGTGGCCGACAAGACCGGCTCGATGGTCGTGCCCGTGCGCATCGACGGGCTGGAGAAGAGCTATTTTTCGCGGCTGACCTCGCAGCATGTTCGCCGCCGGCTGTTCCCGAAAGTCAAGGTGACCATTCTGGAGCCTGTCAAACTTCGAGTAGCGCAGGATCTGAAGGGCCGGAAACGCCGCGCCGCGGCGGGCGCTGCCCTCTACCAGGTCATGTCGGATCTCGTCTTCCGCACCCAGGACATCGACAAGACCGTGCTGGAGAAGATCATCCAGACGGCGGAGGAACGCGGCATGAAGCAGCTCGCCGTGCAGGACCCGGTCACCGGTTCGCTGAGCTACGGCAAGCTGCTGACAGCCGCCGCAGTGCTTGGCGACAAATTCAAGACTCTCTATGCCGGCCAGCAGACGCTCGGTATCATGCTGCCCAACGCCAATGGCGCCTGTGCGACGCTGCTCGGCGTCATGTCGGCCGGCAAGGTTCCGGCGATGATGAACTTCACTGCCGGTGCAGCCAACATCGTCTCCGCTTGCAAAGCCGCCGAGGTGCGCACGGTGCTGACCTCGCGCGCCTTTGTCGAACAAGCGAAACTCGGCGCCGTGATCGAGGAACTCGGCCGATCGGTCGACATCGTTTGGCTCGATGAGCTGCGGGCCACCATTGGTCTCAAGGACAAGCTGCTCGCCCTTTTGCGCAAAAGCGCACCCCGGGTCGCCCGCAAGTCGGAAGATCCAGCGGTGATCCTGTTCACCTCAGGTTCCGAAGGCACGCCGAAGGGCGTGGTGCTCACCCACCGCAACATCCTGGCCAATGCCGCGCAGGCAGCCTCGCGTATCGACTTCCATTCGGGCGACAAGGTCTTCAACGTGCTGCCGATCTTCCATTCCTTCGGCATGACGGCGGGCACAGTGCTGCCGCTGATCTCGGGCGTGCCGGTCTATTTCTACCCCTCGCCGTTGCACTACCGGATCGTGCCGGAGTTGGTTTACGCCTCGAACGCAACGATTATCTTCGGCACCGATACGTTTCTTGCCGGCTATGCCCGCACCGCACACCCTTACGACTTCCGCTCAGTGCGGTATTGCTTTGCCGGAGCGGAACCGGTCAAGCCTTCGACCCGCGCCACCTACATGGAAAAGTTTGGCCTGCGCATCCTCGAAGGCTATGGCGTGACCGAAACCGCGCCCGTGATCTCCATCAACACGCCGATGTACAACCGATCCGGCAGTGTCGGCAAAATTATGCCGGGTATGGAGTATCGCCTGGACCCGGTGCCTGGCGTCGAGGATGGCGGACGGCTGTTCGTGCGCGGGCCCAACGTCATGGCAGGCTATCTGCGCACCGAGAAGCCGGGCGTGCTCGAGCCGCTCGAAGACGGCTGGCATGACACCGGCGACGTCGTCGCCGTCGACGACGTCGGCTTCATCACCATTCGCGGCCGCGCCAAGCGCTTTGCCAAGATCGGTGGCGAGATGATCTCGCTGGCCGCCGTCGAGGCGCTGGCGGGCGAATTGTGGAAAGGCTCGCTCTCGGCGGTCGCCGCCGTGCCAGATGCGCGCAAGGGCGAAAAGCTTATCCTCATCACCGAGGCGGCCAACGCCACGCGTGCCGAATTCCTGGCCTTCGCCAAGGCCAACGGCGCCATGGACCTGATGGTGCCGGCCGAGGTGCGCGTCGTTGCGAAAGTGCCGGTCCTGGGCTCAGGCAAGCTCGATTTCTCCGCTGTGACAAAAATGGTTAGCGGCGAAGACATGAAAACCCAGGCGGCTTGACTATAGCCGACCGAGGAAGTCGGCCTGTTTGCCCAATCACATGCAACCAACATCGTCTTGGCTCAAAGATAGCCTTTGGCCGAGGCGGTTCTGAATTGAAGCCGGCTTTAAAATCTATCACGAAGTGAGCGGCAGTTTTGCGCCTGATTAGAGAACTTCATCTCCCATCCTTCGAATGGCAGCAAAGCGCCGCGTTCCGGCCATTGAGGTGAACCGCTGGCGCTGCCTGTTGGCGACATTCTGGGGTTGCGGTTGCGCCAGCATCAGGCGTTGCCAACGAGAGCGGCTTGTTTGATTTCGAAGCGGACCACCTGCCGGCGCACCAAAACACGAGTGGCCAGCCACCAAATTCTGGAGCCAAGTGCCACTCCAAGCTGAGACGCAGACAGGCGAGCTAGCGGCTGATCCAGAACGCCGGGGTCGTCTCTCCCAGGTGCCGATCGGGTGGTGCATCGATGAGAACAGAGAAAGGCCATTTTTAAATTGTCAGGCCGGCTGTGGGCTACCGCGCGGTGGTTCCGACCATGGAGCAGTCGAACACGGGGCCGCCTGCCAAATAGGACGCGAGCCTGGGTCGCGAGGCAAGGCCAGCGATCTCCCGAACCAGTTTTTGGCGAATTGCGACTTCGAATAGGTTGAGATCGTCAATCCCTATCACGAATGCGTCTGGGCCGCCGATGACGCAATGCTCGTAGTAAAGATTGAGATAGCGCGCACCATAGGATTGAAAGGGGTTGGAACCACCGCGCCGCAGCGACACGGGCAGGCCGTTGATAGTGATGCCGGAGCCCGTCAGTCTGTCCCGTATCGGTGCGACCGGCAGGCCGGCATTGTTGGGACCATCTCCCGATATATCGATCATCCGGCGCGGGCCTACGGTGCGGCTCTGCGAAAACAGGTCACCCGACGACAGCAACGCGCCCGAAATGGAGGTCCCTGGCTGTCCGCTTATAGGCTTGATTGCCAGCGCATCGGCGAACTGTCTTGCGTCGGCGTAACTACCGACAGTCGTCCAGGGCAGGAGAACGCGCTGATAGTTCGGCCCAGCCCATTCGAAATACGAAACCGAGATCGTGCCACGTGCGCCCAATCCTATGGCTCTCGCCAGGTCCGGGTGCCGAAATGCATTGACGTAACCCGTCGCGCTGCATCCGTTGCTCCGACAGGCTCATCGAGGATGAGACGTCCACAGCGAGGACCAGTTCAAGATCTACGCCGAGCGTTCCTGGTTCGACCCCCGCCGATGGTAAGCAGGGATAGCTGGCAAGCAGCGCCAATGCGATGACGAACGCCCTTGTGAGCCGCTCTATCTTCGGCGGATGTCCTCGAAATTTCCGGCCAAACAACGTTTTCATTCGGCGCTCCCCGGCGCCATAGGCGCGATCTCAGACCCAATAGGAGAGTGTGCTTTGGCTAGTTATCTGCGCGCTTCACCCGATTGGGTGAGGGCGCCATTTAGGGTGTGAATGCGTTCGCAAGCGCGACAGCAGCGCCGTGAGCTCGGCCTGGCGATGCGTTCCGGTTTTGGCGAGGATTGCCCGGAGTTGGGTTCGCGCGGTTTCATGGCCAATCGCCGCATCGATTCCATCGCCGGAGCTCAGGCTTTAGGCCAGTCGCGCTTCGGCCGCCGTGAATTGAAATGTTTGACCGAGCAATCGTTCCGATGGCGCCCGTTCCGTCACTAGGTCGGTGAAGCAAAGCAGAAAGTCGCCGCCGTTGAACAAGTCACGCACGAATGAAGTCATCGGCACGACCTCGGCTAGAAGCCAGAACGATCCTTCGCGGGCGATGATTTCAGGCTCGACCAGTAACGGCCCGTCCAGTGCGCTTGAGACGGCAGCCCCGATCATCCGCTGCAGACGGGTATTGCTCTCCCGATCCGTTGCGTGGATGCGGCCGTGGCGGACCACAAGGCCGGAGCCGAACAAAGCATCCGCATGCTCGTTGCAACGCATCAGGCAGCCACGACGATCAAGCAGCGCCGCGCCAAAATTGAATTGGTTAAGAACTGCCAGCGTCGGGTCCAGCGAGATTCTTCTCGGCAAGGCTGATGATCCGCTTCAGATCCGGCACCACGAGCAGAAAATGGTCGGCCTCGGACGAATTGAAGGCCCCGGTGCGGGCATCGCGAAACATCGACAGGAACCACTTGTGTTTCTTCACCCAAAGTAGACGGCTGCCCACCACTCGCGGTGCCCAGGGCGCGCTATTCCTGATAGTAGGGGAGAAACCTTCTCTCCTCGGGGTGGTGAGTTCGTCCTCGACGGTGAAGCAGGTTGCGGGTTTCGCCCGCAGCCTCAACCCCTCGCAACGGGGATCGGGAGCACCTTCGATGTTCTTGAGCCAGAGCGCCGAAAATTCAGCATGTTCCGTCGAATCGGCCGTCGGTGTGGTCCGCTTGCGCTGGTCGCTCCGGAAAGGATAGGTGTCGTCACAGGCGCGAATGACACAATTCGTAGCGCCTAGGGCATCGGCAAGGTTTTGAAGCGCCTCCGGCCACCGTCCGAATTCGAAAGCGGCGTCGTAGCAATCCTCGATCGCGGGCGCGATTGCCCTATTGGCAGCCATTTAAGTCTACCCTGGCGATGGATGCCCACCACACGCGTTCATAAGTACCACAGATCCGGCAAAACCAAGAATCCCGGTCGGATCTTCAGGGGTTGACACGGCCAGCCATTTCGGGGCGCCGTTTAATCAGCACAATGTTAAGGTCGATTATCCGCTGCAAAGGTTGGCCCTTGACGCGGACCGGTCAATCTTGGGCGCGAAAAATTGGCGGCTAAGCGCCTGATTGTCGCCGTCCAGCCATCAGTTCGCCATCCTGGAAGCTGCCGTGCGTTCATCTTCGGCAGATGTTGCGCTCGGACGGCACCGAGAAGGGGACTTCCCCTTCGACAGCTTTTGGCAGGATCGGCGTTAATAGCTGCCTATCGGGAGGCACGCCGACATGACGGATTTGATTACTGTCTGGCGGCGACATCATGCTGCCGATTGGATGGAGATGAAGATCCGTAAGGGCGAGACGCCCCTCGCGAACGGCGACATAAACGGCGACTAAATAAAGTGACGCGTACCCGATGATGACCTTGGCCTCATATCCCAGCTTGGCTAGAGTTCGTAGCATGCTGAAAGCCATTCACCACGTAGCGCTCATCTGCACCGACTACGACCGGTCGCGACGGTTCTACGTCGAACTCCTCGGCCTCGATCTGATCCGGGAGGTCTATCGGGAAGAGCGGCAGTCATGGAAGACCGACCTGCGGATCGGGTCCGTCCAGCTGGAATTGTTCTCCTTCCCTGCACCAGTGATGCGGCCGTCCCACCCAGAGGCGACAGGCCTGAGACATCTGGCATTTGCCGTGGCGAAGCTTGATCCTGTAATTATGCGCCTGGAAGCCGCTGGCGTTGCTGTTGAGCCAATCCGGATCGACCCATATACAGACCAACGGTTTACCTTTTTCAGCGACCCAGACGGATTGCCGCTGGAGCTCTACGAAGCCCCATAAAGAACGATTCGCCTTCGCGACCACGTCGTCGAAGGTGGGGGCGCCAAATCTACCGCCTTTTTGATAACGGCTGGTTGCAGGAACGGCACTCGGCTCCTCTCCTCCAACGACGGTCTCTTGCTAGAAGTGACCGCCCTGACCGATGATTTCGACCGGCGTCAGTCCGCAGATACAACCAGCCTGCGAACTGCAATGCGCCTCATATCGACCGCCGAGGGCGGCCAGCGAGATGCTCGACGGCAGACATCGTCCCCTAAAGACGCCTTGCCGGCGATATAGAGGGCCCCGCCTTGGGGCTAGAAGAGCACCGGCAAATTGCCTTCTACGCTGCGCCTGCGATCTCAAGAACTGACCAAGCCGACGGCCGGCCGGGCCTTGTTCCTGAAAAATTTGCCGTGGGCGTTTTAACAAAACGTAACCGGGGTTTGCGGACAAATTCGGAACAATGCCTTTCGGCTGGGGTTTATCAGGATGAAGGGACCGAGGTTCCGAGGAGAAATCAGATGAAACATCTTCTGATCACGAGCATGATCGCGCTCGGCGTCGGTTGCGGCGCCGCGATGGCGCAGACTGAATCCGCGCAGCCGAGCGGAGGCGACAATTGCGCCGCTGGCCAGGCCGACTGCCAGAAGGGCGGCAAGGCGGGCGAGCAGGCCCAGGGCAAGATGAAGTCGCAGACCGAGCAGAATGCTCAGGGCAAGGCCAGCGCCAACACCGAGGAGCAGGCTCACGGTAAGGCCAAGGTAAAGACCGATGAGCAGGCCCAGGGCAAGGCCGGCACCAGCACCGAGCAGCAGACTCAGGGCAAGACGAAGATGAAGACCAGCGAGCAGGCCCAGGGTCAGGCTGGCACCAAGACCGAAGAGCAGGCTCAGGGTACGGCCAAGTGCCAGACCGGCATGGCCAACTGCCCGAAGGGTTCGAAGACGAACGAGCAGGCCCAGGGCAAGACCAAGATGAAGACTACTGAGCAGAATGCCCAGGGCACGACCGGCACAACCACTGAGCAGAACGCGCAGAGCAAGACCGGCACAACCACTGAGCAGAACGCCCAGGGTACGACCAAGATGCAGACCCAGCAGAATGCCCAGGGCAAGACCGGTACAACCACCGAGCAGAACGCCCAGGGCAACACCAAGGTCCAGACCGACGAGAACAAGACGGCCTCGATCAACAACGTGACGGTCGAGCAGAAGACGCAGATCACGCAGATCATCCACGAGACCCACGTCCAGCCGGTCGCGAGTGTCGACTTCGACGTCTCAGTCGGCGTCGAGGTGCCGCGGCATAAGATCCGCCTGCACCGACTGCCGCCCCGTATCGTCAAGATCGTCCCGGCTTATGAACGCTACGAGTATTTCGTGCTGGCCGACGGACGCATCGTCATCGTCGATCCGGACACCTACGAGATCGTGGCGATCCTTGAGGCCTGATCGGGGGAGAACATTGCGAAAGCAAAAGGTCCGCCGTGCCGCAAGGCTCGGCGGCATCTTTTTGCCCGGCCGCGAAATGCGAGGGATGCCGGATGAAACCGAATGGCTTAAGACGAGCGGCCGATCGTTTCGCTTCCAACCGGCCGATCGGGCGGGGGTAATCGATACCAAGCGGGACGGCACTAGACCTCGCCGACCGCGTTGACGATCGTTAACTATTGCGAGGGCCACGCGCGAGGCCGAAACGCCCGAGGAATTCGCCGCAGCCCTACGCCAGACCGATGCTTGGCATGTCGAGCAGGGCTACGGGAGCGCCCGGATCGATCCCGGCTTTGATCCGCCAATGAGGGCCGCCTTCGAGGCGATCGGCCTCGGTGACATGCTCCCCGATCTTGGCTAAATCCCGGATCGCCCTTGTGCTGGCAGCTAGCCTACTCGGGGCTACCGCACACGCAGCCGAACCGCCCTCAATGCGAGCGCGACGTGCGGTTCGCGATCTCTACTTACCCCACGCGCCAATCGCGCGCAGCGGGCTCGTTCTCCGGCCCCATACCCGTCGTTGAAAGGTTCTGCAATTCGCGATCGACTGGGGTTCCTGGAAGCTTTTCAAAGTTTCTGCCTCGCCCCACCAGCCGACTGCGGGCTCTGGTGAAGAAGGTCGGGATGCACGAATCTCATGTGGGGCAAGCTTGATCGACGCACTCGCGCATCGGAATTCAGATGGGGCCTTCGCTTGGTTTCCGGGGTGGCCACCCGCCCGCTTCGTCGCCCCGTTCCGAGTCTCTTTGGGGCGGACTGACCGTGCGGCGCGCTGGCGCAATGCGCCTTTCAAGGTTAGCGCTGGACCACGTCACCTCGTCGGGGTCGCCTTCGAGCGTATCGCTGACCGGCTTTGGCTCACCGCCGATCGGCAGGCCGTCGGAGCCCGTGCAACCATGCCTCGGGATGCTCGGCCCACTAGTCATTCGTCATCAAATCGACGGGCAAGCCTCACGATCGAATTTGCATGAGTCACCGATCAACGATTGGTCAGGAAAATCGCTTCCTCTTCGTCGCGCTGCCTGCCGCCAAGTGCTGCAGCCGCGCTGGCAATGAAGGCCCCGACGACCAGCGACAGCGCGCCGATCAGCGAGAAGGTGGCGCCTGCCTTTCTGGCAGTGTCGGCCGCCTGCTGAGCCTTAACCTTGGCGTCCTGCGCTTTGGCGATTACTGCATCGACACGAGCGGTGGCATCGGCTTCGGACAGACCTGTGCGGGCGGCCACCAGCCGCGACAGATAGGTCTTGTCTTCGGCCGATATTTCGCCTGCTGCGGCACTCGCGATCAGAATGCGCGATGCCTGCGCCGTTGCCGCGGCGTCGCTCTCCGGGTTGGCGGCAGCGAGCCTTGCCGGATCGGCCGGGCGGAACAGCGTATCGACGAAATACGATGTGGCGTTGTCGGTCGAGGCGCCACCAGCGTTTGCAGTTGCACCTGCCGAAGCGCCCATTGCCGCGCCGGATGCCACAGTCGAAGCAGCCTGCACACCGGTGCCTATCGCGGCCGAAAGAGCCGTGCCGAGCACCCCGGCGACGAGCAGCGTCGCAAGCGCCCAGGCCAGGAAGCCGTGAGCGGTATCGCGGAAGAACACTTCATCGGTGTGGATGCCGACCCATTTGGTGCGCAGCCGCCCGGCAAGGTAGCCGCCGACGCCCGATGACAGCCATTGCACGACGATCAGCCAAACGGCGGTGGAAACGGCGAAAGTGGTGACTGACGCACCCGAGCCGGACCATGGCGACACCATGCTCAGCCCAAGCCCGGAGCCGAGCAGCATCAGAATGAAGGTAAGTGTCGAGGCAGCAAAGGCCCCGGCGACGATTGGCCCCCAGCTGACGGCGGGGGAAGAGGACTCCGTCGGTGCGGAAACGTCGACAGTCGTTAGGGTGGACGGCATCGAAGCCCCCTACCTTGCGAACAGCATGATCAGAATAATGATCGGAATCGGGACTCCGAGAAGCCAGAGCAAAATGCCACGTCCCATGGATGCCTCCTGCGGGGATTGTGATCAACTACAATGCCTCGAAAGCTTTTCCGTTCCGGCGGCCCTTGTGGTCTCTGTTGCAATGCAGCAGACAGCATTGGTGCGCCGACGCGCACCAATGTACATCATATCTGCCGATCGGGCTCTGGATCGCGGCTCAGATATCCAGATTGGCGACCGACAGCGCGTTTTCCTGGATGAATTCGCGCCTTGGCTCGACTTCGTCGCCCATCAACCGTGAAAACAATGAGTCCGCATCGGTCGCGTCATTGACCTTGACCTGTAAGAGCGGGCGCATTCGGGTCGAGCGTCGTTTCCCAGAGCTGCTCGGCGTTCATTTCGCCAAGGCCCTTGTAGCGCTGCATGGTCAGGCCGGGGTGGCGACTCGGCTGCACATGCTGCGGCTGTGAAACAGCGCCGGAGGCAGACGATGGAACTCTCTTTTGTGAACTGGACGTGGCGATGGACGAGACGGCGGTTTGCGTCGACGACGACCATGGCGCGGTGCACCTGGAGGCAGCCGTGGTGACCGATCCAGGAGGCGCTGTTGCGGTGCTGAAGCCGTTTCTAGCGCGCCTGCGCCGCGTCGGCCACGAAGCCGGCCCGCTGTCGCCGTGGCTGCATCAGGAACTGAAGAACTCGGCCTGCCGGCGATCTGCCTGGAGACGGTGCATGCGCGCGCCGTGATACAAAGGAGAAGCAAATGGACGGTGAGTCAGTTCGACGTGCCGCTCCGACAGTTTCGGCGCGGTCTCAGGCGTCCAAAGACTCAGAGGTTGGGCGGAACTTCTCGGTCGTCCTACCGACCAGTCGCCCGAGCAGCGCCAAAGCGGGCATGCTGTCCAGCGTCTCGGTAAGTTCTGTGCTGATCCGGAGTTCGATCATCCTTGCAATTGTGGAGTATAGTTCCAGCTTTGCAAGGCAAGGGCGTTAATAGCGCCGACGTCTTGGCGAGATTGGCCTGAACCGATCCCGCCAATGCTGACCCGGTTCATGACAACTGACAGTGCGTTTGCCGGGGCCCGACACACTCCGAAACCGGGTGACTGTTCGGGTTATGCGGGTCGGATGACTGTCAGGACGAATATCGATCGCGCAGGAATGAGATGAAGGTCGGCAGGGCAGGATTGGCGTTGTCGGGGTGCCAACGGGCCAAACTGGAGATCTGGATTGGTTTGCCGCCGATCCGCAGCTTGCGACAGACCGCATCGTGAGGAACACTGTCGGCATCTCGATCGTGGATCAGAGCGACTCCAAGCCCGTTTCCGACAAGGCGCAAAAGGATGCCGGCACTGACGTGATGTTCGACGATTGGAGGAAACTGCACGCCGCGTCCAACAGCGTCGGCGAGCTGAAATGCTTCGCCCCTGCGCACCAGCAACGTTTCCTGGTGCAATTCGTGCCACTCGATCACGGAACGGCTGGCTAGAGAATGATTTGAGGCAAGGACGACAGCCAGCGTGTCTTTCCACAGCGTCAATTCGAACGCGCCGCCGGTAAACCGGGAGGAGGAGGTCACGACCAGGTCGACCCGGGTGGCACCCAGAGCAGCCTCAGGCGAAGGATAAGGACTCTCTGTCAAGCTGACGGTCACATTGGGATGAGATTGCCCGAACTCGATGATTGCATCCAAGGCCCGCCCGGCGAGGATGATCCCGTTGGAGCCGATGCAAAGCTTTTGGTGTTCATCTTTGGTGCCGGACCTGGCCAGAGTGAGCGTGTTGTCGAGCTCGAGCAGCACGGAGCGCAGACGCTCCAGGAAGCGTTCGCCGGCCGGGGTTGGGCCGACGCCGCGAGCATGGCGATGGAATATCCTCGTACCTACCGCGAATTCCAGGTCGCGGATGCGCCGGCTGAGCGCGGTGTGATCGATCCCTGTGCGTCGGGAGGCGCGAAGAAAGCTGCCCTCCTCCGCGACCACAAGTGCATAATTGAGGGTCGCAAGTTGGATGGAGCTCCGCATCTCTGCTCAAAGTCAAGTTGGCGACAAGACGCGTTTGAGCGCTTTTGGCCGCTGCCGGCTATCGCCAAATCTCAGTATTGACACGAGGTGAGCAGTCCGACCCTCCTTACAAGAACAATAATGAAGACACGGTGCATGGCGCACTGATTTCGGAACGGTTGTCCGCATGGCCAACCGATGTCTGCTAGTGTTGCTGTATCTAGTCCAGTATTTGACGCACCAATTGGACCGCTTA
The DNA here is from genome assembly GCF_055811495.1 of Mesorhizobium sp. WSM4830. Classification (NCBI taxonomy): domain Bacteria; kingdom Pseudomonadati; phylum Pseudomonadota; class Alphaproteobacteria; order Hyphomicrobiales; family Phyllobacteriaceae; genus Mesorhizobium; species Mesorhizobium sp. WSM4830. Next base: position 85,225 of record NZ_JBVVQI010000022.1, on the reverse strand, counting down.
TCCCGTTCGCTCACGTGGCCACAGTATATGCGTGCTGCGTCTGTCCCCCTTCTCCCGGTCGATTAGCGTAGACTGGGCCAAGGTGGCACGATTCGGGCCAGCATCCCGCCAAGCGGGGATCGGTTAGGCCTTGACGCTCGCCAGCACCCGACATACTTTCTATAAGCAACTTGCGTAGAGATCGCATGTGCAGCCCGATGATATCGAACTCATTCTGGACGCTGACATTTCGGAGGACCCATGCCTCCTCTTTGATGTCGTCACGCCGGATGGCGTGCTTCAGCTCTTGGGGGACGTGGATATGGGCAGCAACCATCTGGTCGTCCGTGACCTCCATATTGGGGGCGATGCCCAGGTCCAGTGGGGTTGGTCCAAATTGCGCAAGCTCGGTCGAGTGATCGCGGAGAAGCTTAATGTCGACTACATCGAAGTTCATGGAGCGGTTCGGACAACGGGTGCGAACCCGGGACGTCGTCCGGGTGTCGTCAGGCTCTCCCGTCCGGCTGAGCCTCAGCTTTCTACACGGCGCAAATACTCCTGAGGCTGCTCGGGCTCTCGTCAGGAGACAGCTGCCGCTGAGGACGGCCCACGCGGTCCTGACGGCGATGGTTGATCAAGGCAAGGCATTCGTGACGGTTCCTTGCGTCGACGACCTTCGGGCACTGAAGGATGAACTCTCGTCCGCAGGAGTGATCGCGAAGGTTCATGCGCCGCGGCCGATAAGCGTTCGCGAAGTCCGGGATCGCACGAAGCTATCCCAGGAGGCGTTCTCCGTGAGGTATGGCCTCGATCTGGCAACGCTTCGAAACTGGGAGCAAGGTCGCTCGGAACCGGATGCTGCGGCGAATACGCTCCTATGGACCATTGCCCGGAACCCAGGAGCAGTCGAAGAATCCCTCGACATGGAGGACGAAGTGGCTGCCCCGCCGCCATAGCGAGGGGCCGTCGGAACGGCCACTCCAGCGCGCGGCTACTCGGTCGCCAACGCGGCGGGCCGCCGGACGGGAGGCAACGCCAGTATCCGGGTATGAGCGGATCCGGCCTGGTGTAGCGCCTTCCCGTCAGCCGTTCCTCGCCTGGCCGCCGCTGCGCCAGCACTGGCCGCTCTGCCTTTCGGCGCGTGTAATGGCGCCGCTCATCGAACTCTCGCACGCCGTCGAAATCCCATTGGAAGCCGCCATACGCGTCAGGATCCTCCTCCTTGAGGCGACCCACCCACCAGGTGAGTTCCTCCAGTACCTTCATCCTGTGGACGCGGTAGTAGCTCGCGAGATCCTGCACGATTATCCGTTTGTTCGGGTGGCACGTTTTCGCCGATATGCTCTTTCTTTCACTGCGTCGTATCGCCGACAATGCCGCGGTAGGTGACGGGCTCGAGTCGCTAGCCTATCCCGAGCATCGTTTCCATTGCGCTGAAAATGGCGCCGCCGGTTCCAGCGGAAAGCGAACTCGCCGAGGTAGGCGTCGAGATGCTTTTCCCGGAAGCTATGGACTGTGCCAGCGCCCAGCGCTCCAGGTTCGCAAAAACGACGTGAATCCACTTGAAAAGGATGTCGGCGGGCATGGTCCTATTGCTCAGATTGACCCTCCTGAGACGACGGCCGGGCACCTTGCCGTACGACGCAAGGGAATCCGTCTGCAACGCCGCTCCGGGAAGGGTGTTCGCTACCACGAACGGAACGATGCTTTGAGTCGACCGGTCCGCAATGCGCGCGAGCCTGATGCGTCCGACCCCATGGTTGCCGACTGTCTCGACCGCTCCAGCGATCCATATCTGGTTTGCTTGTGCTGCTCCGCCACCCCTCTCCAGCGCGTCCTCCTTGCGCCAATACGGGATGGCGGACTCGTCCACCAGCCAGGCGGTTTGTGTAGGAGACGCCCAGCTTAGTTAGGCTGGAGCTGCGGCATCGAAATGGAATTGGAGTGCGTCGCCATCAGGTACGCAGCCAGGAACCACTTGCGCAGCGGCAGGTGCGTGCCCTGCATGACCGTCCCGGCGATCACCGAGGTCTGCTTGCGGCACCCAGGCCTCTCCCCTTTGCCCGCGCGTTCGAAAAGCCACGGCCGCGCCTCGAGGGGCCATGCTTTCCTGGAACCGCAGCGTGGGCATGCGAAGCCGCCCGGCCAGCGCTTTTTGAAGAGGTAATTGGCGGATGCGTAATCGTCGCGGAAAGTCTCCACGAACTTCTCGATCGACGGTGGCTTGTCGTTCTTCCACCGGTCGGAAACAGCGCCTCGCCATGCCGACGCCAATAGGGCAGGCGAGGCGATCCGTCAGCAACAATCGCTAGATATGGTTAGCACCTAAGCGAACGGGATAAGCGGTCCAATTGATGGGGCGATCTTGTCGGTATCTTTGCATGATGCGCCGCCAGTGGCGCTACCAAGATTTGGCGAGTGACAGCATGGATCAGTCATACGCATCATCTGCCAAGTTCCAGGTGAGGAGATGACGTAGTGACAAAGACAGGGATGCCGAGATCCGGCCATCGGACAAATTCGAGCAACATCAACAACGAGACTATCAGGCTGCCTCTGGCGGTAGGAGTCGGACGAGCGCACGCCCATCATGGGGAATTCCTCCAAGGCGCCTTTGAGGGGGAAAACGGAAGGCTTTGTCGCGGACTTCTAACCCTGCCGCTCACTTCGCAAGAGTCGCTAGCGACCTTCTGGCCGCATGAACAAATTGGGATTCGACCGCGGCCTGCAAACCGGACCAAAGCGGCACGCGCCGCGGCCCTCACGCTGGAGCATATCGGAGTAGCTGGAGGAGGTGGAGAACTTACGATCGAAAGCCCTATTATGATCGGGCACGGCTATGGCTCCTCGACCGCAGACGTCATTGCTGCAATTCGTGCGGTGGCAGCTGCAGCAGGCCTCACGCTGCGCCAGTCAACAATTGCGCGACTGGCGGTGGCCGCGGAAGGCGCAAGTGACGCCATTGCCTATGGCGACCAACCTATCCTTTTCGCCCACCGGGAGGGCCGTACGATAGAACATTTTGGTGGCGAGTTCCCGCCCCTTCTCTTGGTGGGTTTCAGGGACGGCGGGGCCCGGCCGATCGATACGCTGAGCATGCCGCGGGCACGCTATGATGGTGAGGAAATCGGGCTGTTCCGTGTTCTGCGGGGACTGGCGAACCGCTCCATCCGGGAACAAGATCCCCGCCTGCTTGGACGTGTCGCAACCATCAGCGCCAGTATCAGTCAGAGGCATCTGCCGAAGGCATCCTTCAATACCGTTTTGGATATAGCGCGGGCGCATGACGCGTGCGGCGTGCAGGTGGCCCACAGCGGAACATTGATCGGCATCCTTGTGGATGCGGCTGCGCCCAGGGCCGCCACGCGCGCTGCTGAGCTCGCAAGGCAGGTGAGCGGCGCAGGCCTCCAAGGCGTCCATATGTTTGCCCTTAATGCCGAAATGGGGCTAATCCAGTGAGCGCGGCGCAAGACTATTTACGCGCCTATGAGACGCCGCGATTTGCCCAACTCGCACCCAACCTCAACGCCGCCTGCTTTTCCCTCATGAAGCTGATCCCCGCCCGGTTCATGGTCGATCAGGCGGAAGCGTCAGGGCGCCTCAGGCGGGAAGGTCACATCATCGAAACGACGTCGGGAACATTCGGCCTCGCCATCGCCATGCTGGCTGCGGCTCGTGGCTATGCGCTTACACTTGTCACGGCCTCCAGCCTCATCGACCTGAAGCTCAGGCGGCGACTGGAACAACTTGGTGCCAAAGTCATGGCCATCGACGATCCTCAGGGAGACGGCAATCAGCGCGGCCGGCTCCAGTATCTTCAGCAGACCCTGCAAGATAGCCCGGGCACGTATTGGCCTCGACAATACGATAGTCCGGAAAACCGCCTTGCCTACGCGCGTCTCGCCGACCTCGTTGTTCGATCATTCGGCCGTATCGATTGCCTCGTCGGGTGCGTGGGCACTGGCGGATCGCTCTGTGGAACCGGAGGCTTCCTGCGTGAGCTCTTTCCTGATCTCAGGATGATTGCTGTCGATACCCACAGAAGCATGCTCTTTGGCCAGCCTGTCGGACGTCGCATGCTGCGCGGGCTCGGCAACAGCGTTTTGCCGGACAATGTTCGTCATGAGATGATCGACGATATTCATTGGGTGGGCGCATTGCCGGCTTACGCGATGGCGCATGGGCTGTTTCGCGATCACGGGCTCTTCATGGGGCCGACCAGCGGCGCCGCAGCCTTGGTCGCCGCCTGGTTCGCCAGGCAAAATCCGGAAGCCTCCACCGTCGTGATAATGCCAGATGAAGGGCATCGTCATTCCGATACAGTCTACAACCCCGACTGGCTCGCCGGTTTGAAGGATTGGCCAATCTCAATTCCTCTTGAACCAACTGTTCTCACGCAAATTCGTCCGGCCGAAGAGACGGCATGGACGAGATTCCCTTGGAACCGCAGAACTTTAAACGCCGTCCTCGCAGGGCTGGGCGGCCTGTCCAATACGCAGTGACAGGTCCGAATCCAGACTAGGCGATAAGCCAACATCGGCCAGTAGTCAGACCGGGTGCATGACCCGGTGAAGAAAATCCCTAGTGCGTTCGTGTTTCGGATGTCGAAGCAGTTCCTTCGCCGGGCCTTGCTCAACGATCCTGCCGCCGTCGAGAAAGAGGACGCTGTCGGAAACCTCTCGCGCGAACTGAATTTCGTGCGTAACCACGAGCATGGTCATGTTCTCGTCTGCCAGCGCGCGCATGACCTGCAGGACCTCGCCGACCGTTTCGGGGTCTAGTGCGGAGGTGGGCTCGTCGAAAAGAATGGCCTGCGGGCGCATCGCCAGGGCGCGGGCGATGGCCACGCGCTGCTGCTGGCCCCCCGACAATGATGTGGGATAGGCATTCGTCTTGTCGGCCAGCCCGACGCGATTTAGCAATGCCATGGCCCGCTCGCGGACCTGGTTCCTGTTTTCCTTCAGCACGTAGAGCGGACCTTCCATGACGTTTTCCAGCGCCGTGCGATGCGGAAACAGATTGAAGCGTTGGAAGACCATGGAAACTCGGGTGCAGATGGCGTGAACCTGTGGCGAGGCGGCATCCACCACCGTGCCGTCGATGCTGATGCGACCGCGCTGATAGGTCTCAAGCCCGTTCACACATCGCAAAAGCGTCGATTTGCCGGAACCCGAGGGCCCAATCAGACATACGACCTGTCCCTTGGCGATCTCGGCGTTGATTCCCTTGAGGACTTCATGGGCGCCGAAGGACTTGTGCACGTCGTCGAAGGTGATCATCCCGCCGCTCCAAGATAGCTCTCGACCCTGCGCATAAACAGGTTCAGCGGAACCGTCAGGCACAGGTAAAGCAGTGCCACCAGGGTAAAAACTGTCATGTTGTCGAAAGTGGACGACGCAAGCATCTTACCTTGCATGGTCAACTCCTGAACCGAAATCACCGACACAAGCGAGGAGTCCTTCAGCAGCATGATCATGTTGTTGGCGTAAGGCGGCAGGATGATCTTAACTGCCTGCGGCAGCACGACGCGGCGCATCATCAACGGACGCTTCATCCCGATCGACTTTGCCGCTTCGACCTGACCCTTGTCGACCGCCTCGATGCCCGCCCGGAAGGTTTCCCCGAGATAGCAGGAGTGAGCCAGGCCCAGTCCGATCGTGCCAGCCTGGAGCGCGGTCAGGTTGATGCCGATCTCGGGCGCGACAAAGTAGATATAAAAGAGAACCACCAGCAGTGGTATGCCGCGAACGAAGTCGACAAGGAGCCGCGTCGGCACGGCGAGATAGCGTATCCCCGATGTCCTGAACAGCGCCCAGACAAGTCCGAGCGCTGTCGCCAGACACAGCGCAAGAAGGGTTATCATGACGGTCAGCCAAACGCCTTGAAGAAGAAGCGGTAGATATTCCGTTGCGTGCGCGATGAAATTGGTCATGGCCGGCTTCCTCTTGGCACGTTCCCCGGCTCTCACAGCCGGTCATTGCTATGCGATCCTATGGTCCTGCCAGCCGACGCTTGTTTCGAGCTCGATGGGGATGGCTTCAGAGGCCATATTTGGCAAAAATTCGGCTTAATTCGCCGCTTTCCTTCAGCTTGGCGATGGAGGCATTCACCTTTTCGAGAAGCTGCGGATTTTCCTTGGCGACCGCCAACGCGACTTCGCCTTGCTTCATCGGTCGATAGCCGTCGACGAGGCGAACACCCAGTTCGGGGTTCTTCGAAAGCTGATAAGCGACGATCGGGGCGTCACCAAAGCCGGCCTTGATGCGGCCCAGGACCACATCTCGCATCATGTCAGCGATTGAGTCGTAGAGCTTGACTTGACCGAAGACGCCAAGCGCTTCCAGAGCGTCGGCGTAGGTCGAGCCGATCTGCGCGCCGACAGTCTCTCCTCTCAACTCTTCGATCGTGTAGTTCTTGCTGTCGCCGGCAGCAACAAACATCGCCTCGCCATAGGCGTAAACCGGCGTGCTGAAATCGATCACCTGCTTGCGCTTGTCCGTTATGAACATGCTGGCGGAAATCAGATTGATCTTGTTGGTCGTCAGTGCCGGGATCAGGGCCGGAAAAGCGTTTACCTGGAAGTCGACGGTCGTGCCAAGGTTCGCGGCAATCGCACTTGCCAGATCGACCATCGCGCCAGTCGGCTTTCGGGTTGCGGTATCTACAAACGTGAACGGCACCCCGGTTGGCGTGACGCCGACCCTGAGGGTTTCCTCAGCCATCGCCTGAGTTGCCAATGCGATACCGATGGCAGCGAGCCAGCCAATGAGCGTTTTGCGAAGCATGAAAATTCCCCTTCCATTATTGAATCAAGGTTCCGCTCGCCAAGCGAGTTGAATTTGCCTCTCGTGGATAGCTTTTGGAAGTCGCAATACCGTCCGGTGGCGGACGGGATCATCAGTCGATCAGAAGTCGCATCTGTTCATGATCGCCTCTATCTTCTCTTCAGGATATCCTGGTCGCGCGTTGTTCATGAGAGGACGTGAAATAGTCACGGTCCCCGGCAAGGTGTTCCCAGGCTTCTGCAACTGACCGAAACGATTGTTGTGCTTGGTCAGGGCCGCTCGAACGATCCAAATCCTTGAGTCCGCTCGCGGTTACGATGGCAACGACGCTGTCCGACCGCGCGATCGTGCCCTCGCGTCTCAGGGATTCAATAGCCGCAAATGGCGTCACCGAGGCGAGCTCGGCAAAAACCCCCTCGGTGCCCGCAAGCTGCCGCTGCATGGCTATCAGGCCGAAATTGCCGACCGGCATCGCCATGCCACCAGATTCGCGCAGCGCGTTGAGCGCCTGAAACGTGCTTCGTGTGGTGCCGATCGAGATGGCCAGCGTGTCGAAGCCAGCGGGAACCTCGGCAACCAGATCGGCATTGTCGGCAAGCGCTTTGGCCAAAGACCCGTGCACTTCCGCCGCCACGAGTCTCGGCAACCGATCGACCCTGCCTTGGCTGAGAAGATCCTTGAATCCCGCCCAGAGCCCGGCAAGCGCGTCGCCATAGCAAACAGGCAAGGCGCACCAGTCCGGCACGGCTCCATGCATCTGTTCGACGATCTCGTAGGCGAGGGTTTTGTAGCCTTCGATCCCGACCGGATGACTGCCCACCACGGGGCTGTGAAACGGCGACGTCGCAAACCATCCGAGGCGCTCAGTACCAGCGGCAAGCAAGGGCCAGCGATGGGATTTGTCGGCCAGGGATATGACGCTTGCACCGTATTTGCGGATCTGCGCCAACATTGCGCCGGCGGTGCCTGAGAATGTGACAACGACGCATTTCAGGCCCGCCCGTGCAGCATAGGCGGCAAGTGAGGCCCCGGCGTTGCCCGACGAAGCAGTCGCCACGACGCGTGCACCACTCAAACGTGCCATGGACACCGCCACGGTCGAGAAGCGGTCCTTGTGGGACCACGTGGGGTTTGCGCCCTCGTCCTTGATAAGAAGCTTGGGGACTCCGAGCTGCTTTCCCAGCCTCTCGGCGCTCAGCAGCGGCGTCAGGCCCTCGCCCAGCGAGATTGCATCGCTGAGCCCACAAGGAAGCATGTCGGCATAGCGCCACAGCGAGGGCAGCGCGGCGCCCGCTGCGGAACCGGCCGATGTTGCGCTGGATGGATCGTAGATTACCTTAAGATTGGCTGGCGCTTCGGCGCAGCATATCGGGCAGCCGCGTGAATCAATTTTGGTATCGCTGGGGAACAAGGCGCCGCATCGAATACAGGAAAAACCTGCCGCGCGGCTCATGACGGCACCCGGGTGATTGCATCGTGCGTCTCTGTCAGCCGCTCCACTCCGCCCTGGCGAACAACCACCATGTCCTCTACCTGGAGCCCCCAGCGGCCGATTTCGTAGTAGGGGGTCTCCACGCACAGCACCATTCCTTCTTCAAGGACGTCGGTACTCCCCGCCGAGAGCGTCGGCGCATCGTAACCATCAAGGCCGATGCCGTGGCCGACGTGATCGCGCTCGTAGTGGGCAATTCCTTCGCGCTGGACCACACGCACCACCGCCTCGAAGAGCCGTGCTGCTGCCATGCCGGGCCGGATAATGTCGCAGGCATGCTGAACGCCGTGCAGGAGGGCCTGCTGAAGCCGATGCGCCTGCGGCGGCGGCTCGCCCAGCGTGGCGATGCGGGCAATGTCGGCCCGGTAGTGCCGAAACCGGCCACCGACGTCGAAGCGGATGATTTCTCCAGCCCGCAACTTGCGGTCGGACGGCTGGACGTTCATGAGTGCGCTGCGTTCGCCAAAGCCGATGCATCCCAGTACGGGCAGGGCGCCTTCCTCGACCGTCCTGACGTGAAAAGCGCGCGCCAGATCTGCTTCGGTGGCGCCTTCCTGAGCAACGGCGAGTGCTGCTTGAATGGAGCGTTCGGCAATCTGGGCAACTTGGCCGAGCCGTTCGATCTCATCTGCCGTCTTTATAGCACGAACCTCGCGAAGCAACGCGGTGGCTGGTAGGAACGACGCATTGAGAAAATGGGCTCTGAGGATTTCCAGGTATCCTGGCGCGAGCCCCGCCTCGTCTACGCCGATCCGCCCGCGGCCGAGCTGGGCTTCTTCCAGTGCGGCGATCAGAGCCGTAATGGCATCGCGATGCCTCGGCAGTTCGCGAAGCTGGAGGTGTCGTTCACTGGCGCGGTCCATGGCGGTCGAGGAACCCACATCGGCGTAAAAGTCGCCATAGCGCCGCACCTTGCTTACCCAGACGTCCTGATCGGCAACGAGGTCGAGAGTGCTGGTGCTGGCGATGATTTCAGGCGCGCCCTTGTCAGGCGCCGGCCAAACCACATAGGCCTGCGGGCCACGACGGATCCATTGCGGCAGAGCCCAGAAGCCGCTCATATAGGTCACGTTTTCCGGCGTCGTGGCTATAACGGCATCAAGCTCGGCTGCCGACATGCGTTGTTTCAGGCGGGCTTCGTTAAGCAACATGGTGGGATTCCCGAGCCTGTTTTGCTTCCGGAAAGCCGAGGCCGGCAGAGATGCGCGCCGCAGCCGCCATTACTGCCTCACCAATCTCGGCGATCTCCACATGCGGCCCTACAGACCGGGGGTAGGCCACACTTATCGCCGCGATGATCATTCCTGATGCATCGCGAAGCGGTGCGCCGACCGCGATCAACCCGGTAAAGTTCTCGTCCAGGGAGGTTGTGTAGCCGATAGACTCGGAGGCTCTGATTTGGACCACGAGCTTGTGCGGGTCCGTGACGGTGCGTACGGCAACCTGCTCCAGCGGACCCCGTCCGAGAATTCCAACGACTGCTTCGCCGCTCAGCTCCATCAGGAGTGCCTTGCCGAGTGCGGTGGAGTGCAATGGGAACGTTTCGCCGGGTGACGAGCGAATGACGACCGGACTCTTGCTTTGCACGGTCAGGAGATAAATACCGCGATTGCCCCGCCTGATGCCCAGGAATGCGTTGAAGCAACCTTCGGCGGCGAGCGCCTGCAGTTCGATTTCAGCCAAGCCGACCAGGCGATCTCTGCCCAGGATCTTCCGCGCCAGCGCCAGGACGGAGTGACCGAGCCGGTAGCGCCGCGAGTCTGGCGACTGCTCGACATAGCCCTGTTCTGCCAGGGTGTTGAGAATTCGCTGCACGGCGGGAGCACTCTGCTCAAGCCGGCGGGCGAGCTCGCGCACCCCGACAGCTTCGTCCGCGTCCTTGAGGACATTGAGAACCGCAAGCCCACGTTCCAACGAAAGATTTCCTGTCACTGGCGTTCCTTATTTCGGAATGGCGTTCCGCAATATGATGAGAAAAGCAGCAATGTCGGCGCCTGTCAATGACGAATGTTCACTATAGTGTGTCGTCCTAAAGTGTACGCAACGACGACCATGCCCTCATGGACCTACGGGTGGTTGTCGGCTTGAACGTACAAAGGATCCGGCGCGCACAAGCCCTTTCTCAAGAGGAACTGTCGTTCCGTTCAGGGTTCACGCGCGCCTATCTGAGTGGTCTCGAGGCCGGCCGGCGCAATCCCACAATTCTATCGCTTGCAAAGCTTGCCACTGCACTAAGCGTCGACATCGAGGAATTGATCAAACGGCCAGGCAAAGATGCCCCAGCAGTGACGCCGCGTGGGCGACGTAGCAGAAAATCGTGATCCTCCCGGCGCCTCCTGGCCCGGTGGATCAAGGGTTGCGACGGATGAGCTGCTCCTCGTCAACCTGCAATGCCAACGCCAGTACTTCCAAGGTATCGACGGTCGGTGAGTTCTCCTCCCGCTCCAGCTTGCCGACATAGTTGCGATCAAGGCCGGCAAGGTCCGCGAGCTGTTCCTGCGACAGGCCGGTGCCTTGGCGAAGCAACCTCAGATTGCGAGCAAAAACCGACCTGAGCCTCATACGGCGAGGCAGTCAGAACGCGCCCTTTAGTGCCACCTACTATAGTAGTCAAACGTCATGCCGCAGCTTGCAGTCGGGCCCAACTTATTTATTCTTTCTTTGTCTCAGTACATTTAAGGGGCGTGAAATGTCGGCGGTTCATGGGAGCGTCTTACAGCAGCAGCTAACGCAAATCTTTGAAGCAACCGCGCTGATTGATCGTGCAAGCAGCGTCGCCGAAATCGTTCGACAACTGCGCAAGAGCATCGAACGTCACGGCTATGCAGCCTGTCTCGTCACCGAATTGCCACGCCAGGACACCGGATCGTTGGATGGACACATCCTTGTCAACGGTTGGCCGGGCGAATGGTACGACCACTACATGGCTGCCGGACACTATCGCCATGACCCTTGTGTTGCTTTGTGCCGTGGTGCGATCGGGCCGTTCCTTTGGAGCGACGTCCATCACGGCCTGACGAACGGCAACGCCAGGAAGGTGATGGAGGAGGCAAAAGAGTTTGGGCTTTGGGACGGGATCTGCATTCCAATCCAGGCCTCATTTGGCGATCCGGCCTGTGTAACGGTTGCCGGACGCGAAATTGATTTGGCGCCGACGGTGCGCTGCACCGTTCATGCACTTGCGCGCCATGCTTACTCGGCTGCTGAACGACTCGTTGGCAGCTCGCTCAGGCGGCCGAGACATAAGCTTTCCCAACGGGAGCGTGAAATCCTGCAGTGGGTCGCTGGCGGGAAGACCGCATGGGAGGTTTCCCGAATACTTGGTATTTCGGAAAACACCGTGACGACCCATCTGCGCAACATCAAGCAGAAGCTCAGCACCGCCAATGTCGTGCACGCCATCGTCGAGGCTTATCGCAGGCGCGAAATCGAACTTTGATCCATCCCCAGATCTGGGTATTTCATGGGCATTCGTCGCGTGATCGGATGGGGTTCCATCTTGAGGAACAGCAATGATTCAGGTCCACGTCGTCGACGCGTCAAACAGCCTTGCCTATCGAGGAGATCTCGACAGTTACTTCCGCCTGCGACATGAGATCTATGTCGATGAACGTGGCTGGCATGAGCTGAGGCGCCCCGACAGTCGCGAGATCGACCCGTTTGATACACCAGAAGCCATTCATCTGCTCGGCATCCAGCCGGGAAGGGGTGTCGTTGCCGGATCACGCCTGGTGCCGAGCCTCAGACCGCATCTGATGAGCGAAATCTTTCCGCAACTTGCCGAAGGTGGCGTTCCGCGCCGACCCCATATCTATGAGTGGACCAGGTTTTTCGTGGCCAGGGATTTTCGCCAGCCCGGCCGACCCTGCCAGGCCGCCGGCGTGATCTACTGCGGAATTCTTGAATTCTGCATTCAAAGAGGCATAAGCAATCTGACGATTGTCTGCGAGGACTACTGGTTCGACCGCTTGGCATCGATCGGCTGGTGCCCAAGGCAGCTTGGATCTTCATTCAAATGCGATGACATGACCATTATCGGCCTCATGGTCGATGTCGGCCCGTCCGCCTTGGCCGCGACGCGACAATTCTATCGCATAACCGACCCAGTGCTTTGGGTCGAAACGCCATTCAAGCGGCTGGCCTGACCGGGGGCCGTCCACTTTTGGGCCTCACGCCTCGAACGAACATGCTGCCTGGCAGACAAAACGGCCGCTCCAGTTACCGGGCGAATCGTGCCGTTCGAAAACCGAGGGAACCTAAGTGATTGACTTGCCAATGTTTGTTAAAAATTATGTCTCGACCGGCAACCGGTTCGACCGCTTGATCTGCGCAAGCGCGAAGCTGGACTCGATCGAGGAGACGCCATCGAGCCGCGTCAGCTTTTCCTTCAGGAAGCGCTCATAGGCGTGCAGGTCGCGCACCACCACACGCAGCAGATAATCACGCTGGCCAGTCATCAGATAGCAATCGACCACCTCCGGCCAGCGTGCGATCGCCGCGTTGAACCGCTTCAGCTCGCTCTCGCGCTGGCGCTCAAGCTTGATAGAGGCAAACACCGAGATCGGCAGATCGACCATGTCCTGGTCTATCAGGGCAGCATAGGTAAGGGATGATGGACGACAGTGAAGGCAGACGCATCGATTCCAAGAACACGCTGATCCTTCTCGCGTCGAATGTCGGCTCAGAAGTGATCATCGACCGGACTTGGGGCTGTTGCCGGAGCACGCTGACCGCTACCCGCACCAGTTCTCCGGCGGGCAGCGACAGCGCATCGCCATTGCGCGTGCGCTCGCGAGCGAACCGGAACTGATCATCTGCGACGAGGCGGTTTCCGCGCTCGACGTCTCGATCCAGGCGCAGATGATCGATCTGCTGGCCGACATCAGGACCAGGCTCGGTCTCTCCTATATTTTCATCACACATGACTTGCCGATCGTGCACCTTTTTGCGGACCGGATCATGGTCATTAGAACGCCTTTCCTGCGCGCATCATAGCGCGGGCATTTCCGCCTCTACGAATGGAGCCATGCGCCATCGGCTGTTTTGGCGTCGAAAGCGACGGGCACGCTGTGAATCACGCACGCTGCCGCCAATATCTCCTCCAACTCGTGGTCGGTCGCCTTGCAAGCCGGCATGAGTTTCCGAAGGGCACAAATTGCCTGTCCGATGGACAGGAAGCGGCCTTTGCTTCTGGAGAGAACGTAGACTTCGGCTACTGTTTCAATCGTGACTGTGTGAAACGAGTGAGGCATCGAGAATTCCTCCCTGAAACCCTGACCAATACGATTTACTGGCAAGGTGCGGCGGCCTTCAAGGCTCTGTCTGATTCCGGACAATTAGGCGGAGGCTAGGCCGAAATCATTCTCTCTTTTCAGAGATCCCCGCCATCGGAACGGTGGTCGAAACAGAACCAATCAGATAGTTGCCTAGTGTTTGATCCCAGATTCTGATGAGCATCCTTGTCCTCCGAATCAAGGGATGCGCTACGGGCCAGGTTCTTCATGGGAGCGCCACGTGCTCTAGGGCGCCGGGAAGGCGGATGATCTGTTCGTCGCTCATTGCGACACATCCTGTTGGGTTAGTTGCGCAGGGCCTTGGGGCTCAGCGGCCCAAGAACGGGAATTCCCTGTACTAGTCGGTCCGGCCTTGGTCGGCTTTTCCTTGACCGAGAGACTGCGGAAAGGAGCCGATGATGGTTGCCGCTCCGGCTGTTTGCAGGTTGATCGCTGAATAGCGGATAGTCGGGTCGATCCTCGTTCAAGGTCGCACACTCGGTGGTTCGCTGCACGAAAGGCAGCTTCTGCTTTTGCGATGTCCTAAGCGAACCGACCGCTGTCGGCCCCAGTTCGCCCGGAACGACGAAGAATAGTAGTCGGGAAAAGTCATCAGTTAAGTCGAACCTCTGTGCCTCACATGGGCCGAGGTTGTCGAGGTTTCCCAACCTTGCACTCGAGCGCAGTCCTGTCCCAATCACCGAGTTCAGCAGCGGCGCGATACGTGCCTTCCAAAAAGGTCATGAGCATGTCTTCTGGATTGTTGGCCAGCCGGACCGCATCATAGGGCAGCAGAAATTCTCCAAGAGTTTCATGGTAATATGCGGCTTCAGGGGAAATTCTTGCAGCCGCAAAACCGGTCGGCATCGGGTATGCATAGGAATAGAATGCGGGAAAGTCGATTGCACCCCCACCTGGCCAGAAGCCAGCTGAGGAGACTTCGTGGCTGTAGGCCTCGCGGGTGATTTGGTCAGGCAGCGCCGGAATACCGCCTGGATGTGAGGGCGCCTGTCGACCGGAGAAACGTGTCACGGCAATGTCAAAACTTCCCCAGAAGAGATGCACCGGGCTGACCTTGCCGAGATACGCCGTACGGAAAATCTGGAGCACGTTCGTCACTGCCACACATGCCCTGAAGAACCGTGTCACAGCATCGGCGTCGTAGGGGCGTTCCATCCTGTCTTCGGCGAACGGAATAGCCTGCGGAATTTCATTCGGCCTGCCATGGAACTCCGGTGTCCCACCGAGAGTGCGAATGAGATCCAACGCGCGCCCGCGAAAGAAGGCGACCGACATCGGCTCAAGCGGGAACCGGGCAATGCGCCCATCGGTTGCTCGTCCGACCACTTCATGGTTGATCAGATCGAGGCTCAACTCGATGCCGCCTGGTCCATCTGGCACTAGCCCGGTGGTGAAACCGCGAGCGTCAGTGTAAAGGGTCGCATGCCAGGAATGGTTCACCCACGGTGAGCGGGCGAGCCGATATTTCCCTATGATCTGAATATAAAGATGCAGCGCGGAACACGTGCTGCGCCAAGGACCGTACGGTATATCCGGCCACCTTTCCTGGATGCGTTCATTCATTGGCCAAGCTTACTTTATTGAATAGAGTCTCACCACCGGCCGTATTCATATCACCGGCAATGAGTCAGTCGCGACAGATATGGCTCTTTTGCGGAAATGTCCCCTTCAGGCAGATGTGTTTCGAAGACGAACCGCAGATTTCGGCCCAATTGCGACATGGCGCCATAAGCCCGGGCATGAACGGCTTGTGGCGACCACCTTAGATCCGCCATCGCAAGGAGCTACGCAGCGTCGATCCAGCATTCTCGCCCGATCCCTCCCCAAGGGAAGCCAACGGTTGATAGTTCTTGGTCGAGAATGGTGGCAGGCTGGCGAACATTGGCGTTGTTGCCCTCAAGGTGATGGGAGGCTTCAGCGTCAGTGGTTTTGACCGATAGAACAGGCCTACAACTGGTTGGCGGACCTAGCGGCCGCCAGTCGCAAATACGGCGCTAGGGATTTCAGTTGCTTACCTATCGCGAGCGGGAAAGACCAGAGCAGCGGATGTTGGCGCGGTCGTCCATTACAAAAGTGTCTTCGACCTCGAACCGGTCAACGCGGTCGGCCACCACCGCCTGCAGAACGCCAGGTTGACATCGTATCCTTCGTAGCGCGTGCGCTCCATGACACAATCCGGTGCGACCAAGTTCTCGAAGATCGCAGGTTGTGTTCCTCGAATGCCTGATTGAACCGGCGGATAACTTCGGCTGTGTCGAGCTGTTCCATCTTCTTTCTCTCCTAACTTGCTGCTCGATTCCCAGTGGACCTGGCATCGCGGTTCTTGAAAGTCCGCTGAAAGACCGGCGCCAGTCGATCCATCGCGGTTGCGAGCCATCCGGCAAGTTCATGTGGCAGCGTGTCGTGGATCCAGACGAGCCGGCTTTGGGCTTCACCCTGCGTGAAGACCTGCATAGAGGTGTTGTCATGAACCACTTCGTCGGCCACCCAGCCCCAGACGATCCGGCGAGCCTGCTCGTCGCGAGCGATAAGCCGCTCACGGGCCGCCGTGCCGTCGGCGAAGGTGATGGTCCTGACGCCGGCCTCGTCCACCCGGCAGTCCACAAGCATGCCGGGCGCAAAGCGCGGCGGCCCGTTCGCGAAGTCGCCGACTACGTCCCACACGTTTTCCGGGGGCGCCTCCACGATGATTTCCCTGATTACCGATGCCATGTCGCAAACTCCTCACTGGATAGACCTGTCTGTCTGCTTGTAGCATACAGACCTGTCTGTTAACGTCAAGCGATGAGGCAAAAAAAATCCGAAAGCCACCCTGAAGCAGGTTCCGCGCGTCATCGTTTGCTCGACACCGCAACACGACTTTTCTACGAAGGGGGCATCCATGCCGTCGGCATTGACCGCATCATCGCGGAAGCCGGCGTGGCCAAAGCGACCTTCTACAATCATTTTCCATCGAAGGATGACCTCGTCCTCGCCTATCTCGAAGAGCTAGACCGGCTCGGGCGAGCGGCAGTGGCGGCGCTTCCGAAGCAATCTCCTCGGAAAATGATCTCGGCTATCATGGCGCGTATCAGCGAGGCTGTGACCGCGGGAGGCTGGCGGGGTTGTCCGTTCCTCAACGCGGCGGCCGAATATCCCGATCCGGCCAGCCCTGTGCGGCAGGCGATCAATGCGCGCCGCGTTTGGTATCACAACAGCCTTGAGAACCTTCTCGCAGAGGACGGCGATCCAGCTCCTTCCGTCACCGCGTCACTCCTCGTCGCGCTTTCGGACGGCCTGATGGAAAGTGCCTATCTGGATGATGCCGAAAGCGTCCCCGCGCTTGTGCGCGAGGCGGTGACGAGACTACTTGATCGCCGATGAACGCCGCTCGCCGACCAAGCGGCACCGGTCTGCGCCAGTTCCTGACTCTCCGGCAGCAGCACGATCGGGAGCGCAGTCTGCACGAGCTGCGACAGCGCCGGCCGGTGAGGGTGGGATCCACTAAGCTCCGGAGGAACTGAAGCGCTCGCGTTGTGCAGAGATGGCCGGCACCCATCGGGAGCGAGGGAGGGCATGGGATAGGTGCCGGCCAGGCGGAATCAGGTCCGCCGCCGCGTCAGCGTAGCTGACCCGTCCCTCGGTGTCATTGGCTGATAACCGGATCGGCGCCCGGTCCGTCGCACGCATAGCCCGGTGCTTTGTAACACTTTTGCTGCCTCGAGATGCAGCTATCGCCTCACGCTTTGCCGGTAGAGCAGGTTTTGCAGCATCCCTCAAACGGGGATGGTTGACCAGGGTCTCGATGCTTCCGGCCGCATGACGATCGATGCTGCATCGGCGCGCGGCTTCGCTAACACAATGGCGCCCAACCTGGGGGACCACGCTCGCGGGTAGCGTCACTGCTTCACTAGTTTACGACTGGAACGCAAGGGTTTCCGACGAAGCCGTTCTGGTGGAGCTTCGTCCAAAGCCGAAGAAGAGTTGCGATGGGGACATCGCAGAAATCTTACCATGCAGCAGCAACAGGCTTGGAACCTTTGGCGCAGCAAACGCGAACGCCTTTGCTTCTTCAAGAGGCAAACGCCGACCAATAGGGAAACGGCCGGGTCAGGCGACGCCGAGCTGATAGATGGCGTATCTTTGAACATTGGCGACGCATCTTGTCCCGGCAATGCATAGTTTGTTGCTTGCCCGCACAAAGTGCTCGAAAGCGGTAAGGTCCTAGGTTAGAAGAGTTGGCAGGATGTCCCTTATGAAAAACCCGACGATGGACGATTCCGACGATGGGCGCCCGAATGGCGGACGCAGCGCTCTGTTCACGCCGCCCGGCGATGCGTCCGGCGCGGAGCGGGTTTCGCGCCGGCGCAAGGCGCTGCTGTCTTCCTCGATGGTCGGCTCGACCAATCGCGGCCGTGTGCTGCAAGCCCTGTTCGATCTCGGACCGACCAGTCGCGCCGAATTGGCGCGCATCGCCGGCGTCAACCGCACCACTATTTCTGGAATCGTGCAGCCGCTGATCGACGATCAGGTACTGGTCGAGAGCGACCCAATTCCTGCCAGTCCAGGCGGCGGCAAGCCGGCCCGGCCGCTATGGTTCTCGCCCAATGCCCGTCCGATCTGCGGCGTGCTGCTTATGCCGGATTCCGTGCACGCCTGCGTGGCGACGCTCGACGGCAAGATCGAGTCGGAACGCAAGATCGCCCTGCCGGACGGCAGGGGGCCGGTACAGCCAATCATCGAGGCGATCGCCGAATGCGTCGGCGACACGCTCTCGAGGGCGCGACGCAAGCCCCTCGGCATCGGTGTTGGCGTCGGCGGCATGGTTGACACGGATCGCGGGTCGATCGTCGCTGTCAATCTCGCGCCGGCGCTCGACCGCTACCCGCTTGCCGACGATCTCGGGCGACGCTTCAGCCTGCCAGTCAAGCTCGACCACCATCCGCGCGCCTTGCTGGTGGGTGACCGCTGGTTCGGCGCCGGGCGCGGCGTCAGGCAGTTCGCGGTCGTCTACACGGGCGAAGTGTTGGGCGGCGCACTCTATTTCGACGGCCATCTCTATCGCGGCACAGCAGGCGCAGGCGGCGAACTCGGACACACTTTCGTGCAGCTCGACGGCGAGCCCTGCCGCTGTGGTAGGCGCGGTTGCTGGGACACAATCGCCACCTTGAGCTGGCTCCGGCGCGAGGCCTCCCGCGCGGCTCTGCCCGAACCCGACCTGATCGACTCGGCCCGCCTAGTCGACATGGCGGCACGGGGGCTGCCAGGGGCGGCTGAGCTGCTCGACCGTTATGCCCGCAATGTGGCGGTGGGCATTGCCAATCTGCAGCAGACGGTCGCGCCCAACATTTTCATCATTCATGGCGATGTAGTGCTCGGCGGCGATTGCCTGCTCGGCGCAATCGCGGAGCATGTCCGCGCCATGGTTCCGTCACGACCGGGCGGCGCGATCGAATTCATTGCCGGCGATGCAGGTGACCGGGCCGCCCTCCTAGGAGCAGCCGGTCTGGTCATTTCCGAGCTGCTGCAGCTCCCCATCTAGTACCGCCGTTTCCACGGCCTGCGTTGGAGCTTTCCACGCTGACGCACACGCCTGCTTCCATACCGCTGGCCGATGACCGCTTCGAAGAGGTCTTTCGAGGCAGGAACATGTGGAATCATCAAATATCACCAGCGGCAGGCAGGAAGGTTCGTGACAGCGCAATACGGCTGCGCGGCCTGTTGGCTGCGGCCGGCGCCACGATCGCCATGGCTTTCGGATTTGGCAGCCTGGCGCTCACATCCGTTTTCATCAGGCCGCTTGAGGCTGAGTTTGGCTGGTCGCGAGCCGACATAAGCCTTGCCTACACACTGTCGAGCGTCGGCATGGCCCTGGGCGGGCTGTTCTGGGGCCGGCTTGCGGACCGTTTGAATATCAGGACCCTGCTATTTATCGGCTCGGCTGGCATGGTGATCGCGCTCGCCGCGCTTTCCTTCGCCACTTCGCTCTGGCAGATCTATGCCGCGAACTTCGCTTTAGGCGGGTTAGGCTTTGCCTGTCTCTATGCACCCGTACTTGCTGTGACCGGGCTCTGGTTCGACCGCCGCCGCGGCTTGGCGATAGGGATCGTCACAGCAGGCGGAGCCCTGGGCCAGGGTATACTGCCCTACGCCGCAAATGCATTGATCGACACCGTCGGCTGGCGCCTCGCATATGCGATCATGGCTGTGGCGACGACGGCTGCGCTGGCGATCTTCATGCCGGCGGTTCAGGCGCCGCCGGTCAATCGGATCCTCGCCGCACCGGCGCATTTTTCAGCGAAGCCAGGCTTCCAGGGCGGCCATCTTTCCCCGGTCACGCTGCTATCTGCCGCAGCCTTCCTCTGCTGCGCCTGCATGGGCGTGCCGCTGATGCATCTCACGAGCTTCGTCACGGCCGTGTGCGGATCGTCGGATGTCGGATCGCTCAGCCTGCTGATCGCCATGCTGTTCGGCGCCATCGGGCGGATCGCATTCGGGCTCCTCGCCGACCGGGCAGGTAACATTTCTGCCTACGCCCTGGCGTCGTTTATTCAGACTGCATGCGTCGCGATTTTTCCCGCGCTGGACCAGCAGCTCAGCCTGCTGGCGCTGTCGGCGGTTTTTGGCTTCGGCTTTGCCGGAAACATGACGTGCCTGATCCTTTGCGTGCGCCAATTTGCGCCAGCCGAACGCTTCGGCCATTCACTCGGCATCGTCATGCTGATTGCCTGGGTAGGCATGGGCGTGGCCGGCTATTTCGGCGGCTTTGTCTATGACACCTTCGGCAGCTATGGGCCCGCTTTCCTGGCGGCATTTGTCGCAGGTGCGGCCAATCTCGTGGTTCTGGGCGTATTGGCCGCATCATATGGCGCGAGAGCGCAGGTCCCATGCGGCCGCCTTCCCGACCCGGCGATGAGCCGCTGATTCAAACGTCGAAATCCGTTCAATTCCACGTTGGTTCGAACGCAGCAAACCACGGCTTCCCTACCATTTTAAGAGACCGAAGGAATCGACGGCGTGCCGTCGTCACCAAGCAAGGACAGCTGAGATGAGCAGTATCTATGACAGCATTCTCGACACGATCGGCGGCACGCCGGTCGTCCGCCTTTCCCGCATCAATAACGGCTCCGCTTCCCTCTATGCCAAGCTCGAGGCATTCAATCCTGGCGGCTCGGTCAAGGACCGTTTCGCCGCCGCGGTCATCGAAGAGGCGGAGAGTTCCGGTGCACTTCGCCCTGGCCAGACGGTAATCGAGGCGACAAGCGGCAACACGGGGATAGGACTTGCCATGGTTTGCGCGAGGAAAAGCTACCCTCTCGTCATCGTCATGCCGGAAAACGCCAGCCTCGAACGCCGCAAGCTGATGCGCTTCTTCGGTGCCAAGGTCGTATTGACCCCTGCGGTAGAGCGAGGCAGCGGCATGCTCGCCAAGGCGGTCCAACTGGCCGGAGCGCACGGCTGGTTCCTCTGCCGGCAATTCGAGACGCCCGTCAACGCCGATATTCATGCCCGCACGACAGCGCTCGAAATTCTTGCGGCGTTCCAGGACCGTCCACTCGACTACTGGGTCACCGGCACCGGGACCGGCGGAACGCTTGCCGGTGTGGCGCGAGTGCTCAAGCGCGAGCGGGCGGAAACGCGGATCATAGTCTGCGAGCCCGACAATTCGGCGCTGCTGTCGAGTGGCATTCCCCAAACCTTCGACGAACAGGGACTGCCGACTCGGGCGCATACTCGCTTCCGGCCACACCCGATGCAGGGTTGGAGCCCTGATTTCATTCCACAGATCGTCGGCAACGCGATGGCTGACGATCTTGTGGACGAGATCTTACCCGTTTCAGGCGCCAGTGCTCTGGAAGCCGCGCGCCGGCTTGCGACGGAAGAAGGAATATTGGCGGGCATCTCCGGCGGAGCAACCTTGAGCGGGGCACTGGAAATTGCTCGACGCGTCGGCCCAGACCGGAACGTGCTCTGTATGTTGCCTGATACGGGTGAGCGGTATCTCAGCACGATCTTGTTCGATCACATCAGCGAGGAAATGTCGCCCGCCGAAGAGGCGATCTCTCGCTCCACACCCGGCTACCGCTTCGACCGGCCGCCATCCTTCGCCCTTTCATCGGCACCTGTAAACGAAATCCAAATCGATCAGTCAGCGCATGCGCTTGTCGACAAGGCGATCAATGATCCGGAGCGTCCGATGGTCATGTTCGCTCTGACATGGTGCGAATTCTGCTGGACGGTAAGAAAGCTTTTCGACCGTGTTGGAATCGCCTACAGGTCCATCGAAATCGATACTCCTGAATTCCAGAAGAACGGCCTGGACGGAGAAATCCGCAAAGCCCTGAGGGCCCGGGTCGGTTCACCTACAATTCCGCAGGTCTTTGTCGGCGGCGAGCATATCGGTGGCTGCATGGATACGCTTGCCGCCTGGCGGGAAGGCATGCTCGCCGCCCGGCTGGAGTTCATCGGCGCAAACTACACGCCCGGCGCATGCGCAAATCCCGAGAGCCTGCTGCCTCGATGGGCGCGCGCGGCAGCGTGAGATCTCGCCTCCGGAGCTTTTCAGAGTGCCGTCGCCACCGTCAAGCGAGCGGAACGGGCGTGATCCCTTCCGGCTCGGCTTTCACCTGTACTTATCCGTGTCGGCCTTCCCACCAAGAGAAGAGCAAATCAGCGCAGGCGGGAATCTCGCGCTCCGGAAACGAACGCTTTCGGCAGCGGCACGGACTTGATACAATCCATCGCTAATTTGGCAGGCGCACTAGGATCAACAAAGTGTCGCTCGAAATTCGCGTTCTCGGAGATCTGACGGTCCTTCGCCATGGCGAGGTCGTTTCCTTGCCGCCTTCGAAAAAGACGCGGGCGCTGCTGGCCTATCTTGCGCTGGTAGAGCGCCCCCAGCGGCGCGAGCGCCTTTGCGAAATGTTCTGGGAGGTACCGGACGATCCGCGCGGCGCCCTGCGCTGGAGTCTCTCCAAAATCCGACAGGTCGTCGACCTCGGGGACGGCGAGGTCCTGCAAGCCGACCGCAACGCAGTTCGCCTGAACACCAGCGAAATCGTAATGGACATCGCGCCGCTCCGCGGCCTTGGGGTTCGCGACATAGAGGCTCTCGAACCCGAGAAACTGGAGGCCCTCGCCGGAGCGTTTCGCGGACGTTTCCTGGATGACGTCTCACTGCCGCGCTGTCCGGAATTCGAAGCCTGGCGCATTGCGACCGCCGACGAACTGCACGTGACGCATCTGCGCATCCTTCGGGTACTCGTCGACCGTTTAGCGGATGAGCCGGCGCGGGCGCTTCCGTTCGCCCATGTCCTGCACGGGCTGGAGCCCAGAGACGAGGCTCTTCGAGCCGACATCCGTCGGCTGAGCGAGGCAGCACGGCAATCCGCCATGGTACAGAGCCGCGCTTCGACAACCGACCCCGAGGCCGCTCCCACCGGCGAGACCGTCACCCCACAGGTTTGGCCGGCGGCGGAGATACAGCTCCGCCCCGCGCCGGAGCGGGTCCTCGCGCAGGAGATCCGCCGGTGCACGACACCCGACGGCGCGCGCCTCGCCTATTCCTTGAGTGGTCAAGGCCCGCCTTTGGTAAGGGCCGCGCACTGGATGTCCCATCTCGAGCTCGAATGGGACAGTCCGGTGTGGAAGCATTGGATCGAGGGCCTCTCCGCGCACTACCAGCTGATACGCTACGACCAGCGTGGCAACGGCTTATCGGACCGGTATCCCGCCGACCTATCCTTCGAAGCCATGGTCGCCGACCTGGAGAGCATCATCGATGCGGCCGGTCTGCGCCGCGTCTCCCTGCTTGGCATTTCCCAGGGATGCGCCGTTTCGATAGCCTATGCCGTCCGGCATCCCGAGCGCGTGGCCGGGATGGTGCTGTATGGCGGATTTACCAAAGGCTGGCGCAAACGGGGCAATGAGCGCGAAATAGCGCGCCGCGAAGCGATGGGAGCGCTGATACAGGAAGGCTGGGGCCAAGACGACCCGGTGTTCCGGCAGATGTTCACTTCCCTCTTCATTCCGCAAGCAACGCCGGAACAGAGGAATTGGTATAACGAGCTGCAACGCAATACTGTCTCGCCCGAGATTGCCCATCGCATCTTCGAGGAAGGCGCCGTCATCGACGTGGACGAGCTGTTACCGCGGGTCCGCGTTCCGACCCTGGTGATGCATGCCACGGGGGACGCAGTCATTCCGTTCGATCATGGCCAGGCGATGGCTGGCAAAATCCCCGGCGCACGTTTCGTCGCGCTCGACAGCGTCAACCATGTGCTGCTTGGTCATGAACCGGCATTTGCGATCTTCGCGGACGAAACGCGCCGTTTCCTTGCCGACCCTGAACAGACGCAGCAATTGGCCGGCCCTCCGGCGTCCTTGGGAATCAACCGCTCTCGGCAGTACATCACCGTACTCGCTGCGGAAGTGGTCAGTGCCCTGCATCTCCTCGAAGCGGAAGATCCGGAAGAGGCGATCCGCGAATTCCAGCCCGTCGAGGATCGGGTGATACAGGTCGTGGAGAGCCACGGCGGCGTCGTCACCTCGGCTGCTGACGGGACAATCACCGCAGCATTCGGCCTTGCTCGCGCCACCGAGGATCACGCTTATCTTGCATGCCGCGCCGCGCTTGCGGCCAAGCTGGCAGTGGAGGAGCTTTCCCAGGGCGGGATCCAGTTGAGGGCCGGAATAGACACCGGCGAGGTGATCGTACGGCAGCAATGGACGACCGAAGCCAGCAAGGTTGAACTGGCTGGAGCCGCGCCGCGTGCGGCCAACCGGCTGATGCGTGCCTTGCACCGTGCGACGATCGCCGCGACGGGCCGGGCGCGCGCAGCCGCCGGAGGCTATGTGCAGATGCACCGCTTAGCGCATTCGGAGCATCCGCACCTTGGCCGCGACGAACGCATTTACGAGCTGTTGGGCGAAAATCACGCTCTGTCGCGCTGGCACCTGAGGGCCAACCGCGGCCTCACCGGACTGGTCGCGCGCGAGCTCGAACTCAAAATCCTTCTTGCAACGTGGCGCAGGGTCAGGGAGGGCCACGGCCAGGTCGTCGGGATCGTCGCCGATCCCGGCATGGGTAAGTCGAGGCTTGCCCATGAATTTCTCTCCCTCGACGAGGTGGCCGGTTTTACCGTGCTTGAATGCGGCGGTCTGGAGTTTGATTCGTCAGTTACTCTCGGCGCTGTAAAGAAGCTGTTGCTCTCGGCTTGCGGCATCCGCGGCGAAGACGGCTTGGCGGAAGCCCAGCGCCTGTTCGCGTTCAAACAGGCGGAACTGGATCTGGATCCACGTCATACGGCACCGCTTTCCTTCCTCGCGGACCTGCCGGTCAACGATTCCTCCTGGCGGCATCTCGATGCGCGGGAGCGGACCTCACGGGTGTCCGAGGCGATGAGCGCTTTTCTCGTTGCGTTGAGCCGAACCGCGCCCGTAGCCGTGCTTATCGAGGATCTGCACTGGATGGATGACGAGAGCGAGGCCGTTATGAACAGGCTGGTCGAGGTCATGGGGGCCAACCGTATCATGCTGCTCGCCACCTACAGGCCGCAGTACCGGCACGAATGGAACCGCCGCGGCTATTTCCAGCAGATAAGGCTGGAGCGGTTCGCGCGGGATGAAATGGAGCAGTTCCTCACCGAACTGCTGGGATCCGATCCCAGCCTAGGGGAACTTCGGCAATCGCTCGCCGAGCGCGCCGAGGGCACGCCGCTCTTCCTGGAAGAAATGGTGCGCGGACTGATTGCGGACGGTGCCCTTGCTGGCCAGTCCGGCCGCTACGAGCTCAAGAGGCCGGTGGAGTCCATCACCATCCCGTCGACGGTTCAATCGCTCATCGCCGCACGGATTCAGCAGCTGGGCGACTCGGAAAGGCAGGCACTCCAACTCGCTTCGGTTATCGGCAAGAATGTTCCGTATCCGCTGCTGAGGGCACTATCGCCGCTGCCCGAGACGGAGCTGGAGCTATGCCTGGCCAAACTGCAGAGTCTGGAATTCCTGTTCGAGGTCCAGAGCTATCCTCATGTGGAATATACGTTCAAGCACGCCTTGACCCTGAAGGTAACCTATGAATCCCTGCTGGCGGAGGATCGAAAAAGGCTGCATCGGGCTGCATTGGTTGCGATGGACAGACTGTATGCCGGATCTCTGAACCACCACATCGAGGAACTGGCCGAACACGCGCTTCGTGCCGAGGCATGGGAACCGGCCGCTGACTATCTGCTGCAAGCGGCGGGTCGGGCAGAGGAACGCTCGGCCTATTCGGCCGCGGTCCAGTTCCTCGAAAGCGCCCGCAAGGCCGTCGCCGCGTTGCCCCGAAATCCGAAAACACTCGCCCAGGCAATCAACCTGCGGGTGCGGATGCGGCCCGCCTACGGAGCCCTTGGGGCCTACCGGAAAGCGCTGCCGCAGTTGTTGGAAGCGCGCGAACTGGCCATGGAACTGGGCGATCCGCAACTCATCTCCGACGTGTTGCTCCATTTGAGCTATCTCAACAGCTCCCACGGCCGCTACGAGGAGGCGCTGGAACCGGCCGATACACTCAAGCGCGGCGCGACGGCAAACGGGGTGCAGCGCTGCATAAGCGAGTCGGATCTGGCCGCTTCACAGGCGCTTCTGATCCGCAGCGAGGCGCGGCAGGTGCTGGAGCGGCTTGTTCCGCATGAGGAGAGATTCACCAAAGCTTGGCGTCTTGAGCGTTTCGGACAGCTCGGTGCTCGTGCGGTTTGGTACCTGGGGCACCGCGCGCAGGCGGAAGCGCGCCTTGGCCGGTTCGATGATGCGGAGTGTTCGCTTGGCGAGTTGCAGAAGGTCGCTGCCGAAGTGGCGCGCCCGATCGACAGCTGCGCGGCCGCCTATTTCACCGGTGTCGTGGGCATCCTGCGCGGGCCGGAGCCGACGCTTGTCGAGGCGCTGCAATTTTGGTCCTCCGAAGCCGCGACCAGCGCATCTATTCTACTGCGGCCGTGGCTGTTGACGGTGCTCGGGCATGCGGAATTCCTGCTCGGCCGCAACCACGACGCGGGCGCCACCTTGGAAATGGCGGTGACCGAGTCTGAGCGGCTCGATCTTGCCCAGTTCGAATGTCACGCGCGCGCCGTGCTCGCATGCGTGCGCGCGCGCCTCTGTGAGCCGGAAGCTGCGGCCAATCTCGGCCATGCGCTCGAGCTTGCACAGGGACGCGGCGATCCGTGGAGCGAGATCATCGTACTGCGCGGCCTTGCCGAGCTGAAACCTTCCAGATCGGCCATTAGCTTGCTCGAACAGGCCTGCAGCCTTGCCAGGCGGGTTGAATTGCGGCCAGAGCTTGCCCGCTCCTTGCTAGCTCTCGGGCTCGCGAAGCGGCGCGGCAAGATCGCTGGCGCGGTTGCCACTCTCGCGGAAGCGGACAGGCTCTACACAGAAATGCGGATGCGCGAGGATTTCTCCGACACGGAGGACCCAGCCGGAAATATCGTGCGTGATCGCATAGAAGCTACGGTGTGATTCCTCCATATCCAAGGATCTGCTTTGAAGGTTGGCGCTGCCTGTAGGGCAAGCAAGCCGCGGTCAGGCAGCTCGCGACCCCGCGGTGTCATGGAACAAAATCTGCCGGAAACGATCCGCCACCAAATCTGCGTGGGTCAGCGGCCCCATGTGTCCGGCGCCAGGAACAATCGCCCCGATCGCGGCCGGAACGCGGGAAATGAGTTCGCGAGCGATAAGCCGCGTCGGAACTGGTGCAAATTCGCCGCGCAATACCAAGACCGGAAAGTCAAATCGGGCATATTCGCTTGCCGGCATCGACTCATGGATCAACGCGTGGAAGTCGAGGCTGGCCTTCGGCAGAAACCGCACGAGTGCCGCCTGAAGTTCCGGCTTCATCGCGTTGAAGGTGCCGGCTCCGCTCCAGTAATCGATGAAACGAGCTGCTGCGGAGAGATAGCTACCGTTGATCAAGCCGTCGTGGATCGCGCCTGCGATCGCCGAGATCTCGCCGAGCGCCTCGTGGCCCTCAGAGTCCAGCTCGTGCAGCAGATGAAAGGCCGACGGCTCATAAACCGAGAGGCTGGCCAGCCGGTCTGGACGCGTCGCTGCTATATGCAGGGCCAACCCACCACCATAGGAATGGCCAACAAGATGCACAGGCCCGTCATGGCGGTCGATCATCTCCAGGATCCCGACGGCTTCGTCGGCCAGACGGAAAGCGCCGGCGCCTGTCCAGGTGCCGCCGCCCGGCGCCCCGATCAGATCGGGCGCGATGAACCGGTAGCTCTCATCGAGCCGCTCCGCCAGCTTGCGCCATTGACGTCCGCTGCCGCCGGAGCAGTGCAGGGCGATGACAAGCGGTGCGTGGCACGCCTTATGCGAGACGTGGAACGTCGATGAGGCAATCATTCCCTCCCTCCCGCCTCATAAACGAGAGCGGCGGCTGGCATCACGCGCGGCAAACGAGGTGACCCAGTTGATCTCGAAGCGGGTGATGCCGACGTCGCGCAGGAGGTAATCCGGCAACTCATGAAGCTGTCGACGGTCCCGCTGGATGCGAATGAAACGCCAGACTGCGGCCAGCATCGTTCCGCCGGCCCAGCGCAAACCTCGCGTTGTGGTGAGGGACAGGGATGGGTTCACCATTGCACTCATTTTGATTTTCTCCATGGTTGCGGGCGCTGACTACGGCGCCAGTGGAGCGCTTGTCGTGGTCGGGCGTGAGTGTCAGCGTTTATGGCAACGTCGATTTTTGCCGCGCCAGCGTTGTATTCGGCGGTCAGGCCGCGGCTCGGCGAGAGACGTCGAGAAACATTGCCATGTGAGCCGCCAAAGCCTCGGCATCGCGGCCGACGCCGTCGAGGAAGCTGGAGCTTCGATGGCGCATGAAATTGAGGCCGAGCACGTAAAGTCCCGGATACGCGCAGACGCCGCCGTCGTTCAGGATTTCGCCCCAGGAATCGAACACATCCAGCTTCAGCCATGGGTATTCCCGGCGATAGCCGGTGGCCCATATGATGGTCTCGATACCCCGGTCGATGAGATCGATTTCGGTCGGTTCGGCGCTCAGGAACAAGCTCGGAATGTATCCGGGGTCGATCGAGTAGCAGGCTTTGCCGGCGGCCGCGCGGTCTATGTTGGCCAGGACGCGCCTCAGCCTGCGTTCCGCCGCCGCGGTCGTGTCGGCGAGATCGCCACTGAACCGAATGCGCGTATCGCAGGCGGCAACCGCTCGACCGAAAAGACGAACGCCTTGCTCACGAAGGCCGGCGAGATCGAGAGACCTGCGCTCGGGTGTACCTATGAGCTGCAGAGACGGCTGCCGCCGTGCGGCGGCGAGATCCGAAACTTCGGCGATGGGTTTGGCAAGCGTTCCCAGCCGGTCGAGCCACCACAGGATGTCGTGCCCGTGATAAAGCCTCGGCAATCGCGTATGACTGCCGACCGACAGGGTTACCGCGCGGCCGGAGCGATTGATCTCCTCAGCAAGTTGTATGCCGGTCGCGGAGGCACCGGCCACGAGAACGCCGCCCTTAGCCAGCTGCCGAGGGTTGCGGTAGTCCCGCGGCACGACCTGCCGGATCCGGGAGGAGATGTGCTTTGCAATTGATGGAATGCGGGGCCGATCGCTGTATCCGGTCGCGACCACGACCGCAGGCACACTCCATTGGCCGCGATCGGTCAGCAGCCGGAAGCCTCCGTCGATCTTTTCGACCGAAAGCACCTCCACACCGTCCTCCACCGGCGCGGTGATCGAGCTCGCGTAATCCTCCAGGAACCCGACGGTCTCAGCCATTGTCATGAAGCCGTTGGGATCGGCGCCGCGATAGCCGCCGCCGGGCAGGCGCGTCATCCAGTTCGGCGTCAGCAGGCGGAGCGAGTCCCACCGTTCGCTGCGCCAGCGCTCCGCGATCCGGCCGCGGTCCAGCACGACGTGGTCGACGCCGCGCTCGGACAGGCATCGGCTCATGGCGAGACCCGCCTGTCCGGCGCCGATAATGGCCACGTCTGTACGCTGCATGGAATCCGCGCCTTGCAAACAGGGGCAAAAGATCGCCGGCGCCATCCTTTCCAGGACGAGGCCGGCGATATTGCTCGTCCGGACCGAAGTCAGCCTTTCACGACAACCGAGACCGGCACGCCGTTGGTCAGCACGTCGAACACGGCGGAACGGGCGCGCGACTGCATCACGATCTCCTCAAGCTTCTCAGCGGGAGCATCGCCCTTGATCTTGAAGGAGATACGGATGCCTTGGTAGCCGTTGCGGACCTCGTTCGAGATGCCGAGGATGCCGCGAAGGTCGATGTCGCCTTCGACGGTCGACTCCACCTCATGCAGGGTCACCCCGCGCACGGCCGCGATGTTCGCGATGCCGGCCGTGAGGCATGAAGCAAGCGCGTGGAGAAGATATTCGACCGGCGTCGGTCCGTTGTCCGTGCCGCACAGCACCGCTGGATGGTCGCTGTCAGCTTGGTAGGCCATCTTGTGAGACTGCTCGGTGCCGGCGCCGAAGAAGTTGGCCATGGTGCTGCTGCTGTGCGTGCCGGCAATCCAGCGGCTCTTGGCACGGAACTGGAACTTGGCAAGCTCGGGCTGCCCCGCGACTGCGTTGATGGTGGCCAGAAGGGTGGGCGTGTCAACGCCGTTCCTTGGCTCCCGCGGCGCCTTCTTAACGGAAGACTTCTCCATGACCATTGTATCGTCCTGCATGTCATTCACTCCTGGTTCGGATATTGCTCGACCGGGATCGCCCCGGACGGCTAACCCTCGGGCGGTAGCGTTTGACGTGCAGTGGGAACGACAGTGGGAAAACAAGAGGTTTTTTGCGTCAGCCAAGGGTGAGCCGCGCTGGTCTGCAGTCAGCGAAACGACGGGTCTTCAAACACTTGCTTCGCCGCCACGCTGCGATCCTCCCGTAAGCGCCGAGACGGGCGTCACAACCGAAACCACAGGAGATCAGACCATGTCTCGTTCGTTTGGAATGGATACCCGCCCGTCTTCGACCGACTGGGCAGTGATAGTTCGCGGACCAATAAAGCCGGAGGTGCTCGCCCACATTGCGAAGATCCACACGTACCGCACCGACTGACCTATCCGCATATGAGCCGCAACTGCACGAGAAAGTATCGGGATTGCCGCGACTGGACGGCCATGACACTCGACTGCCAAGGCCCAGAGATCAAGATCCCCCGGATCCACGTCCCGCTTCCGGGAGATGACATCGAACCGCTCGGCCGCGCCCGCCCAGTCCCGCCGCAGGACTAGGTCTCGTGCGGCAGAGATCTCCAGGTCATCGGTCGGCTCAGTCGGCGCAATCTGGCCGAGACCGGGATCATCGACCCCGAAGCGATAGCCGTGCCTGACGAAGCTGCGGATGCAGGTCGCCGAACCCCGGCAAGCGCGCGACGGGCCAGGCTTACGGCGCGGTGAAGGGAAGCTTCCGTCAGCTCCGGCCAAAGGGCATCCATGAGCTCGTCCTTCGGCACCACCCGACCCGCATTCCTAACCAGGTAGGCTAAAAGATCAAAGACGCGCGGTTGGATCTTCTGTGCCGCTCCCCGCAGCCTCAGCGAGCGAAGTTCTGCAGCATCGGGGCTCTGGGAGAAAATCGAAACGACAGCCGATGATAATCGAAAGACCAGCAGATGGTAAGGAGCCGCCTGATCCCAAAGCCGTATCACGGACCGCTCCCGTCTATAGCCCGGGGAAAACGGGGCAGCCTAAAAGCTGCACCGACTTGGCCACGAAAGCGAAGACATTCTGCTAGGTATTCCGACACCCACTATCCGGCGAGCCCCGGATAATTTTGGACCCAGGGCTGCATCCGTTCGAACTGAGCCGCCATCGCCAGAACGGTTTCGTCGGCATGCCGCCGCCCGACGATCTGGAGGCCGACCGGCAGGCCCTGCGCCGTCAGGCCGGCCGGAACCGAAATCGCCGGATGGCCGGTATAGTTGATTGGATAGGTCATGCACCAGCCGATCAGCGGATCGACCGCCTCGCCATTGATCGATGTCGGCCCGATCGTGTTGCCGTCCGTGGCATTCTTGACGGGCGGAACGGCCAGCGTCGGCGAGACGATCAGGTCATGGGTTTCGAATACATCCTCGAGGCCATCATGCACGCCGGTGCGCAAAACATCGTCGAGCGCATGGTCGACGGCGGACACCTTGTAAGCGCCCTCCAGCATGGCGAGGAACTGCGGGGTGAGCACCTCGGCGTGCTCGCCCATTAGGTCGATGCCCTCCTGTTTCCAGTACACGGCGATGGCAGCATAGTGGATCGAGATCGTGCGCACCCAAAGCGCCGCCAGGTCCTTGTGATCGGCCCTGAAATCGAGCTCGACCTCGTCAACCTCGATGCCATGTCCTCGCATGACATCGACGGCACGGGCAATGACAGTGGCGACCTCAGCATCGACAGGGAAATTGCCTAGTCGCGGACTGTAGGCGACGCGAAGTTTCCGTGTCGGCCCGGCAACGGCGCCGACATAGTCAACGCCGTCGTCCGGCAGGCAGAACGGGTCGCGGTTGCGTGGCCCGGCCATGATCTTGGTCATCAGCGCCGCGTCCGCAACGGTGCGGGCCAGTGGTCCGATGTGGACCAGAGGATGTCCCCACAGGAAGGCGTCGGGCCGAGTCACCGAAGGAATGCGGCCGAAAGAGGGCTTGAAGCCGACGGTGCCGCTGAACGAGGCGGGGATGCGGACCGAACCGCCGCCGTCCGTGCCTTGCGCCAGGGCCGCCATGCCGTCGCCGACCGCTGCCGCGCTGCCGCCGGACGAGCCGCCGGAATTGTAGCCGATCGCGAAGGGCGTACTGGTCGGCCCAAAGCGCAGATTGTCGGTGATGCCCTTATGGCCGAACTCCGGCGTGTTGGTCTTGCCGAGCACGATGGCGCCTGCGTCGAGCAGGCGCTCGACTGCCACAGCACTTGTCTTGGGCACCCGGTCGTGCACCGCCAATGAACCCATCGATGAGGGCACGCCGGCCACATCGTCGAGGTCTTTGATACCGACGGGGACGCCATGCAGCGGTCCAAGCGGACCGCCTGTCATCACCGCCTTTTCGGCGGCCCGCGCGGCCTCCATCGCCTGATCGCCGAGAACCAGCGTATAGGCGTTGACCAACGGGTTGCGCGCCTCGATGCGGCGCAGATAAGCCTCGGTCACTTCGACTGGCGACAGGTCGCGGCGCCGGATGCGCTGGGCCAGTTCCGTGGCCGGCAGGAAACAGATCTGATCGTCTGCAGAAGTCATAAGCCATTCTACCTTGTTGGGTGCTATTTGATGAACACTGGATTTGCCGCGCCGCCGGTGCCTTTGCTCACTTTGACCGGACTGGCGCAGTAGAAGCCTTCGTAGCGGCGGTCGGAGGCACAGTCGGCGGCCAGCAGGTCGAGCGATGCCATTTCGGTGAACACCACGCCCAGATTGCGCATCAGCGCGGCGTGCAGCACCAGCATCAGCCCGGTCTCGGGCTCGTAGGTTGTCTCGTTGGCCAGCGTGTCGGTAACCAGACAGGGGATCTGCATCTCGTCGAACCAGCGCACGAGGTCGAGGCTGAAGGTCAGTCCGGGTTCCCAATATCCATCGCCAACGCCTTGGCTTCCCGCCGCCAGTGCGCCGACCCAGCCGGTGCGAACGAGAAGGATGCTGCGCGGCAGGATATCGACCCCTTGGGTGCGGGCGCATTCCATGAGGTCGCGATGCGTGAATGTTTCAGCGCGCTCCAGGACCGGTTTGCCGCGGAACCGGGCGATATCGAGCAGCACCCCGCGTCCGACGATCCCACGCTCCGCGATCGGCATGATGCTGGCTTTGGTCATGCCGCCATTGGTACTGCTTGCTGCGAAGCCGTTCCAAAGCGTGTCGTCGAACCACATGTGGCCGAGCGCGTCGCAATGCGTGCCGGCCTGTGCGAAGCCGGTGACATAGTCGTCTGCGAATTCGAGGCCGCCGGCAAGCGGTTGCCAGTGGCCGTTCTCGAAGCCGGCCTTGTCGGCGACCATGAAGTGCTTCGCCGGCCAGCGGCCGGGAAAGACGGCATCGCCCTGGGAGGTCGCGACCGGCACGCCGAGGGTGAAGGTGCGGCCCTCCCGCACCGACGCCAGGCCGCGCTTGACCTCGTCGGCGGTCAGATAGTTGAGCGCCCCGATCTCGTCGTCGGCACCCCAATGGCCCCAGCGGCTCGGCGCGTTGGCCAGCAGCCGGCGCAGCGTCATCGTTTCAGTCGCGCTCATGCGACCGCCTGCTCGGTCGCCGGCTGCCTGGCGCCGGTGATATAAGCGACGACCTCCTCCATGTTGGTGCCGGAACTTGCGAGATCCGCGACCTTGCGGCCCCTGCGCATCACCACCACGCGGTTGCACACCTGCCAGAGATGATCGAGATTGTGGGTGACCATGATGATCGTCAGCCCCTGGGCGCCGAGTCGTTTGATGAGATCGAGCACCTCACGGGATTCGCGCACGCCGAGCGCCGCGGTGGGCTCGTCGAGCAGCAGCAGCTTCTGGCCCCAAAAGGCACCTCGCGCGATGGCCACCAACTGGCGCTGGCCCCCGGACATGCGATCCACCGGTTTGCTGCGCACCCCGGGGATATCGATGTGCAGGTCCTCGAGGCCGCGCATCGCGATGTCGCCCATCGATTTGCGGCGGACCCAGCGTAGCAGCGCCGGGCCGCGGCCAAGCGCAATCTCGCGGCCGAGAAAGAAATTTTCGGCGGCGGTGAACGTGCCGATCAGCGACAGGTCCTGATAGACCGTCTCGATGCCGAGACGTTGCGCTTCGGACGGCGGCGACAGCTTTTGCGGCCGCCCTTCGAGGATCACCTCGCCGGAAGTCGGGTCGTGCGCGCCGGCCAGAATCTTGATCAGCGTCGACTTGCCGGCACCATTGTCGCCAACGAGGCCGAGTATGTCGCCCTTGGCGACGTCCAAAGAAACGTCATCGAGTGCCTGGATGCCGCCGAAGCTGCGGCAGATCCCGCGCAGGCTGAGCAGCATTTTGTGCGCCATGGCCTATCCCCTCGCATAGCGGCGGCCGATGCCGCCGAGCGCCACGGCGACCACCAGGAGGCAGCCCGTAAACAAGAACTGCGTGAAGATCGGCGCGCCGATCATGGCCAGCCCGTTGTTGCCAACGGCGACCGTCAGCACGCCGATCAAGGTGCCGAGGATATGGAACTGACCCTCTCGCAGCGCCGCCGAGCCAAGGAAGGCGGCCGAGAACGAGGTCAGCATGAAGCTGTCACCCGCCGTCACCTGGCCGGAGCCGAGATTGGAGGCCATCAGCACGCCACCGATAGCAGCACAGGTGCTGGCGATGGCGAAGGCAACGATGCGGCTGCGATCGACGGCGACGCCGGCGCGGCGCGCTGATTCCGGGCTGACGCCGATGGCCTTGATGTGTTGACCCTGCACCGTGCGGTTGAGGATCACCCACAGCAGCGCAAGCACGACGGCCATGATGATGACGAGGTGCGGGACCCCGGCAATGCGGCCGATCGCGATATTGGTGAATTCGCGCGATTGCGTGAGCTGCAGCGGAATTCCGCCCGAATAGGCGTAGTTCAGCCCGACGACGATGGTGCCCGTGCCAAGCGTGGCAATGAAGGCGTTCACGCCGATCTTCGAAACGACAATGCCGTTGACAATGCCGATGACCGTTCCGAGGCCGACGACAAGGAAGATGGCAGGTAGGATCGGCAAGCCACTGCTGCTCAACAGCCCGACCACGAGCAGCCCGCAGAAACTCGCGACATAGCCGATACTGAGGTCGAAATCACCGGCGACGAGTGGCACGGTGAGGCCGGCCGCGACAATGGTTCCGATCGCCATGTCGTTTACGATATTGCGAAAATTGCCGATGGTTGCGAAGGTGCCCGGCTCCAGCACCGAGAAGATCCCCAGCATCGAGGCCAGCACGATGATGGTGCCGTAGGTCCCGAGCAGGCGCATGAGCAACGCGCGCCGCTGTCGGGCACTGGGCGAGATATAGCCGGACTGCATTGACGGCTGGACGCGGGGCGCCTCTGCCGGAGCGCTGGTTTCGGGCAGTAAATGATCAGCGGACATGGTGGCTCTCATGACGGCATTCCGGCCGGCCCGGCAAGTCCGGACCGGACCTCAATCGGCAGAACTTACTGCGGATTGTCCTTCATGAACTTATCGACGTTGTCTTTGGTGACGAGCGTATAGCCCGGCACGAAGGATTTGGGCTTCCACTGGTCGCCGGCTGCAAGGATATCGGGAATCTGATCGACTAGCATTTTGCCTGCCGAAGTCAGATCGACACCGAGCGTGGCGGTCATCGTCCCGTCCTTGACGGCTTGGACAGCAGGTGCTGTGGCGTTGAACGAATAGACCTTCACGTCGCTGCGGCCGTTCTGCTTCAGCGCCGCGATCGCGCCCATAGCGTTGTCGTCATAGCAGTTGAAGATGGCGAACGGCCCCTTGGCGTTGGCATTGGCTGCAAGCCAGGCGTTGGTCGCGGCCTGCGAGGACTCGGCAGCACCCGGGATGCTGATCTCGTGAGAGGTCGCCTTGAGCCCCGGATTTGCCTTGACCGCCGCATCGAAAGCGTCGGCTCGTTCGCGGCACGGAATGCCGGGATGGTAGGTGAGGTCGAGCACAGTTCCGGACTTGCCGATATCCTTCAGCATCAGGTCGATCAGCGGCTGCGCAGCACCGGTACTTGCAGAAAGCGCGATACCGTCGGCCATGCCGCCGCCGGCCGAAAGCACCGGGATCTTTGCGTCCGCCGCCGCCTGGAGCCCTGCCGCCAGGCCGGTCGAATCGAAGACCGTGACGATGATGGCGTCCACCTTCTTGGTTGCCAGCTGCTTGATGCTGGTGATCGCCTGCGAAGGATCGCCATTGGCATTGAGCGTTTCCACCGACCAGCCCTTGGACTTGGCTTCCTGGCTCATCGTGTCGACCATCTGGTTTGTGTCGACATCGGAGGTCGAGAAGGTGACGATGCCGATCGTCAGCTTGTCATTCGCGGCGAGGGCGGCCGACGTGAAGGATGCTGCGACGAGAGCTGCGGTCGAGAGTTTCTGAAAGCGGTTCACTGTGCGTATCCCCTGTTGACGGAGTGCTCCGGCTCACCTCCAGACCGTGCAGCAGCCCAGCTTGGCCGCCATCTACAGGTCGTCACAGTCAGGTCTGTTTGTTCGTGCGAGCCACGTACTAACTATAGGCACAAGCTCTTATGCCGCGCAACGGCTAATTCAACCGGCTTTGGTCACTCGAGGTTTAATCGCCATGCGGCCTGGGGCCAAGCGCGCAGCTAGGCCGCCTTCTTGATCTCCGCGACCTGAACGCCCAGCCGGAAGGCCTGACCATCTGCAAACGAACGCGCGTAGCTTTCTGATGTAAAAGGGACCGTGGTGGTGGTGCCGTTGACCGTCACGCGAACTGACCACTCTTTGTCCCTAACAATTTCAACGGCATGTTGCTCATGCGCAGCCATGCATTCCTCCCAGGATCTTCCGTTGAGGATGGGAGGATAGCGTCGTAAAACTGGTTTGCATGCAAATAATCCGACGCCGCGACGTCGAAATGTCGAAACACGCACAGCTATGCTCAAGTCGATGGCGTCGCCTTGAGCTGTTCGAGGTGTTCCTTGGCGAGGTTGAAAAGTGCGGTGGCAGCCTCTTCAGCCGTCCAGCCTTGCTCGATGCAAGAGGACACCAGAGCGGCGTACGCGCCCTCGAGGGCGACTGCGCAGTTCACGCTCCTATCCGGGCTGTCTTGGGAGAGAAGGGGCGGTTCGACGTGTGCTGTTTGGGACATGCACAATAATTGGCGGAGTGCCAGAAAGTTCCTCCGCACTCGCGCTTCGCACCGCGGTGGCGCCCACAGCGTCTTGCCTCAGAGACTTTGCGGCGTAATTCGCTCGCACTCGGATCGAGAGCGACGGCGGATTGAACACGCGGATTACCAGGCGGACAAAAAAGCCCCAGCGCTGGGTCGTTGCGCCGGGGCTTTGGGCACGTACAAGCTACATCAACATGTCCGTATATGAACGTACGCTAATAAAGTGAAAGAATGGTGAAGCGCACATGGGCCCAGGGTGCACGCTCGAAGCTGGGGTGAGGCGGCAGTACCAGTGATGACAGGTTTGCGCACCGACCGACCGAAGGGGGCGAGAATGCGGGCTGTCTTGCTTTGAGGATGTAGGCCGTAACCCGCTCATGCCGATGAAGCGAGCCGGTTCGAACGCAAATCTCGAAATGTCTAGCGATGGCCACTGGGACCCCAAACTGAACGAGTTCCGACCGGAACTTTTCATTTCAGCCGCGGTAGAGCTTAGAGTGCCGTCTGTTGCGGGCTCTAGCGGCACGCCGGAGTCGCTTCCACGCACTATGCTGCGCGACGCTTTGGTACGGTCAATGATGGAAAGCGGAAAGCATAGCTCGGAGTCGAGACGTTTACGCCGTCCTGAGTGACCGTTTGCGAACGCTGGCCGTGATCGCCACGCTCGTCACCATAGAAATTTCCGTCCGCCGTTCCATGAGTCTGGCGCGCCCGCGCCTTCCTCAAGATATTGCTAATTATGGATGAGCCCGCTTCCTCCAATCGATGGATGAAGCCGATCGTGGGCCGGTGCTACTTTGGTGCATCGCGGCACTTACCCGACAAGAGCTGGATCCAGGCACAAAATATGAGCAAGACGATTCTCTTTGCTATCGCTATTCTCGCGATCAGTGTCGGCTGTGCCGAAGCCAAGGACCTTAAGGTCGAAACCGCGACCTTGGGCACGTACGCCAATTCGAAGAACCTGCCGTTTTGCACCGCGTCAAGCTCACTCTTCGAAGTCCTCGGTGACAAATGTTTTCTCGTCCCAGGTTCGAAGATCTATGGCGACATCGCCGAACTGTCCCAGACAATCACTTTGAGTTGGTAGCCGAAGCAACAACCTCCCAGCGCGGCATGATGCCTGACGATCACGTGGGTATCGACTTCGATATCGCCCGCTAGATGATCCGCGCCAGTCACGAGCGGCGTGCGCCATCAGTTTGTAGCCGCCGTCCAGGCGGCGGTTGAAATGAGATCCGGGATATTGGCCGATTTTAGTACGTAAGCTTGATATCGCCCGCCGACCACGGGCGGCCCGCCGCTATGAGCGCGGCATAGTCTCTCTCCCGCCGCCGACGCCTCACCAAGCTAGTCACCACGCTGCCAAGCGAGATCGCGCCGGCGCCGGCTATGGCGAGGGCGAACATGCCGCCGGCTATGGCGAGATCCTTTTCGAAATGCAGCAATTCGTTCTGGCTGGCAAAGTTGGTGTGGAATAGGGCGGCCGTTGCCAGGCAGAACAGTCCAAGGCAGACCGAGCACAGGCGGGTCAGGAGGCCCAGGCCAACGCCAAGCCCAGCTCCTAGCTGAAGCGCTATGGTGCCGATTAGAAGCGGCGAGCTGACGCCGAGTGCCGCCATGGCTTTTGCGGCACTGTCGAAGTGGCTCGCCAACTCAAGGCCTTCATGCACGAAGAGCAGTGACAGCAGCAGCCGACCAATCAGCAGGGTCAAGTCCGTGAGGTGTAATTTCGAGGCGATTTGTATCGTTGTCACGATTGGCTCCAGACGGAAAGAAATGGCAGGCGCCCCGAGGCGCCTGCCTTGGCTACTTGGTCACTTTGGTGTCGATGGCCTTTTGCAGGTCCGCGCGCTCCTCACATCCGGCCGGGCACAACTGCGTCAGCGACGCTAGCTGCTCCCTGGCCTTGGCCATATCGCCGGTCGCGACATACAGCTCGCCGAGGTACTCGCGCGCGGCCTTATGGTCCGGCTTCAGTTCGAGCGCCTTGTTGTAGTAAGTTAGCGCCGTCTCGTAGTCGCCGGTCTTGCGCAACGTGAAGCCGAGCAGATTGTAGACGTCGGCCTGTTGGGTGTCTTGCGCAAGGTCGCGAAGGTCGGCCAGCGCGCCCGTATAGTTCTTGGCCTCGATCTTGGCTTTGATGCCGGTGAGGTCCGGTGCGTCGTCGCCTTCGATGTTGTCCACGGCATAGGCCGGCACGATGACGGCGACGGGCACGACGGTCAGGACCGTCAGGGCACCTAAGAGCCCGAAAAGGGCAGGTTTCCCGAAAACTTTGTGGTTCATTGTCTCTCTCGCTTTCTTGTGCTCCCGTTCAGATCTGCACCGGGGAGAAGCCATAGGCGTTGCCGTCCTTGACGAAGGTGCCGGTGCCAGGGAAGGGGAAATGCGATCCTGCGATTCGTATGTCATCGGCAATGACGCGATCGATCAACTTGTGCCGCGTGGCGATCGCCGTCGGCCCGTCCTGGTCGTAGCTGCCTTGCCATTCCGGATGCGGCGCCAGCAGCGCCGGCACATACATGGTGTCGGCCGAAATCATGATCTGTTCCTTGCCGGAGTTCGCCAGATACACCGAGTGGCCGGGCGTATGGCCGGGCGCGGCGATGATCTGGACGCCGGGCACGACTTCGGCCCCATCCTCGACCAGTTTCCAGTTCTTCCATTTCGGGAAGTTCTCGGCGATGCGCTTGCCGGCCGGCTTGCGGCCTTCCGGCAGTTTTGCAAGGCGGGCAGGGTCGGTCCACCAATTGTATTCCGTCGTATGGACGATGAGTTCGGCGTTTGGGAAGACCGGCTTGCTGGTGCCCTTTTCCATCAGACCCCAGACGTGATCGGGATGGAAATGCGAGATCATGATGGTGTCAATCGTCGTGTAGTCGATGCCGGCCGCGGCCATGTTGGCCGGCAGATGGGTGGCATTGGTCTGCCATTGGCCAACGCCCGATCCGGCATCCATCATGATCAGCCTGCCATTCATCTTGAGAACGACGACGGTGAGCGGGATGGGCATGAAGTCCGTGGTCAAGCCGGCCTTGGCAAGCGCTGCCTTGGTGTCCTCGACGGAGACATCCTTGATGAAGGCCGGGTCGTGCGGCTTGCGCCAGATACCATCGTAGATGGCGGTGACCTCGATATCGCCGACCTTGTATTTATAGAAGCCAACGGCAGGCTCGACCGGCGTTTCGGCGAATGCGGGACGTGTGAATTCCAGCTTTCCGGCAAGGCCGAAGGCGGCAGCGGCGGCAGCGGATCCAAGCAGTGTGCGGCGTGTCATGTTGAACATGGTGATCTCCTGTGGGAAACGGTGATTTCCAGGGATGAGGGAGCGCCCCTGGCCCTCCGTCCCTGAATGCGGATTCGACCTCAGTTACCCCAGATGCCCTGCCCGGGTTCGTCCGCGTCAGACTTCGTGGTCAGCTCGAGCTTGTGCTGAGCCATGGCCGGCTTCTGGATCGAAGCCGTGTAAGACTTGTCGACATTGGCCACCGGCTGGTTGGCATTATTCGAGCCATAATGGTCGCTGTCAGCGAAAGCGCTGCTCGTCGCAACGAGGATGGCGGCAGCGGTAAGAGCGATCTTTTTCACGTCGATAATTCCTGATTTCGAGAGTTGAGATGTTTTGGAGTTGATTGACGGACGCGATCAGCGGCCCCAGATGCCGTCGCGGTTGTGCTGGGCGATGATGTCCTGAACAGTCATCTGGCTCGCCCGGTCGTCACCTTGGTCACGCCGTTCTGGCGCCCGATGTCGGAGGCCTGGATCGAAGCGGTATAGCTATGGTCGACAGTCGCGGCCGGCTGGTTGGCGCTGCTCGAGCCGTAATGGTCGCTGCCA
Source organism: Mesorhizobium sp. WSM4830 (assembly GCF_055811495.1). Lineage (NCBI taxonomy): Bacteria > Pseudomonadati > Pseudomonadota > Alphaproteobacteria > Hyphomicrobiales > Phyllobacteriaceae > Mesorhizobium > Mesorhizobium sp. WSM4830. Next base: position 44,061 of record NZ_JBVVQI010000022.1, on the reverse strand, counting down.
GCAAATGCAGTGCCAGTTGCGAGCAGCATCGCGACTGCAGCGAATGTGATTCTGTTCATTTCGAGGTTTCCTTGTTTTGGGATTGAAGTACGTGCGGAGAACGGCCCCGCTACACAGCAAGACCCGGCGGGGCTTCGCTTTATTCCCGAGCTGCCAAGAAATTTTTGGACGGGAGAAATCCAGCGGCTGGCGGGCGTGGACTATGCTGGCAGGCGCGACCCGAACACGCCGGCGATGGGATGGATGAAATGAGCTGGCGAGCGCGCTCCGGAGCGCCGCACTCGGCTGGCAGTTTAGGTCAAGCCGAGAGATCAATTGCGGGCATGCGCCTCGCGTCCGAAGTCGATATGATTGGGCCGGTAGGGCCCGTCAGCTTCGGGCGCGTAGGACCTGCGGCTACCACGGCGGCGCATTGCACGTGTGTTCTGGAAAGACGGAAATCAGCCGGTCACGGCGGCGGCGCGGAAGCGCGCCACGAAATCGTCGAGTTCGGGCCGCTCCATGTCGGAGATCGCCCAATAGGAGAACGCGCCGTCGCTCCATTGCACCAGCGAGAAGCCGCCCTCCGAAAGGTCGACCGGCTCGGTTACCGCCCCGCCATTTTGAGGCTCGGCGACAAGTGTGATCAAGTGCTCACGATGGCGATACACCAATGCCGGCACCGGGCGGCCGCCGATGACCTCGACCCTGCCGCCGACGAGCGCAAATCCCTCCTTGGCCATGTCTGGCGCGGGCGGTGAAAGCCCGAGCCTAGCGTCGAGCCAAGGCTTTACCGTGTGCCGGTCCGACGAGACGACATCCACCGGGCTGGTCGCGAGCAGGCTGCGACGATGGCCGCTGGCCACGCCGGCGGTGAAGCTATCGGGCGCGCTCCGCATCGCCCATTGCGTCGCTCCGCTGGCCAGCACGGCGCTGATCATGATCGAGGCCGCCATGGCACGCCAGTCGAATGAGCCGAAGCTTCGCGCCGACCACACCGTTCGTGCGGGCTTCGCCTGTGCCGGGGCCGCCCTGGGCCGCAGCACCTGCACATTGTCGGCCATGGCTGCGATGCGTGCGCTGAGGGCGTCGCTTGCTTTCGGCTTCGGAAGCGAACTCACAAGCCCTTGCAAGGCAACGATGCGGGCATGTTCGGCCGCGAGACTGGGATCGGCGGCCATGCGACGCTCGACCGCTATTGCTGCCGCGGCATCAAGCTCGCCATCGACCAACGCGTGCAGCATCAGGTTCATGCCTGCAGCGTCCTCGGGCAATCCGTCATTGTGCGCACTCATTGCGCCCTCCCAAATTCAGAGATCAGCAGGCCGCGCGCTCGCGCCAGCCGTGACATCACGGTACCCATTGGCACGTCCAGCATGGCCGCGATATCGCGGTAGGAGAGACCATTGATGTCTCTCAGCACGAGCGTCTCGCGAAAGGGATGCGGCAAGGCGGCTATCGCCGATTCGAGGGCCGATATGTCGGCCTTGGCGATGAGGCTCGCCTCCGGGCTTTCGCTTTCGGGTCCATCCGCCGCGTGAGCGGCGCTCATCTCGTCGAGATCGTGGAGGTCACCCACGGACACGATGCTGCGCGGGCGATTTCGCGCCAGCCATGTGTAGCAGGAATTACGAACGATGGAGAGCAGCCACGCTCGTGCATTGCCGCCGGCATAGCTGGCGATGCTTGCATGCGCCTTCATGCAGGCGTCCTGCACGACATCCTCGGCGTCCGTGGCGTTGCCGGTCAGCCAACGGGCAAGCGAAAGTGCGTCGGCGAGATGAGGCATCACCACTTCGCCGAAGCGATCGGCCTGCGCATTGTTACTCGGCATGGGTGCGCTTTCATATGCGCCCGGCCTTGAGTGCTCGTGGAGCAAGGGTGGTTCCTTGCGAATGAATCCGGCAGAACTTTGCCGGGGCGCCAGCCGTGAATGTGAAGGCAAATGTCTCATCGATGTCAATCACCCTCTGGACTGCAACGATGCAAGCGTTCGGAGCGCAAGGATTGCCGCATTCACGATCAGGACCACACCCGCGAATACCGGGCATTCTCTACCCCGACCGGAGCAGGGTCTCACGATGAACTGGGGCGGAGCCAACCAACCTAAGGCGACAAACCTGTCGCCTTCTAGCGGCTTCCAGCATCCGCCGTCCGACGGGGTGGCGCTCGTCAGTGTGGGGGCTTGCAGTGTGGTGCTCCGTCGGGGTCAATCAGCAGCGTATGCATGGAAGACCAGGGCAGGACGCGGTTTATTCCCTCGTGTCTTGTTCTTTTCACGGCAATGTGGGGCCGGGACTACGCTCGCGCAGGATTCCACCCGCAGCCGGTCCTCATCCGTGTCCGCGTTTCCGGAGAATCCGCTCGACGACTTGGAGCAACCGACGAAGTTCGATCAGGGCAGCAACTTACGGATCGGCCTGGAAACCGTCGTCGCCAACCGAGCAGAAGCTGAGCGCGCTAAGCCGCGCCTCTTCGGCTGCGCCGAACAGGTAGTCGCTTTTCGCAAGGGCGCGAACGGGCACCATCTTCGCGTTCGGCGATGCTGCTTGCTGCATGGGCGACGACCCGGCTATCCGGCGCCGAGTCGCCTATGGAACGGAAGGTCCCCAGTCCGGCAGTAGGACCAAAGGCACCACGCATCAGTACAAATGCCGGCTCCAGCGGAAAAGGGTGCGGATCCTGAAGCCACGCGCCGATCGGGCGCGCGCGGCCGTCCAGATCGACATGCACCCTCGAAGTCAGCCATCGCAGAGGAGCCGGGGGCCACTTGCGCAGCGATGGTGGCTTCCACGCCAGCGGGGTCGCGGCGACGCCTGTTAACGTGAGTCAAGGGGCATCTGTCTCGCTCAGCATACGCGCACATCGGTGATGGACGCGCCACCATCACTGTCCATGATGCCACCGTTGGGGCTCTCATCTACTCGGCACCGGCTCTTGACGATCTGCCCGAACGAGCGCGGCCGCAGTTTGATCCACGTCATTGAAGTGCAGCTGCCAAGGTGTGAAATTGTGGGGTCAGTGGCGAAAAACAGGAGATCGCATCGATGCTGATCCGCACGCTGTCTTCATTGGAATGTACGAAGTTGCTGGCGGCCAATCGTATCGGCCACTTGGCATGCGCGAAGGACGGGCAACCCTACGTCGTTTGTTTCAACTACGCCTACGCTGACACTCACCTCTATGCGTTTTCCTTGCTTGGCAAGAAGATCGAATGGATGAGAGCCAATCCTTTGGTGTGCGCCCAGGTCGAGGAACACGGCCAAGGACGCGGATGGAGAAGCGTCATTGTCGAGGGCCGCTTTGAAGAACTGAGTGACCGGACCGGCCACGAGTTTCAACGCGGTCACGCGTGGGCAGTGTTGAGCAAGCACACGGACTGGTGGGAGCCTGGTGCCCTCAGGCCGATCACACCTCCCGTGTCAGACAGCTCGCCGCACGTTTTCTTCCGGATTCTCGTAGAAGAAATTTCGGGCCGGGAGGCAATAGAATAGGCTGTTTAGGACAGATGACGCGTTGCACGGATGCAAGCACCTGGCCGACAGTGGGTTGCGCCGGCCCGATCGTTTTCAGCCTTTGAATTCTCAGCTCGACATTTCGATCGACGCCGATGATCGCGAACGTGCCGGTGGCAAGGGGAAGCCAAAGATCGCGCGAACTCGGGTCGAGACGCACAATGACGAGGCAACAGCGAAGCGACCAGAACCCCGGAGCCTCGCGAGAACAATCCGACCCGGATCAGTGTGGGACTTCCCGATCGTTCGCATCAGCCTGCAGAGACCATACTGGCCTCCCGAGCCATCGGCTGGGTAGGTTTAGTGGCCAGTCGGTTGCTTGAGCCGTCCGCGCGCGCCGGCAGCTGATTCGTCAAAAGCCCCTTGACAGCATTGAGGCTCAAGAGAAGACCTCCATGTGATCGCTGCAAGCATGATGGATAAGGTGCAACTGCAGCCAGGCGAAATGGCCGACCTCGCAAACAGTATCGGCCGTTCCGAACCCATATTGCCGACTTGCTCCGAAGCGAGATGCGGTTCCCCTTTCGCTCGAAAAAATCATGTCTCGACCGGCAACCGGTTCGACCGCTTGATCTGCGCAAGCGCGAAGCTGGACTCGATCGAGGAGACGCCATCGAGCCGCGTCAGCTTTTCCTTCAGGAAGCGCTCATAGGCGTGCAGGTCGCGCACCACCACACGCAGCAGATAATCACGCTGGCCAGTCATCAGATAGCAATCGACCACCTCCGGCCAGCGTGCGATCGCCGCGTTGAACCGCTTCAGCTCGCTCTCGCGCTGGCGCTCAAGCTTGATCGAGGCGAACACCGAGATCGGCAGATCGACCATGTCCTGGTCGATCAGGGCAGCATAGCCAGTGATCACCCCCATATCCTCCATCAGGCGGACCCGGCGGGCGCAGGGCGAGGCCGAAAGGCCGACCCGGTCGGCAAGCTGCTGCGCCGTCATCCTCCCGTCGACCTGCAGCGCGGCAATGATCTTTCGGTCGATATCGTCCAGTCGGCGTTTTGGCATGGAACTTTACTCCATCGGTCGATATTGCCGAAACCAGCTAATGCAGCTGCCAATCTCATGCAAGTTTAGCGACAATCGGTTTTTGCTCAGGCCTATAATTGTGGCGATCGCAACCGGGAGACTTGCAGCATGGACAAACAAAAACTGGCGGCACTTTCGGCGTTGGAGAAGAAAGTGCTCTGGCTGTCGACATGGATGATCCATAGCGCCAATCACCTGCGCGAAAACACGGACGGCTTGAAGGTTGGCGGACACCAGGCGTCCTCGGCCTCGCTGGTGACGATCATGACCGCGCTATATTTCTTGGTGCTGAGGCCGGACGACCGAATCGCAGTGAAGCCGCACGCCTCGCCGGTGTTTCACGCCATCCAGTATCTGCTGGGCAATCAGACGAGGGAAAAGCTCGAAGGGTTTCGCGCCTTCGGTGGCGCGCAAAGCTATCCATCGCGGACCAAGGATGTCGACGACGTCGATTTCTCTACCGGCTCGGTAGGTCTCGGCGTCGCGCAGACGCTGTTTGCCTCCCTTGTGCAGGATTATCTCAGCGCTCGCGACGAAAGCATGCCCGAGGGCCGCATGGTGGCGCTGATCGGCGATGCCGAGATGGACGAAGGCAACATCTTCGAGGCGCTGCTCGAAGGCTGGAAACATGGCCTGCGCAACTGCTGGTGGATCGTTGACTACAATCGCCAGAGCCTCGATGCCGTTGTGCGCGAAGGTCTTTGGGAACGCTTCGAAAGCATCTTCAGGAATTTCGGCTGGGATGTGGTCATCCTCAAATACGGCAAGCTGCTCGAAGCCGCTTTTGCTGAGCCGGGCGGCGAGGCGTTGAAGGCCTGGATCGACGGCTGCCCGAACCAGCTTTATTCGGCGCTGACCTTTCAAGGCGGCGGCGCCTGGCGCAAGCGGCTGCTTGCCGATATAGGCGAAAAGCCGGGCCTGAAATCGCTTCTCGACCGGCGCTCCGATGCCGAACTTGCTGCGCTGATGACAAATCTCGGCGGCCACGACCTGCAGTGCCTGATCGAAGCTTTGGAGAGGGCGCGCGGCAACGACCGGCCGACGTGCTTCATCGCCTATACCATCAAGGGTTTCTGCCTGCCGCTGGCCGGCCACAAAGACAATCATGCCGGGCTGATGACCAAGGATCAGATGGCAGTCTTTCGCGCCTCGATGTCGATCGGTGAGGGGCGGGAGTGGGATGCCTTCGAAGGCTTGGATATCGGCAAGGTTGACCTCCGACGTTTCCTTGATGCGGTACCTTTTGCGGCGAAAGGCCGACGCCGCCGGCACGCCCAACGCATCCTGGTCCCTGATCGCCTCGGCCCGGAAGCCAAGGGCAGCGTCTCCACCCAGGTCGGCTTCGGCAGGATACTGGATGAAATTGCACGGGCCGGCGGGCCGCTTGCCGACGCTATCGTCACGACATCGCCCGATGTCACCGTTTCAACCAATCTCGGACCCTGGGTCAACCGGCGCGGCCTGTTCGCGCGTCGCTCGCTTGCCGACACCTTCCGCAGCGAACGCATAGCCACGGCGCAGAAATGGGAATTCGGCCCCGCCGGCCAGCACATCGAGCTCGGCATTGCCGAGAACAATCTGTTCATCCTGCTGTCGGCCCTCGGGCTGTCGCATTCGGTCTTCGGCAAACGGCTGTTGCCGATCGGCACGCTCTACGATCCGTTCATCCAGCGCGGTCTCGATGCGCTCAACTATGCCTGCTACCAGGATGCGCGCTTTCTGCTAGCTGCCACCCCGTCGGGCGTCACGCTGGCGCCGGAGGGTGGCGCGCATCAGTCGATCGCCACCCAGTTGATCGGCATGGCGCAGGACGGGCTTGCGGCTTACGAGCCGGCATTCGTCGATGAGTTGAGCATCATCACGCGTTTTGCACTGGATTACATGCAGCGCGACGGCGACGCCGTCCAGTCGGAGCGCACCTGGCTGCGTGACGAGACCGGCGGCTCGGTCTATCTGCGGCTCTCGACGCGCCCGGTTGAGCAGATCATTCGTACCATGACGCAGGACCTTGAGCAGGACATTGTCGACGGCGGCTATTGGCTGCGGCGTCCGGGTCCGAATGCCGAGGTGATCGTCGCTTATACAGGCGCCGTCGCGCCGGAAGCCATCGAGGCGGTCGGCATGATGGCGGAGGATCGTCGCGACGTCGGTCTTTTGGCAGTGACTTCGGCCGATCGGTTGAACGCAGGCTGGACGGCGGCAAGCCGCGCACGCGAACGCGGCCTTGTTCATGCCAGAAGCCATATCGAACGGCTGTTCGCCGACCTTCCAGCCCATTGTGCGATCGTCACCGTCGCCGACGGCCATCCGGCCGCGCTCGGCTGGCTGGGCTCAGTCTGCGGCCATCGCACGCGTAGTCTCGGCGTCGAGCACTTTGGCCAGTCGGGGACAATCGGTGATCTTTACCGGCACTTCGGAATCGACGCCAATTCCATAGCGACAGCCGCCGACCGGATTGCTGGTGGGCGCCCCATCCGCTATCTCCGCGCGCTGGATTGACCGATGATGTCGTTCACGGCTGTCGCAGACCGGAAGGGCGAATAGTATGCCCAAGATGCGGCCTCGCCCGCCTGGCTCTTCGTAGCCATGCGGGCTCCAGGGCCAGTTCGTCTTCAATCGGGCGCCGCGATCGCAAAACTGTTCAGGCCGCGACTTCGAGCTGTTCGATCTTAGCAATCTCGGCTTGCTTCGCTCGGCCTTGGACGGCGAGGTCATAGCTAGCCTGCATGTTCATCCAGAACTGGGGTGTGGTGCCGAAGAACTTGGCCAGGCGCAGAGCGGTATCCGGAGTGACCGGGGTCGCCTCGTGCGTCAAGCGCTCGATGCGGGTGCGCGGTACATGCAGCTTCTTCGCCAGCGTATAGGGCTTCAGGCCAAGCGGTGCGAGATATTCCTCGCGAAGGATTTCTCCCGGATGGATCGGGGCGTCGAGGTTCAACATCGTTAAGCTCCCTGGGAGTGAGCGAGAGGTTGGTTGGTTTGGTTCTTTGCCAAGAGCATCGACAGTCGGGATATCCTTAGTGACGTCGGTGATTGCTACATCCTCTGCCGCTCCAGCTACCCACCGAAAGCAGGCAGGGAATTGATCATTGATGCGGATCAAATGCTGACCGGCACGATTGCCTTTCAGCAGGGCAATCGGCATCCGGCTCACGTCCGATCGACGCTTTGGCGCGGCACGTCGTTCAAGAGCAGCTCGGATTAACTCGTCGTAACCGAGCCTAATCGCCATTTTAGATTGCAGTCAACCATACAGATGTGCGTCCATGCAAATCATGGCCTTGCACATTTTGCGTAACAACCGAGCGCAATTCGTGTTCCTTCCGCACGGTTGACATTCCTCCCTCAGCCGCCATGCTGCATTGCAACATGGCTATCGAAAAGTCCGGCATGACGGAAGCATCGCGCATCGAGTGCCTTGACGGGCTTCGGGCGCTCGCCGCGATCTGGGTGCTGATAGGGCACTGCCTGCTGTTGACCGGCTGGCAGATTCCTATCCTCGGCGAACCGGACCTCGGCGTCGATCTGTTCATCATGCTGTCCGGCTTCCTGATGGTGTTCCACTACCAGTTGCGCCAGGACAAGGAGCCCTGGCAAAGGCCGGAAACCTGGCTGAAATTCTGGACCCGCCGCTATTTCAGGATAGCGCCGCTGTTCTATGTCATGCTCTTCGCTGCCCTGGCGCTTGGCCCCTATCTCTACCAGTCCAGGATGGTCATCGACGAGTTCCTGCTGCGGTCGCCGCAGGCGCCTGAGCGTTATCTCGACAGCGGCCTGAAGAATATCGGCGCCCATCTGCTGTTCCTGTTCGGCCTGGTGCCGAATTTCGCCTATCGCACGCCGCTGCCGGACTGGAGCCTGGGGCTGGAGATGCAGTTTTACGCGGTGTTTCCGGCGATCATGCTGGTGGTGCGCAGGCTTGACTGGATATGGAGCGGTATCCTGGTCGCGGCGATAGGCAGTGCGATCGTGTTCTTGATGGGACAATTGTCGGTTCATTTTCCGATGCCGTCGTTCCTGCCGCTGAAGATGCAGATTTTCCTGTGTGGGATGCTGCTTGCGGGCGTCGTCCATCAAAGGCAGAAGCGGCCTTTCGTGCATCTGGCATTCGCCATGGCTCTGGCCGCGCTGCCCTTCGGCGGCGGCTACGGGCTTGGCAAGTTTTTGATGCGCGAAGCGCTCGTCGTCGGTTTCTTTGCCCTGGTTCTCTACCGGATGCTGCCGGGAATGATGGGCATCGTGGCCAGAAAGATCGCCATGACGCTCGCCAACAGGTTCTTTCATTTGATGGGTGAGCTTTCCTTCAGCATCTATCTGATCCATCTGCTGGTTCTTCAGCCGGTGGCGGCTCTGGTCATCACCCAGTTCGGCCACGAATTGTCGGCGCCGGTGCGCTTTGCGATCGTTGTTGCCGTCGTCTTGCCGGTGGTCTGCCTGCTGTCCTGGATCACCTATACGCTGATCGAAGTGCCCGGCCAGAAGATGGGTCGTTTGGTCGTGCAGCGTTTTGGCCGGAGCCCGGCGCTCGAGGCGGTCAAGCCCGGCCCATGACCAGCCGCCAGGCGGGTTCGAGCTGCTCCAGCGCTCTGTCATTGGAGCTGCGGGCGACGTCAATCATGCTGGCCTTGTAGGCCAAGGGATGCGCGGTCCTGGTGGCGAGCGCCGCCACCATCGCGTCGCTGGGACACCGCGTCCCAATCGTTGGGTTCGGCCGGCGAACTCGCCAACGACGCCGAGCTAGCGCTGGCGGCCAACTGGGACCGCACGGCGTCGAGTTTCGCGCTGAACACGACCGAGGCCTGATCGGGCGAAGGGGAGGGCGTCCGACGTCCCGCCCCTTCGGGACGCCAGGTCGGCCACTTTGGCGAATCCCAAGTTCACCCGCTGCGCTGTACCAGATCGATACTAACTTATTCGCCACAACATCATGTTGCCCTTTGCTCAATTGACGGCACCAAACAGTTACAAGAAAGGGCGATGCTGCCTGTCTGGGCAAGGGAGGCAACTTTGAATATGAAGTACAAAACAGTTCAGGAAGTGCTCCGAAAAGCGGGCATTGTCATGAGCAAGAAGGGGGAAGTTCATCGCATAAACTTCTTCAGCGGCCTCGAAAACACCGCCTACTACACACCAACTCTTCAGGATGCCCTGGACAAGGGCTTGGCTATGGCGGGAGGTGCCGGAAGGATGAAAGCAAGCGCCTTTGCCAAGTCATCCGAAGCAGGGATCTCGACCAGCGCACGCATCGGCTGACACATTCACTCAAGACATCGCCGCGTTGCGCGGCGGTGTCGTGAAACTGCAATAGCCCAAGCATTGCCGTCTTACTTGGTCGAATGGGAAAAAGTCGGATCACGCAGCGTCTGCCACGCCATTTCCTGACGGGCGGTTCGCGTCGTGATCCGCTCCATGCACGAGACGTGCAAGGTTCTGCCCAATCAAAATCACAAGTCCCCAGCCGCCTTGAAGCGGCTTTTTGCCGTGGAGGCACCATGCCCCGTTTCCCCGACCAACCACACAGCCGGAGGCCTGAGCCATGCCCATCATCCCGCCCGACATCGCCAACATGGCGCTCGCTGTGCTCGACGAGGCGCCGATCGACAGCCTCGATCAGAGAGAGATCTGCCGACAGGCAGGTGAGGGCGGTGCCAGCATTTCAGAACTGCACTGCCCCTCACCCCCATGTTGGGCGTTCTCCCCGTAATAGTGAACGGGAGAGGCGCAAACGGTCAGTAATCGCCGTTGTAGTATCGGTCGTCGCAAGGGGCGGTGTAGATGCGGCCGCTGGTGCGATCCTGATAGCGGCAAAGCTGTTCGCTGCGCGGCTGCGGCGTGGTGGCGTTGCCGACGACGGCGCCCAGCAAGGCGCCGGCTCCGGCACCGATGACCGTGCTCTTGGTGTTGCCGCCGATCGCCTGGCCGGCAAGCGCACCGGCGCCGGCGCCGAGCAGCGCACCGGTGCTGGTTCTCTGCTGTGCTTCGGTCTGCGCGCAGCCTGCCAGCGCGGCGGTTACGAACATGGCGGCAATGGCTCTGGACATGGTCATCGTCTGATACTCCCTTGAAGTTTATGAACTAATACGCAGGCTGATTTTGCCAAGTACGGTCGCATTTGCGGCGGAACATAGGCACCGAGCCTCACGAAATGAGACATGGTTGTTTTTGTCTGACGGCTCGGCTTGGGAAAGAAATGTAACGAGCAAGACCACAGAGCTTCATCTCAAATCGACCTTCGAGGGGCTACGCTGCCTCGATTTGCATAACCTTTTTTGCCGCAGCGGTCAGAAATCCGGATCGGCTGTAGCCGTGGCGCTCCGCATATCGATCGATCTGATCGAGGACATCTTCCGGAATGGTGACATTGACACGCACAACCTTCGCCGCTTCGGCCTTCAAGGGAACCAGGATGGCGACACCGCTCAGATTGTCCTTGTCCGACATCACGTCGTCGAGGGAGGACGGCTCGGGAATGGCTTCGCCATCCTCGGCCAACCCCTCGACATGAAAGGCCAGTGCTTCCTCGGCCATGGCGCGGGCATCATCCAGGCTGACGCCAGCCGTCACCAGGCCCGGAAAATCGGGAAAGGAGACGCCGAAGTCGCTGTCCGTTTCCTTGTGGATCAGTCCGATGTAATTGCGCATTTCTCTACCTCAGCTTCACGCCGGATTGTCTTTCGATGCTCTTGAGAGTGCCGATCGGGATGTCGCGCTTGGGGTGCGGTACTGTTACTCGGCCCGGCTTGGCATTGTGCTTGAACTGGGCGTGACTTCCTTTTCGGGCCACTTCGCACCAACCATCCGCCAACAGCCTGTGAATGACCCTGTGAATGACATTGGCACTCTTCATGTTGTGTATAGATACACATAGCCGATCGTCCATGAGAATTGCCGCAGGTTACATGCCGCAGTCCTCAAGCTGAACCGTTCCTCAAATCCTCAAACACGGAGAAACCAAAACCAAATGAGCCGAGGCCTTCCCCGGACGCTTTCGCGTGCCGCCGCAGAGAAGCCAGCCTCGCCCCACCCAAGGCAGGGCTGATAGCCGGAACGACCGGACAAGGCGGCGCCTACCGAACCGTCTTCTCCTTCAATGCCATGCCGGTGCCGTTAGTTGTGGGAGAACTGGGGCGACAGTGCTTGAGGCCGCCCAATGGCGTTCCGTCGGACCAGAATGCCATAGGGTTTCGTCCACCAGATAGCCGACGGGGGCCGCAGCCATGGCCTGAAGTCGTCGGGGGTGTGTGCTGCGATGCAGGCTCGCGTTGTGCTTCGAGCGTGCTGGGAATCATCGAGCCGGTGTTCCTGAAATGGGCATACAGACCGCCGGTCGATATGTGGTACCGGCTCTGCGGCATATTGAACGGTTTGTAGAGTTTCTCCACCGGGCCGTTGGCGCCAAAGCCCGTTTATACCGATGAAAGTGCCAGTGGCGCATTCTTGTCGAGCATGACCTTGGGGGTCATCAGACCGTCGCTTCGCTTTTATGAGTTCCGCAGCCTAGCTGAGGGTAGTTACGCGCTCCCGTCCGTCTCGCTTTCCTCATCGATCGTCCGAACCGGCAAATAGGCATTGGTTTCCAGCCATTCTCGCAAAATGATCTGAATAAGGTCTGGCCTGCCGATTTTCATCTCGGCTGCTACGGAATCGAGTGCATCTGCGGTCGCGGGCTCCAGCGGCACACCACCGACGTTTCGAAGCATCAAAGCAGCGCGACGCAGGAGGATCTGCAAATCCGCGCGGGAGATGTCGCCTATGCGCTGGGCTGCGCTTTCGAGATCTTCAGCAACAGACTGGCGTGTCATTGGTGTCACCCGGTGCATGGCATCCGGCCTTCGCTCTGCTGCTCAGCTGGACCGTGATTGGCCAAGGGTGCAGGTATCGTGGGTGGAAGGCAGTAAACAATCATTTTCCGTCCTTTTTGCAGAGGACAACTGGCCTTCGGTATACTCGTCGTCCTTCATTTGCTGTTGCCGGGCCGGATGCATTGGGCTCGTCCGATGGCCAGAGCTACAGGGTCGCTTCGACTGAGTGAGCCTATTGCAGCGGTGCCGACTATGGGCACCATCGACGGCTCGTCATTTTGTACTTTCCCGGTTTTTAACTCAGCGATTTCCTCGTCACGCCTGGCAATGCGGCTTTCCAGATTGGCGAGACGCTCGGTCAACAAATAGCGGCCGACCGCAAATCCGCCTCCTCCGAAAAGAACCGCAAAACTGGCAAAGGCGGCCGGGTTGGCCAGCATCAGCGCGGAGTTGGCTTCCAAAAAGCTGATAAGATCCTGCATGGTCAACTTGACCCCGTCATGCCGCAAACAAGCGAGCTGTCGTCACCGGCTGGCCCGGGTTGGCATATTTGCCGCGAATCCTCTGGGCTCGAATATCCTGAGTCACTCGCCGTCATCACCATACCCGTCGTGCGACATGGCGGCCGTTCCGATATCCATGGCTCATCCCAAGATTGGCGGCGTGTCGTCGTAACCCAGCGCTACCAGTCCTGGGTGCCGGTGAGCGAGGGCCAGAATTTGAGTCTCAAGCTCGCAGTTATACGCCATGAGCGCCTTTACGGTCTCAAGGGGGCTTTCGTATCGGGCGATAAGCTTGACCGCTTCAGAATGGAGTTCAGCTTTGGCTTCAGCGTCGAGGCGAATAATGCCCATTGTCGTTCCTCCTAATGTTTGCCCGACGCGGAGCCGAGAGTTCATCAAGCCGTTCATGCAAGTGTCCATTCAGCACGATCATCTCCTTCAATGCCTTCACCGCATCGCCCTTGTGCAATGCAATGAACTTGTCGGCGATGGCCTGAAGGGCGGCCTCCTGGCGGCTGTCCAGCGTCACGATGTGGTCCATGGCGATGCCTCCAATCGTTTCTGTTTAATTGAACAAAACGGGAACAAAAATGTCAAGAGCGAAATTGACTCGGCGAGGAATATGTTCCTATTTTGACGGCGTGTTGGCGGGTGCTTACAGCCAAGGAGATACACATGGGCAGACGAAAAGGCCGGTATAACAGACTGTTTGCTCGGGACGCTGAGGAGACCATAAGGGAGGCACTAGGCCTCCGCGACGCGGTGCTTTCTGCGCAACGCAACTTGAAAGCAAGCGGCCCGTTGTTTTGGCAACTTTGTGGGCTGGTCGACAAATTGCACGAGGTGCTGGCCATTGTCGCGGAGAAGGAGCCTGACTACCGCATGCCGAACCTTGGTCTTCTACCACTCCCGGAGGAATACTCCACGCGGAAATGACCACAGCGGGCCGATGGACAGCTTGGGGCGCGCCAAGCCAACATGCTGCTCATCGTCGAGTGTGGCTGGTCTTAAGCGCTATCTTGCGATCATTCGCGTTAAGTCGCGATGCCCCGGCGGCACCTCCAGCTCGCCATATTGGTGATCTGTTACACGGTAGAGGGCGCAGCTTGCCGAGCCAGCGATGCCTGACTCAAGGCAGCAGGACGCGAGCGTCTGGGCCAGCCCAGACGCTCGCGGCTGTTGCTGCTACTCGTAGCCGCTTACCGCAAGTCCAGCTGCAACAGGCCGCTATAGTCCTCTGTCGTCAGGAAGAAGCCCTCGTCAATCGCCTTGGCTTTGAAAGCTGGATCGTCGCCGAGGTCGCGGAATTCCGGCTTCAATGTACCTGACGCGTTGAAGTAGCGGTCTCGAAAGGCGGCCCGTTCAAGGCCGGCATAGTCTCCACCCTTGCCTGTGACCGTGCAGGATTTCAGTTCGGTTTGGTCGGCGGCCTCCGCCGGAAATGACGTCCTCGCAAAGTCCATCGGCCCGATGTCGGGCGCGATGCTCCTGGGATTTGAGGTGATGCATCGGACGGTCTTATCCGCGCCGGCGACAGACAGGTCGAAATAGGGCGGATTCAATCCCTTCGCCGCGAGGTAGGCGAAGCTGCGGATGCGGTTAACTGCCTTCAACGCCTCCACGTCTGTTGTTTCGAGCATGTCATTGCCGATTTTCACCCCGCCGGCGGCGCCGAGCGTAGCCATCTGTTGCTGCAGCCAAGCCGGATCGCGCTGGATCCATGTCAGGAAATCGAGCGGCACGGCCTGCGGTTCCTTGAGTTGCTTGCTCATGGATTGCGCCGCTGCCGCTGCCGCAAACATGAGCACGGAACCGGCGAGGATCGACGTAAGCTTCGGGAGTCGCATGTCAAAGTCTCCTCCTTGGTCGCTGTCTCGGTCACCAATGGACGCGCGGCTTGATGCCGAGCATGTCGCGCAACTGGTTCTCCGTTATGTCGTCGGGTCGGCGTGTGCCGCCGACACCGATGGTACGTGCTTCCTCGTTGCGGAAAGCATATGACTTGCCATCGAGACCTACGTAGGGCGCATCCTTGAACCCCGAATGCTGGCCGGCCATGCGGTGCGTGGCGTGGATTTGCTCGTGACCGAGCACGATGCCAGGATCCGCCGGATTGGACGCAGTCGTGCCCGAGGACTTGTCGAACTCAACAGACGTGCGTGTGCGCGACGCAGCCGGGTCATAGCCGATGATCACGTCGCCCTTTGTCGATTCCGGGTTCACCAACGGATCCTTGTTGCGGGCCGCGGTGACGCCCGGCTCGTTCTGGATCGTCGTGGTTTGTGGGTCGGCGATGACCCGGCGCATCAACTCGCGGCCGCTGTCGAAGGAGTTGGATCCGACAAAGAAGTTCTTCACGTCCAGCCAGGCGCCATGCAGCCAATTTTGCGATACCTCGCCACTCTTGCTGTCGACCCGTGCGGTCGGATCAATTCGCTGGATGTCCTCTTCGACCTGCCGTCGGTAGGCCGCGTCGCCGGCAACGATCTCCTTCAGGCCGGTCGGGTCGAGGAAGGCCATCGGATTGTTGTTGGCGTAGGCGAAGAGATTGCAGGACGTCGAATTGCCGGTACACTTCTCCGGATCGCCGACGTAAAGCGGATCGGGCGAAATGAACCGCCCCAATGCCGGATCGTAGTAGCGGGCGCCATAGTAGTAGAGCCCGGTATCGTCATCGAGATATTTGCCGGTGAAACGATGGTGGGTCTTCTCACGCGGCAGCTCCGCGGCGACATCCGTCAGGTGTTGGGCCCAGGCAGGGGCCAGCGTCTCCGGCCCATGTTCGGTGCCGTACGCCCGGTAGAGCATCTGCTCGACGGGAACGCCGTCGGAGGCGATGACATAGTCGCTGCTCTCGAGATGATCCTTTAGATAGTAGAACCATTTGCCGGTGCCGTGTTCCAGACGAACGAGCTTGCTGGAGGCGATGTTGACATAGCTCTCCTCGCCTTTCGGACCGATCTCGAACGTGTCGACTGGGTAGAGGTAAAGCTGCTCCGGACCCGATCCGTCGGTCGGGATGACCTTCTTGTAGAGGCGACGCCCCGTCTGATCGTAGCCGTAGAGCACTTCATTGGTCGCAGTCTGAGCGCGGATCAAGCGTCCGTTGATGTCGAACACCGTTCCGGTCAAGGTCGGCGATTTCGCAAGTTGGGCGAATCCGTCGAAGGAGTAGGGCTTCGATGCGCTGCCGGCCGGGATGAGGCCGGTCACGGCGCCGGCGGACGGCGCTATCCGCGCGCCGGGCTCGAGCTCGTCGTTGCGGGCAAACGTTCCCGCCGCCGAATAGCCGAATTCGGCCTGCTGGCCGTAACGATCGATCCGCACGAGTTCGTTCTTGAAATTGTAGTGGAACGTTCCCGACCGGTCGACATGTCCGTCGCTGCCGGCGCCTTGCGCCAACGCGTCGACGATCTGGGTGATCGAGCCGTTGGCGTTGAAGGTCATGCTCAAATCCTGCAGCGGTTTGCCGCCGGCTTGCGTAACGATGTGGGTGAGGAACAGGGTGGCTGGATCGTAGGTCATCCGGGTGAATGCGCCCAGACGATAATCGACCCGCTCGATCTGTGATTCGGGATTGTAGGTGATATTCTCGATGATCTTCTCCGGTCCTGAAAAATCGGGATGCGTGACTGTCACCGACCGCAGGTTCTTGTCGGGCCCCAGTGCGAATTTCGACGCCAGGCCGCGCGGACCTTCGGACGAATCTATGCGGCCATCCAGCGTGTGGTGGAAATGATCGGCGTATTTCGCGCCATCGATCTCCACCTCATGGGTAACCATCCGGCCGTTCGCATTGTAGGCGTAGCGCTGGACGGCGTCGAACGCCCCGTTGGGATCGTGAATGATCACTTCGGTCGTCTTGTCGAGGGGCAGCGCTATCGGCGTTTCGAACCCGGCCGCGGAGGCGACTTGAACGGCGCGGTCATAGCGGTATTCGAGGTGAACCACGCCATCGTTCACCTCGGTCAGCTTGCGGTTGAGGAAGTCGTAGGTGAAGGTCTGGACCGACGTTTCGCCATTGTTGCCGATCCGCCCGATCACCGATTGGCGACCGCGCGCATCGTAGAAGGCGTAGCGGTCGCCCATTCCCGGAATCGACTGGAATTCGATGTCGCCGACGGAGTTGTAGATCAGCCGCCGCGGCGTCGTCTCGCCCGGCAGCCAGATTTCGCTCAGGTAGCCGAAGGAATCGCGCACGAAGCGGGAGATATGCATCGTGCCGCCGCCATTGCTGGCGATGGAAGCTGTCACGCCGTTCTCGTTCTTCAGCGAATATTCACTGCTTTGAACGGTGCCGTCGAACTGGTCGTTGTAGGTCGTGATCGTCAGCGTGCCCCACGGTTGGAAGGTCATGGCGGACACCTTGCCCGACGGATGGGTTTCGCGGACCATCCGGCCGGCTGGGTCATAGGTGTAGGCATTGCCGATTTCGTGATCGGGGCGCGGAACATCGCCAAGATCGAACACCTTCTGCAGGTTGAGATTGTCAACGCCGCCGAAGCTTTTCACCACAAAAGGCGTCCAGCGGAAGATCTGCTTTGCATTGCGGTTGTAGAGTGAGAAGTTATTGACCCGCACTCCACCCTCAGCGACGTTCTCCAGATCGGCGACCTTTTCGCTGCGGGCGTCGTAGGCGGCGAGGTCCGCGATGAACTCGCTCTCGCCTTCCGGTGTCTCGGCAGCGCTCGCGTAGCGGCGGCGCGCCGTAAGGATGAGCGACGGCAGCCCATGCTCGCCGATCTTGTAAGTGTAGAAACGTTCGGCGCCATCCGTGGCCGTTTCCCGGGTTTTGCGGCCGAGGGCGTCGTAGCTGTTCGTCACGACCATGCCCAAGGGCGTTGTCGTCGTCGCTATGGTGCCCTGGCGCGGCCCATCATAGGTCATTTTCGTCGTCTGATCGAGCTCGGCCGCACCGCCCGACGCCTTGGTGTAGCTGAGCGTCAAGGTGCCGGTTGGGTCGTAGATCGCCGACTCGGTGACGCCGAGTTCGTCGGCGATCGAAATACTGTTACCGAAGACATCGTAACCCATAGTCTTCACCAGCTTTCGGCTGGCGTTGCGGAACTGTTCGAACGCGGGCGGCAGGGCGCCAAGCCCCGACAGTACTTCCAGCGTTCGCGACCCCATCCGACCGCCGGAATTTGGCAGATAGGTGAAACTCTCGCGGCTGAGCAACCGGGTCCCGGCCAGAATACGCTGCTCGGACGCCGCGTTGACGATGCCGAGCGCCGCCAGATCGGCGCGCGACTGCGTGTAGTCGGTCTGGGTTGTACGATTGAAGCCAGGAACCGTCAGGCGCTCCGGTCCCGGAATGTCGCGCACCTCGACCGTCTCCGACGTAGGCATGTTGAATTCGTCAAAACCGGCATAGGTCTGGGTCTTGACCGGATCCTTGCATTCGGGATCGGCCGCATTCTGCTGTTCGGCCTCGCCGGCGGAGTCGGTCAGCGTCTCCTTGACCTTCCTGAGATAGGACGAACCGTCGCCACGCGGAAATGCCTCCCACGCCGACGATTCGCATTTCAGCATCATGCCGGTCGTCGGCAGCTTCTGGCTGCGCGTAGCGGTCGACAGCGAGTGCAGCGCTGCCGCTGATGGATCGAGCGTCTCGGTTGTCTCAGCGCTCGCGACGAGCGTCGCCTCGGGCTTTACTTCGTATGTCTTGCGGATCTTTAGTTTGCCGGCGAGGTTCAGGTCGGCCGCCCTTTCTGCGAAGGTGTAATACTGTTCGCGATCGAGGCTGGAACGCTGCGTGACGCGCTGGCCGGCCGCGTTCTCGTCGCCGTAAGCGACCTTCTCGACCTCCGAGAAGCCGATGAAGCGGCGATTGATCACGTCATAAAAGGGATTGTGGTAGAAATATTCGTCGGTCTGCACCTGGGCGCGAACCTGGCCTGGTATGCCCTGCGACGTGACGAGCTGCTTGGCGACGACAACGGGGAAATGCAGGTTGCGCGTCGGCTGGCCGTTGGCGCGGTCGCGCAGCATCTCGTCGATCGAGGTCGCATAGCGAATGTCGTGCCGGCGGCCGGAATCGAAGTCGACGACCGTCAGCAGGTTCGCCTTGACGAGTTGCATAGTCGCGGTGCGGTTGAAGTCGATGACGACGACGGGCTTTACCTCGTCGCCGGACGGCTTCTGGAATACGATGATCTCGGTCTGGCCGTCGCCGTCGATGTCCGCGACGCGCGAGGCGAAGGTTTGCGTCGACGTCCCGAGTTGAACGCGCAGATTGAGCGCGATACTGAGCGGATCCTTCAGATAGGTCCCGTCGCCGAAGCCGAGCCAGATGCGCATCTGGTCGGTGCGCTCGCCCATCGACGCGAAATCGATGATGCCGTCGCCATTGGCGTCGATGTACCACATCGTGGCGAGGCTATCGCCGGACTGCATGCCCCCGATCTTTGAGAAGGTGCCGTGACCGCAGAGCGGATCGTTGATCGCGGCATCGCCGAACAGCAGCGCATTCGGGTCCGTCGAGAAGATGTTGCCCTCGTTCTCGTAGAGGCAGAAGCCCTGGTCGGCTGGACGGATGACGACGAGATCGGGCAGCCGGTCGCCGTTGATGTCGACCATCCGCACATTGTTGCGGCCGAGTATCTGGCCGTCCTGACTGTTGAATGGGAACGCCTTGGTCAGCGCGCCGAAATTGACGCTGTAACCGCCATCGGCCTGGCGCCGTGTGAGATTGAGGAATATCCGCCATTCGGTGCGCCCATCAGCGTTGAGGCGCGTCGTGACGATATCGGACTGGCTGTCCATATTGACGTCGTTGAAGCGGCCGTTGCCGCCCGCGAATGTCGTCGGCGAGACGCCGGGCAGCGGGATCGACCGGCCGAGATAGGGGAAGGTCCCGTCGGCCCTGCCGTCATAGACGTGCATCAGCCCATCTTCGATTTCGACGATATCGACGAAGCTGTCACCAAGGATGTCGGCAAAAGCGAAGCGGTTGTCAGTGAGCCGGGGCGCGATCTGGCGCATCAGTCCAGCCTCCGTCGGACGCGACAGGACGAGCTGGGTCGTGTCGCCGAAGGCGCTGTTCAGGTCGCCGCTGCCAAGATGCACGGTCGCGCCATCATCCCTGCTTTGCACGATGTCGACCAGCGCATCCATATTGAGGTCGGCCAACTCGAAATTCTGCGGAGGGATGTCGCCAGCGAACGCCATCTTCGGGGCTTCGAATACGACGGCGCGCGACGCCAGCTCGGCGCTCGTCCACGACGAATAGCCGAAGTGGATATCCGGGAACTTCAGCGTCGATTGCGCCAGCGCCTCGCCGCCGGTATCGCCATATCGGTAGAGCACGCGCAGCTGGTCCAGCACGTTGACCGACTGCGTGTCGATGAGCGGTGTCAGGTCGGCCTGGGCCTTCGCCAGGCAGTCCGGATGCGCCCGGACGACGAATTTGGAGGTGTCATTCGTGTCACGGCCGACATATCCCATGCACCATTGGGCGTAGACGGTGTCCTTGAACTTGGCCGTCATCTTGCCGTAGAGCCGGGCGTTCTCCTGTTTGCTGCCATTGGTGTGGCTGACGAGCGTGGATTGCGTTTCGATCAGGTCGAACTGATAGCTGCTCTGGCCGCCGGCGAAGCTGGCCTTTGTGAGATAGCTGCGTCCACCGAAACGCTGGTATTCATAGCGGACGGCTTCGCGGTTAGCGTTGACCTGCAGAACCAGCGGCCATTTCGTGACGTAGGGCGCGGCTACGTCGAAATTGCCCTCCGCCACGGATCGATCGCCGCTGAAGATCAGCCGCGTTCCGTCGGCGTTTGTCACCTCGAAGCCCGAGGAGATGGTATCGGTGTGCAGCCCACCCGTCAGGTCGAGCGAAACGACGTCGAACGTGCCAGTGTGGTAGAGGATCTTAACGAAATCCTCGGCGTATTCGGGCTTGTACTCCCAGACGCCGTTCTGGTTTCCGACGAAGACGAGCCGCGCGCCCATGTACGATAGGCGGGAGAAGAAGTCGCCGCCGGGTTTGGTGCCGGGCAAGGCCGTGCCGAGATCGTCATTGACGGCAATCGCCTGGGTGTTGAACTGCCAGCCGATGCCGAGGCCGTTGCCGCTGTCACCCGCGAACTGGCTGTAGGTGAGACTCATTTGCGGCCCGAACTGGCCGCGCGTCGGCAGGTTGGGTAGCGGCAAAGTGAAGTTCGCCGATCCGGTGTTGTTGTTCAGCGTGAAGCTGCCTTCCTCCTGCGTGACGGTGCCGCCGGCCGCAGGTAACTGGACGATCGATGTCGCCGATTTGTCTTCGGCGTGTGCCGGGGAACCGAGCACTGCGGCGCTGGCGGTCAGGGCTGCGAGGATGGCAAAGGTCTTTGCGAACATGGGGCTACCTCTCCGGATGCAGGCATTACTGATGAATGTGCGGGCTCACGATGATGAGTTGTAAGCAGTTCGGGCGTGGACAGATGACCGAGGGCTGGACGGCAATCGCGTCTTGCAGGTGAATGTTTCCATCGAAGATGCGCAACGGCTCGCGCTTGCAGGCTTCGCTGACTTGCTGGAGGAGCGGCTGCGGGAACGAGCAGATCGGATTGTTACCGAGATAGGATTTTCCGATCACCGGATGGACGTGAGAGAAGTTTTCAATCCGGTTGCCCCTCAGATCGACGACCGACAGCGCCGGAAGCGAGCCGAGTGGCAGCGCATCGAAGACCCGATTGTTGCGCAGATCGACATCCGTCAACGCCTGCATGTTTGATAGATTGCCGACATTGCTGATCTGGTTGTCATTCAGGTAGATGTATTTGAGGCCGCTCGAGCCGAAGCGCGGAATCGCCGACAGCCGATTGGTGGCGAGGTTCAGTTTCTGAAGCTCCGTAAGCGATGCGATCGGCGAGGCGTCGGTGATAAGGTTGTCGAACAGGTTGAGTTCGCCCAGCGCTCGGAAATAGACCACAGGATTGACGGCGATAATCGACTTCTTGTTCAGCGACAGGCTGGTCAGTGACTGCGCCCAGTTCTGGGCTGCGTTGCAATCGGTGCTGTCGACATGCTCGGCCTGCATGCGGCTGTCGAGTGCCGCCATGAAACCGCGCGCGTCGCCGAGCGCGATCGAATCGAACCGGTAGACGGTGCAGTATTCAGCGAAACTGGCGTACTGTAGCGGCAGGTTGCGCATGCCGGCATCGTCGAGCAACGGCAGGTCCGCCAAGGGCGTTACTGATTGCACGTGCGTGTTCGAGAAATAGAGCTTGGTCAGCTTGTTGAGTACCCCGATGCCGATCAGGTTCGACACTGGATTGCCGTCGACATTCAGTTGTTCGAGGCGGCGCAGTTGCAATATTCCCTGGATCGAGGTGATCTGGTTGTTGCGAATCCAAAGCTTTGTCAGTCCCGGTATCGCCGACAGCACCGAGACATCGGACAGCTGGTTGTCGGACAGGTCGATGGAGGTAAGATTGCCCATCACCGGGAACAGCGAGACGCTGGTCAACCCGCGGTTCTTCGCGTCGGCGAACTGGCGTGAGCTGAGATCGTCATAGGCTTTGCCGCAGACAGTCTTGCCTGAGATGGACAGCAGCGCGTTTACTTCGGCGGCTTGCGCGGGCGTCAGAAAGTCGGTCTGGTTGCGCATCAGGCATGCCGACAGGAAATCGGTCGCCTGTACAGGATTGTCGGAAAGATCGAGATTGATCAAGCCCGACAGCGCCGCCAGCGGTCGGACATTGGCGATCGAATTCTTCGACAGGTTGAGTATGCCGAGATTGGTCAAGCCGGCGAGCGGCGCGACGTCGGTGATGTTATTGCTCGAGAGGTTGAGCGAGGTGAGTTGCGGCAATGTGGCGAGCGGACGCAGGTCGCTGACGATCTTGGACGACAGGTCGAGCGCCGTGGTCGCCAGCAGCTTGTTGCCGACCGCCGAACATGTTCCGCCGCCCTCCAATTCGACCATGGCGCGAATGGTCTGCCCAAGCGGGGTCGCGGCGTCGCGGTGCAGCACGCATAGGTCAACGAAGCTCTGCCCGCCGTCCGCTACGATTGGATTGCCGCTGAGATTGATGGCTAGCGTCGAGGGAAAGCTTCCGAGATTGGCGAAGGTCTCGATCTTGTTGTTGGCAAGGTTGAGGCTGGTCAGGCCGCCGAGCGCGCTGAGCGGTTCGAGCATGTCGCCTGCAAGGCCATTGTTGCCGATGGACAGTGTCGAGAGCGCCTGCAGGAATTGCAGCGGCTCAAGGTTGCCGATCTTGTTGTTGTCGAGTGTAAGGTTCGTGAGTAACGCCAGCGCTGACAGTGCGCGGATGTCGGTGATGTCGTTGTCGGAGAGGTCGGCTCGCGTCAGCGCGGTCAGCGGCGTCAGCGCGTTGATGTTGCTGATGTGATTGCCGGAAATGTCGAGGAAGGTCAGCGCCTTGAGCTTGGTTAGCGGCCCGAGATCGGCGATCGAGTTCTCGGCAATCGACAGGCTGGCGAGGTTCGTCAGTACCGCAATCGGCTCGAGCGACTGCACGCCCTTGCCGTTCAGATTTAGCGTCGTGATTGATTCCAGGAAGGTCTGTGCAGCGTCGCAGGCGGCGGGATTGCCAAGCGCCGATACCCCACCGGGCGTTGAATCGAGCACCGCCATTACGGTCGCCGTTTCTGCCGGCGTGCGGTCGCCCTTGACGCACCAGTTGGCGAAGGTCGTTGGCTTGTTGACCGGCGGCGCGCCGGAGAGGCATGCGATGGTGTGGATCTTGCCGGCGAAGAACGGCGTCGGGTCAGCGTTCAGAGCCTGGTCGAGGTTGAGCTTCAAGTCGGTGACCAGCAGCGAGCAGCCAGGAATGTAGAGCCGGTCAGAAAACGTCGTCGCGCCGAAGTCGGAGGGGAATTGCAGGTAATAGACGAGGCCGCTGCCATTATCGTGCGCGAACACCTTGATCGGATATGTCTCACCCGATGGGCACAGCAGCGGGTTGGCGGCGGGATCAGCCGCGACGATCGCGCTATCGACGGCAGTTAGCACCTCCGAGGGAACCGTCGCGAAGCCAAGTCCACGGATCACTGCTTCCTCGTCCGCTTGGTCCTTGCAGCGGATACGGTAGCCGCGCCCGTCCGAGATAAGCAGCGGATAGTGCAACCGGTTTGCCTCCAGGGCCGGATCCTCGAACAACACAACCTTCGGTTCGTCCGCGCGGGCCGGGCCGGCGGCCGCGGTCACGAGCAGGACCGGGAGGAGGAGGAGCAGCGATCGGGCGATGCGGTTCATCTGGTTTCTCCTTTCGAGGCTCAGATGCGGATCAAGCGAGCCGCCAGCGACGCTACCTCGCGTCTGCCGGCTTGATGGTCCAATAGCGAGACGGATCGCGGTCGCAGGTGAACTGGAGGGCCGGGATGTTGTTCAAGTTGCTAACCCCGCCGGCAATCGTGAGGCACTTGCCCGTCTGGACGTTCTCTGCCTGAACTCCGTCGCGCGTCTCGACCAGATTCCAGCGGCGGGAAGGATCGTCGTCACAGTTGAACTGCAGGGCGGGAATGTTGTTGTCGGTGCTGACCCCGCCGGCAATCGTGAGGCACTTGCCGGTCTCCACGTTCGCCATCCGGAAACCGTCCCCTGCTTCAACCAGCCTCCAGCGCTGCCATTGACTGCCGTCGCAGTCGAATTGCACCGTCGGCGCGTTATTGTCGGTTCTTCCTTCCGCGACCGACAGGCACTTTTCGGTCTGCCTGTTCACCAGTACGACCTCGGGGTCGGCCGCCCGTATGCTCCAGAACCGTGCCGGATCGCGGTCGCAGTTGAACTGAAGGGCGGGGATGTCGTCGTCGGTGCTCACCCCGCCGGCGATCGTCAGGCATTTTTTCGTCAGCACGTTTTCGGCCTGAAAGCCGTCGCCGGTCGCCGTCAGCTTCCAGCGTCTCGAAGCGTCCCGGTCGCAGTTGAATTGGAGGGCCGGAACATTGTTTTCGGTGCTGACCCCGCCGGCAATCGTCAGGCATTTTCCAGTCCGCACGTTCTGCAACTGAAAACCGTCGTCCGTCTCGACCAGCTTCCAGCGGCGCCACCGGTCGCTGTCGCAGTCGAACTGTACTGCCGGCGCGTTGTTGTCGAGGCGCCCCTCGGCAACAGCCAGGCATTTGCCGGTCTGCATGTTTGCCAGCACCACGTCAGCCTCCTTGATTGCCGTAATGCAGGCTTCGAAAATCTTGCCGGAGGCCGCGGTTGGGTGCTCGGGCCGACTGATGCAGACCGCATTGCCGTCCAGCGAAGGATTGAATGGCAGGATAGCACTGACAGACTGCACAGTGGCCAGGCGGTTCGCTCGCAGGTTAAGGGCGGTAAGCTTCGTCAGGCCCATCAAGGCGCGCGCATCTGCGATCCGGTTCTTAGACAGGTCGAGCGCCGTGAGTTCTTGGAGGAACCGCAGCGGTGACACGTCCGTCACCTTGTTGTTGGCCAGAACCAGCCGCGTCAAAGCCCGCGCCGAGGCGAGCGGTCGCAGATCGGCGATCTGGTTGGAACTGAGGTCGGCGTCGGTCAGCTTCTTCATTGCTGCCGCTACGTTGATGTTGCCGATCCTGTTTCGCGACAGATCGAGGAAGCTGAGCTCGGTCAGCTTTTCGAGATCGCGCGTGTCGGCAATTTCATTGCCGGACAAGGTCAGGCTCGTCAGATGGGTGAGTGTCGCCAGCGGCTCAAGGTTGGTCAGCCGTCGCCCGGCAAGGTCGAGCGTCGTGCTAGACGCGAGAAAATCCTGCGCGCTTGCGCACGCCGCCGGATTGCCCAGCGCGGAGGCACCACCGGGTGTCAGGGCAAGCAATTCCTCGACTGTCGTCTGCTGAGCCGGATCGAGGTCATCCTTGATGCACCAGCTGGCAAAGGTCGTCGGCCTGCCGACAAGCGGCGCGCCGGCGACGCATGCGATGGTATGAACCTTTCCGGCGAAGAATGGGGTGGGATCGGCGTTTATCGCCTGACTGAGGTTGAGTCCGAGTTCCGCGACAAGGCCCGCGCAGCCGGGAATGTAGAGTTGGTCGGAAAAGGATGTTGACCCGAAATCGGTCGGGAACTGAAGGTAGTAGACGAGCCCACTGCCGCCGTCGTGCGCAAAGACCTTGATCGGGTAGTTCTCGTCGGACGGGCACAACAGCGGATTGGCGGCGGGGTCGGCCGCGATGACCGCATTGTCGACGGCCGTCAGCACTTGCGACGGAACGGTGGCGAAGCCCAGTCCACGGATCACCGCCTCTTCGTCAGCCTGGTCGTTGCAGCGGATGCGGTAGCCGCGTCCCTCGGTGATGAGCAGGGGATAGTGCAAGCGGCTGGCGTTCAGCGTCGGGTCCTCAAACAGGACGACCTTCGGCTCCTCGGCGCGGGCCGGACCGGCATCGATCGCCAGGAGCAGCGTCAGCAGGAGTAGCAGCGAGCCAGCGATGCGGTTCATCTGGTTTCTCCTTTCCGCTCTATTCGACCAGGGTGAAGCGGCCTGGCCCGCAAGCCCGGCTCGTATTGTCGCGTGCGATGTCGTTGCCCGGCAGCAGGAAGCTGGCGCTTGAGCCGCTGTCTGCGAAACTGACCGCACAGCGGAAGCCGGATACCGTCGAGGTGGTGAAATTCGCCGACGAACCACGCTCGAGCTGGATCGCAGAGCCGACCGCAAGGCCAGTGGCCGCGGGTGCGAAGCCAACCGAGCGGCCCGCCACGATCGCCCCGCGCAGAACCAGCGGATTGGCCGCGGAGACGTCGGTAGACTCCACCCGCATCAGGCTGTCGGAGGTAAGCACCGCGCCGAAGCGCGCGCGGACAATGCTGGAGCGGGCGGGCGTCTGGGCCGAGATCAGCAGCCGTGCCCTTACGCCTTGGATCGCCAGCATGTCTGCTTCCACCCTGAGGCCGCGCGCATAAAGATCGGCCAGGCACAGAGACACGCCACGCGCCACCGGCGACAACCCGTCCGCCACGGTACCGATGGTCACATTGTCGAGCGCGACAGTGCCGTTCTGGGCGATCACGGCGACGACCTCGTCGGTCGTTTGATCGGCTGCCCGTGCCAGATCGATCCGCTCGAGCTCGAGCCGCGGCAATCCATCCGCGACGATGATGACGCCCGTCGCGGACAGGATGCATGACGAGGTTCCGCCCGGTATGCGGTTGGCGGTGCCGACGAGCCGCGTGCGGGTGATGCCGGGGGCCGGCGCCATGTGCACCGTCTTGAACGGCAGTCCTTTCAGGATCAGACTCTGCGGCACCTGGACCGCTGCGGGCAGTTCGAGCCTGAGATTGATCCGCCCGGCGCAATCGCCCTCGGCGGAGAATTGCGTCAGCGTCAGCGTGCCACCATCATTAATGCGGCGAATGCACGTATCGCTGGCCGAGCCGCGACAGTCGAAGCCGGTAGCCGGCGCCGGAGCGGATGTCAGCGCTCGATCGGTCTCGCCCATCCAATCGCCAATGCCGGGGGCAGACAGGCCGAGCGCCGAGGTGAGAAGCGGGCAGCCCGTGAAGGACAGGCTTCGCCCGTCCGCGAAGGTCCAGTCCAGCCGCGCATTGCCGAGGGAGTCAAGCGAGCTGATGGACGGGCCGGCCGGCAGCGGCGACAGGCCGAGGTCGATGCCCGGTTGCGCGAAGGCCGCGTGCTCGCGCTGATAGCCCTCGCAATTCGACAGACACAGGTCGACGAAGGGCGCCGAACGAAGCGCGGCGACCGCGTCGGCACCGAGTAGAGTTACGGCCTCGGCCTCGGCGATTCCGAAGAATGCCCGTAATTTCTTCTCTACCGCTTCCGCCGCAGCCGCATCGACGATGATGTCGCGCGTCGCCCTGCCGTCGAGGCGCACAATGGGCAGATAGGACGGCTGCACCCCTTCGCCGGGCGGCGTGTAGCGCACGACATAGACCGTGTCGCCGATGCTGTCGGCGCTGAGGAAGGTTTCAAACCGGTGCAGGCTCCAGCGGGCCGCGCTCGGCAGTGCCAGGTCCAACGGGCCGCCGAGATCGCCGCGCCCGCAATCGAGTACGAACGGTGTCCCCACGCTTGGCGGCGCGACGAAGCCCTGGAGCACCCCCGGCAGTTGCAGTCGCTCGCGGATGGCGAGCGCCGCCTTGATCTCCGCGCAGGCGGTGGGCACGGCGAAATAGCCGCTGCCCGAGGGGGAGGGGAGATAATAATTGCCCGATGCCGCGACATCGGCCCAGATCGCGGTTGTCGCCGGCCAGTCAATATCGAATGCGGTGCCAAGGCATGGCAGCCGTGGCTGCGCCCCGAAGCCGCTTTCGGCTTGAAGCTTGGCGAGCGTCGTCTGCGACACGGTGGCGGTGTCGGGCAGGTGCAGCAGCCGCTTCGCCTGGCCTGGGCTGGCGCAGCCGGCGAGTTCCACCGCCTTGCCGTCGAAAAGCGCGACATAGACGTCCTTGTTCTGGTCGGTCACGAAAGCGGCAAGCTGCGGCTCGGCGCGGGCCACCGAAGCGCCCGCGAGAAACAGGGCGAGCAAGGCGGCCGCCTGTTTCATCGCAATTCGCTCAGGCAGCTTGCTGCGCGGGCTGGATCCATGTTGACCTCGGTCATCAACGGATCGAGGCCAGCCGACTGGCACAACTCCTTGACCGAGATCGAGTGCGGCCCCTGGAAGTCGACCGTAAGATTTCCGCTGGTGATCTGCCCGTTTTGGCCGACGCACAGCGGATTGTTGGCCAGCGCGGGCCGGCGGCAGGTGCGGATGACGTCGGCCATCGCGCGGCGATTGGTCAGTTCGCAGAAGTAGATCCGGCAGAGCGCGGCGACAGTGGCGCGGTTCTCGGCGTCAGCATTGATGATGCGCTTGATGTCTGCGACCAGCGCGCCCGCCTTGGCTTCGAAGGCGAGGCCTTCGACGCGGGTCTTCTCGCCGGTGATCTCACCCGAACGTTCCGTGATCTTCG
This sequence comes from Mesorhizobium sp. WSM4830, assembly GCF_055811495.1. Lineage (NCBI taxonomy): Bacteria > Pseudomonadati > Pseudomonadota > Alphaproteobacteria > Hyphomicrobiales > Phyllobacteriaceae > Mesorhizobium > Mesorhizobium sp. WSM4830. The sequence goes on along the minus strand of NZ_JBVVQI010000022.1, from coordinate 15,383 downwards.
GCATCAGGTTGATGTTTTCCGAGGTTATGAACAGCCCGCCTTTCCAGCGGTCGAACTCGTCAAGGATCGAGGTCGCCCTGAGGATCGCCTCGCGGTAGGCGCTGTAGATCGGCCCCATCTTGGTGTCGCGCGCCGCCTCGTAGACCTGGTTCAGCGCGGCATACTCCTTGTTCACTGCGTCGGCACCGGCCTTGATGTCGTCGATGCCGGCGCGCGAACTCTGCATCAGGCCCTCGGCGCGCTTAAGCTTTCGGGAAAACATCGCCGTGATCGGGCTCTCGACGCTGGCGAAGTAGCTCTCGATCACCTTGCCGGCCGCCCCGTCGGCGAAGGCATCGATCTCGGTGTCGGACAGATTGGAGATCAGGCCGCACTGGGCGTCGAAATCGGCACTCAAGGGGCCGGCCTCGCAAGCGCTCATCTCGGCCAGCCTCTGGTCGAGCGTTCGGTTCGAACCGAGCCTTTCGGCATACTCGAACAACGCATGGTTCCATTCAATCGCATTCAAGTCAGCCTGGCTGTGCCGCCGGTCGCGACAAAACAGCGTCTGTTCCATCCGGCTCTGGTTGCCCGAAGCGCGATAGGCGTCGAGGTGACGCGTCGCCTCGGCGCAGTTGGCCAAGCCCGAAATCAGACCGGCGAGCTGCTGGTGAACGGGCGGGAGTCCGCGTGTCTGCGCCTCTCGCATCAGGTTCGCCGCGCGTCGGCTGTCGTCGGGACTGCGGGCCGGGCGGTGGAAGACGCAGATGCCTTGCTCGAAGGTCTTCAGCGTGCCATCCGGAATGGCGGGCCCCTCGCAGTTGGGAGCGTCGAGAACGCGCGATTCGATCGTATAGCCGGCAAGATTGTCGACGAACAGGTCGCGCGCGACTGCTCCGGTCTCGCCAAGCGCCAGAGCAAGCGCTGCTGCGGCAACGACGGCTCTCACGGCGCGCTCGCGAAGATGAAATAGAGAGTGAACACAGCGCCATCGAACGGGCAGTCGCTCGGCTGGAGCGACAATCGGTACGAACCGATCAGCGGCGCGCCGAGATAGGGCAGGATCAGGCTCGTGTCGTTCGACGGTCCGGGCGCCCGCGGGAACTTGCGCGCCTGGTAGCGATCCTGAACCCAGTAGCGGATGATCCGGGTGATCTCGTCGCCGCTGTCGGCCCGGTTGAAAAAGGTCTGCAAAGCGACCCGCTCCGGCCCGACCGAAATGTCGGCGCGGACCTCGCTCGACCCCTTGGTCAGCGGCTTGAGGACGAAGCCGCTGCCGCGGTGTTGCAACGCGAAGCGGTTCCACTGCGTCCCTGTGCACTGGTAGTCGGTACCGACGAAGACGTCGATCAGGGTCAGGTTCTTGCGTTCACGGAATTTGTTGGGCGCCCACAGCGCGAAATAGCCGTTTGCCTTCATCAGCGCCTCGGTCGACGCGAAGGGCGAAACCTCGAACTCGACATTCTCGTCAAGCGCGAGCTTGCGAGCGAAGCCGGAATTGGCGGGCACAACGATCTGGGCGACATCGATATTGATCTGTCGCTCGTCGAAGAAGCGCTTGGCGACGATGTCGTCGATCATCGCCTGGAGCTGGGTTGCGTTACGCACATAGACCGCGGGCACAGTCGCCGCCTCGCCGGTGAAGGCCTGCACCACTTCGAAGCGACGGCGCATCAGGTGCATCAGCCGGTTGGCGGTCTCGAGCACGCGCCGCTTGGTCACCAGATATTCGGGGATGCCCTTCATCAGGTCGGCGACGGTCTCCTGGGTAGCGATGAACAGATTCTTGCGCGTCGCCGGATCGTCAATCTGGGTGACGAGCTTCGTCATGTCCTCCTGTTGCTTTGTCACCTCGGCCTGAACGTTGCTCTGGAATTTCAGGATGCTGTCCTGCAGCGCGCGGCTCTTGAGACCGAGATCCTTGGCCTGGTTCAGGCCCGCGACGAGTTCCTCGGTGTTGCCGCGCGACTGTGTGATGCGCTGCTCGACGAAGGCGAGCTCGGCTTCGCTCAGCGCCAGCATCTTGTCCTTCTGCCGGTCGCGCAGTTCGTTGATCAGGTTGGTCGAGGCATTCGATTCCTCGGCGAGGCCGGTTACGGTCGTCTGCGCAGCACGCACGCGCTCGATGCGGCCGTTGGTTGCCGCGACCAGTTCTGCCACGCGCGCATTGTCCTGGTTGAGCTGAGCTTCCGAGAGGGACAGCTTGTCGAGTTCGAGGTTGAGGATGGCGATCTCGTTGGTCAGCCGGTCGATCGTGCGTTGCTGGTCGGTGACCTGGAAACTGAGCATGTCGTTTTCGCGGGCCTGAAGATCGAGTCCGGCGAGGATGCGTTCGTGGTCGGACTTGAGTCGCGCCACTTGCTCGTCGATGCTGAGATCTTGGCTCTGGCAATCGACCGCCGCCATCGAGCCTTGCAGCGCCAATTCCTTGATGTCCTGTGCCCCTTGCGCCAGCCGGCCAGCCAATTGGAAATGGGTGTCGACCAGCGCCCTTGCCTTGAGCGCCTTGTCGAGATCCAGTTGCGCGATCGCCTGGCGGAGCTGCGTGAGGCGCTGCTTCAGCGCGTTGATTTCATTTATGTTCGCCTGAGTGATCTGGCCGGTGCTGATGATCGTCGACAGGATGGATTGGGCCGCTTCCAAGGCCGCCCTGATCGGTTTGGCGACGTCCACCACAGTCGCGACACCACTGCCCAAGCCGCAGGCGCAGGTGATGATCTCGGGCACCGCAGCGCCGATCGAGTATGCACCTTGCACCGAAGTCAGGATGACCTGCGCGGCCTGTGTGGTGCCGTTGAACGCGACGAACCAAGCGATCACTTCCGACAACTGGCCGTCGACCTGGTCACGCGCCTCCTCAAGGTCCGCCTTTCTCCTCGCATAGAGGTCCCGCTCAGCTTCGTAGAGTTTCTTGGCGAAGTCCGTTTCCGTCTGGGAAAAAGACCCGCAATCGACGTTCGCAAGTTCCTGCGGCAGCGAGATATTCGATGTGATCATCTGCTGGTCGGCGATCAGCGGCTCGACATCGGCGAAGTCGGCGCTGCCGATAACGCACTTCATCAGGAATGCTTTCGCTTGTGTCTGCGAGTTCAGGAGCTGGGCCCTGAGACCCGACTGACCGTCCGGGCCGCACATCTGGGCAACGTATTGGTTGCGCGTGAAGGCTGGCGTCACGGTCTGGCATGCCTGTTCGCCCGCGAGCAACGGCGTGAACGGATGGTCGGCCGTATCTCCGATCAGGGCGAGCTGATTCTCGATGCCGCAAAGCTGCTCGCGGTCGACGGCCCGGCGGCGTTGATAGAGATCGGTCTGGCGCAGTTGCAGTTCGGTGATTGCGTCGTTGGCGCGGGCGATCGCGCCTTGGTTGTTGGCGATCTGGGTTTGAAGGATCTGCCGCTGGCGAACTGCCTGTTCGAGCTGGTTGGCGTTGCGCTCGGTCTGGCGGGCATATTCGGTGATCTGGCTCTCGAGCGAGGAAATCTGCAGATCGAGGTTCATCTGCGTCATTTCCCAGTTCAGCAGCCAGCGCAGTTCGTTGCGCCGCTCGACTTCGGCCTCCTTGGAGAGGACGATCAGGTCGAGTTCCTGCCTGTCATTGATCTGACGGCGCTGGTTTTCGAACTCGGCGATCTTCGTGCCGAGCTCGATCTCCAGCGACCTGATCTGCTGGCGATAGCCGAACGTGTCCTTCTCGGCGTCGACCGCGTTGATCTCCTGCTGGACAGTGGTGGCGAAAGTCTGCGCCTCGTGTTCCAGCTTGCCGATCTTGTGGGCGATCAGGTTGACTTCCTGACTACGGATCGTCCGCTCCTCGTCGAGCGCGCGCGTGGCTTCCCCTTCCTTGTTGGCGTACCACCGTTCAACCAGCGCCTCGACATTGCGCTCGACCTCGGTCAACCGCTGCTCGCTCTCGGTCAGGGCCTGCTGCAGGTCCTCGAACGGGATCGTCGTGAACTGCATCGGGTCGATATTGAGGAAGAGGAAGCCCTTGCGTACGCTGTCCATGCGCGCATCGAGGTCGCTCTGCTGCAGCAGCAGGTCGGCGCGAAGGTCGTCGTAGGTGGACTCGCCCGGAATATCCATTTGCGTCTCGACCAGCACCCACATGGCGGCTTCGTAGTTGGTGTAGGCCTTGGAGAGGTTGGGTTGGCTGTCGAGACCAGCGCCTCCGACGGCGCCCAGTGTATCGCTGACCAGGAAGTCGAGCGCCTTGACGCGAGCCTCCGAGACGGTCTGATACCACACGTCGCCGGTGTTCATGAGCAGTTGGATCTTCAGCGAAGACAGCGCCGTGAGCTGCCGCACGAAGGTGCGGTAGCTCGCATCTTCTCCCGCCGCGGTGCCCTGATCACCGCCTTGTTGTCGGGCGAGAATGCGAAGGCCCCGGTCGACGATCTCGATGCCTTGCCGGCCGAATTCCTGCGCGGCCTGCGGCGAAACCGGCGTATCGTTGCGGCTGACGCCGCTCGCCGACGACAGGAAGGGCATGTCGGCGGCGAGGAACAGGCGATAGCGTCCGAGTTGCAGGTGGCAGTCGAAATCGCACACGATCGCCAGTCGTCCGGTCGTCTCGTCGCCGCAGGTCGTCAGGAACTGTTCAAGTTCGGTTGCGACTTCACCCATATATTTCACGTCGGCTCGGAAATTGGCGATCTTGAGCAGCGTCGTCAGCTCGCCGGCATGGCCGGCGGCCGCGTCGACGTCGAGCGCCATGCAATCTTGTGCGCGCGCCATTCCCGCAGTGCCGAAGACGATGCCGGCAACCAGTCCGCAAAGCAGCAAGAACCGTCTCATGGCTGCCCCGTCGTCAGAAAGATCTCGGAAATCTGGCGCACATGCCGGGCAAGTTCGGCCATCTGGGCTTTGGAAAGCGACGGATTCTGGAACCGTGCCACCACTGCGCGGGCATGGTTGATACAGTCCTCGTAGGGACTGCTGATTTTCGCGGTCAGCGCGCCAGTGTCGAGCGTGAGGTCGAGCGCTGAATAGGCTCCGCCCAGTCCTGCGCAGGAAGAAAGCTCAGCCGTGATCGCCGGATCGTCGACAACATGCGTGAGGTCGGACAGGGCCGTCATCACCCCTTCGATCTGCCCGACGATCTGCGCCATCCTTGCCTTCCCCTCTTCGAACTCCTTCAGCGAATCCGGCTGGTTGAGGCTGGAGAGATCGACGGCTTGCAGCGTCGCGATCGTCTCGGCTGCCTTCAGCTGATCCGCCTTGACGAGCACCATGTTGGCCTGCGCGTTGCCGAGCACACGCTCAAGCTCCATCACCTCGGCCGACTTGATCGACACGTCCATCTCGTTGACCAGCGACTGGTATTCGGTCGAAGCGGTGTTCATCAGGTTGAGCGTATCGTCGACCTTCGTCCTGACTGCCTTGACGATCTGGCCGCGCACCCGCGTCTCGATCAGCGCAGTCGTCTCAGCGCGCCCGCGCACTGGCTTGGCCGAACAGACCAGCTTCGCCAAGGCGTCCGAGCCGAGTCGTGCCCGCACGGCCTCGACGATCGGGAATAGCGGACGCCAGGCGGCAGGCAGCGCATCCGCGCTTGCGCCCGACAAAGGCCCGACATCGATCTCGTTCATTCTCGTCAGATGCCGGCATTTCTCCGGCAAGTCGGCCCCCGAGAAGTAGAGTCGCCCGGTGATCAGATAAGCCTCGACGGCGGCTGCGTATTGTCGGCCGACGAGGGCGGCGAGCTCTTCGGCACTATCGGTCGAAACTGGGGCGAAGAAGCGGTAGCGGCTGAGATAAATCTCCGCCCATGCGAGGCGGCGCATCAGCACCGAAGCATCGTCGGCCGAAAGCGGGATGACCGGAAAACCGACGCCGCGGCTGCCGCCGGAAGGGGCCGATGCCTCACCGATTACCTCGCCGGCGACGGGCAGGCCGAAATCGGGCTGCGTGGCCTCGTGACTCGGTTCGACGGCGGCGGGACCAGGGGCGAGCAGGCTGAACCGGGTCGTCTCGGGCGTCGCGCCAGAGAGCGTCGCGTTCCAGAAACTGTCGAGCTTCTCCGACGTGTAAGCGCGCTCCAGGATCGATGCGGCGCCGGCTTCGCCGGCCAGGACGCAACTGACGATCAGGAACAGCGCAAGGGCTCGGATGCTTGTCATCGGCAGTACCACACCCTGTCGGCCGCGCCAGCCTGGGCGCAAATTCCGGTCGCGGCGCCGTGCGCCTTCCAGTCAGCCTTTATTTTGGCGAGATCGTTGAATGCGCCCTGTGCCGCATTGTCGGCATGAACCTCGGCGTCCAGTCGCCAGAAGGGTTTTGCCGGATCGGTCGGCAGCAGCACCCCGATCATGTTGATGTGGAACGCAGAGATTTTGAGAAAGTCCTCTGCGCTTGCGACAGTGTTGCGATTGAGATTAGCGTATTGCTCAGGTGTGACGTCGCCGAGCGCCCGCTTGAACTCCCCCTCCGAGACTTCGACGGAGCGCAGCATCTGCGTTGTCTTGGCCGCCAGCCCGTCGAGGATCGAGGTGTTGGCGACCAGCGTAGCGCCCGCACCGCTCACCGGTCCGAATATCTCTGCAAAAATGGCGCGGATCGCCTTCAAGTGCGTATCGGCCGATTTGATCTCGACGCGGCGCAGAGCGATGCCCGTCTCGAGATCGGACGCTCGACTGACGAAGCTCCTCAGCGCCAGTTGCAGCGTGTCGAACGAGGAACGGGCTTCCGGCGGCGGCTGCAGGAACACCGAGCGCGCATAGCGCACGGCTTCGCTGCGGGCAATGTCCTCGACGGTAGCGCGTGTCAGCGCCGATTCGGGACAGCCGGTGACGCCGCCAAGGTCATTCAGCATCTGCGCGGCATGATAGATTTGATCCATCTGTCGCATGGTGCCGAAGGAGCCGCTGGTGGTGAACGCAGCCTCGACGCCGGACAGATAGTCGGTCAGGTATTCGCGCGCGAACTTCACCATCTCGCACTGCACGCCGGCGGCGCGTTCACGAATATGGCGTCCGTAGAACGACGCACCGACAAAGTATTTCTGGTCGGGCGTCGGTTCGAACCGCTCGACGAATAGCGACTGGATAACGGTATCATATTCGCCGCACGCATAGGTGCGTTCAAGACATGCGGAGTCGGTCTGCAGATCGCACTGCGATAGCGCGGAGCCGCACATTTGCTGGGCTGCCGCGAGGTCAACTCCTCCGCCGAGCACAAGAACGGCGGCCAAGATGATCGCTGTATTGAAGACGCATCTCTTCAACATAACGACCAAAGGAAAATGCACAAAAGCCTCCCCTTCCGCCGAAGCGGCGGCCCCATTGCTTTTTTACTGGCAATATCTAGCAGGCTACTTTTGGTATTTGCTCGTTACAGCGAAAATTGGCAGCCAAAGGCGTGGCCAATTCAACCTCACATTCGCTATAAAACGCCTCAATAAAGTAAGTTAAAACAGTTTCTCTGTCAACACACCTGGCTTTTTGCATTCCATCCCGGAAAACCCGGCCTAAGTGTCGAGGCAGTTAACACATCGTAAAGAATTGTCTTTTCCGCTCGCTTGGCCTCGTCCAAGCGTCGCTCCGCCACCGTTCGAGTGCGGAAGGTCACGATCTGGCCTGAGAAACTGCGCTGAGGAAGAGCAGACGTCCAGCAATCGCCTGGCGGTCGCCAATTTGGCAACTTCATAACGACTCTATGATGCCTTCCACGATCGCCGAAACATTAGCTCGCATAAGAGCGATATGGTGCTCAATAGGTGACGCCAGCAGCTAGTCAACGCCCGTGGCGGTCACCCCAAAGACGCACCATGCGCTTGCCTTCTTGGTCGCTTCAAGCGGACGCACCAGCGTCGTGGGTGCACTGAATGTGACGACCGCGAAGGACCCTGCCAGCCCTGGCCATTCAGTGCGCGTCCAGTATTCGGTTTCGCTACGCGCGAGCGGTGGCAGCTTGTATTGCGCGAACGCCTCGCGCTGCCTTGGCCAGTCCGCCGAATCGAGGCTCGTCAATTCCGCCATCGTCGGAAGTTGCCAGCCCATATCGCCGTACGGCCCGCCTTGTCCGAGCGTAGCGCAATAGCCCATCGCTTCGCTCAGCGTGGCGGGCTGATCAAGCCTGTCTATCCTGGCAACGAGGCAAGTGCGTTGGTCAACGAAGGCCCTGCCGCCATGTTCAGCGAGCAGCCAGAAATTTTGGTCATTCAGCGGCTGGCGGGCCTGCTTATGCACAATACCGCAAGGTGCGGCTTGGGACTGCGGCGCCGACATGGTTGCGAAAACGGCAAAGCCAATGCTGAAAGTCGCAAGGGTAGCAATCCGAAGCATGCCTTCCTCCTCCCTGCACACGCGTTCCGCGTGCCATCCGAACAAGCGTACTTGAACCGGCGAACAATTAAAAGTTCCTGCACTTCGAAGAGGACAGGAACTTCCTTGAATCTACTGCCACCATGACGGACATCCCAGTTGGTGCTCGGCCGAAAATCTGCTGCAAGAGTTTTCCATACACGGGGAACTGGTTGCGTGGCGTATGCCAACAGCCTGGAAGCATATTGGCGAACAGCCGACCACAACTAACTCACTAGACCACACCGGGGGCGCCAAAGCGCGAGCGCGACGGCGCGACAAGGCCCGTTCGCTTAAGTGCGGAGCGAGTGTTGATCCATACCTAAAACAGCGACCCTTGCGCCGGCGCCTGTTCAGGCGCTGCCGCGAACTTGATCTGTGTCGCCGGTTTTTCGACGATCACCAGCGCGTCATCGGGCGCCGTGCGCTGCAGGTGCCTTGCCTCCGACCACGGCGCGGTGAGCCAGGTCTCGGTTTCTTCCGGCGTGGTCAGGATCACCGGCATCGCCTTGTCGTGGATCGGCGCGATCAGCGCGTTGGGCTGGGTCGTCATGAAGCCATAGACCTGATGATCGCCAGGGCCGTCCTTGACCTTACGAATGCCATGCCAGCGCGTCCACAGGCCGGCAAAGAAGAACAGCGGGCGGTCCTCGGCGAGTGCAAACCAGTAGTTGCGCTGAATGCCGGTCTCGGGGTCCTTGTCGCCGGGCGTCGGACTGGGTTCGGCGAAGCTGGTGACGGGCACAACGCAGCGGTTCTCGATGCCGAGATATTGCTGCCAATGGCCGTATTGCGGATTGCGGATATTAGTGGTGCCGTAGTCGGCCTTGCCCTTGACCCGCTCCAGTGGCGTCGGCATGCCCCACAGCAGATTGGCCAGTTCGCGTTCGCCGTCCGGCGCGTTGCGCACCACCGGGCCTGGCTGGTTGGGATAGATGTCGATGGAGGGTTCGAGATTGCCGAGGATGTCACGCAGGGCGCGTGTCCACTGGCGGATGGCCTGCTGGCTGGTCGTGATATTGTAGAGATTGCACATGGCGTGGAATGTGCTCCAATCGCTGCTGTGTCGCAACGTCCACAGGGCAATAGGCACGGCTTCCATTCCCTTGAAATGGCTGGAAGTTTAGCAAGACTTGCTTTGGCGAAGCGTACACGAGGCGGCCCCTCCTGGCAGCGCTAGAATGCATCCGGGCAGTGTTGGCTGCCGCGATCTGAAGGGAGCGGGCCACGCCCAGTCTGATCTCTGCGCAACAATATCGCGCATTTAAGATGCGCGAAAAACCTTGCCACCAGAGCGCCGATAGGAATTATCGCGCATCTGTAATGCGCGATAATTCCATGCTGCACCTTGTCGGACAGCAGTTCACGCCGGTCAGTATCGGGAACGCCTTCGCTTGCTCGGGATCAGGAATCCGCCCTTTAGCAGCTCCAGGGCGTCGAGTGCCTCTTCTCCCTGCAAATTTGTCAGAGCTACCCCGTCTGTGAAGACAACCTCGCCGTCATCTATATCATAGACCTCCCAAAACCCGTTCGTGACTCTCCGGAGGGCGTGACGACGTTCCATCAGCAGATGCTAATTGAGTCGCGCGAAATGGAGGAAAAAATTTGAGAATGGGCGAAAATTTACGGTGGAAAAGCTGGACGCACCGCGCAAGCTTGCCCTCCGAAGTCCACGCGCCATCTGCGCCTTGGCAGCTTCCCTCAGCGGGCTCGGACATTGCCGTGGGTCCTGATGAGCTGCCGAACCTGGTCTGGCGTCAGGCCATTCTGCTCGGCGAAATTTCACCTCATGGATTTCTGCGCCGATACGTGGGTGCGATCTCGGAAATCCGGCTTGCTGTAGCCGTCAGCCATCCTGGCCCCCCTTCAGCTTGGATCAACGGCAACGCTGGCAACTACTTTCGTTGCGGAGCCGCGGAATCGCCTTCTATGCCACGGCTAGACGCCCTAAAGATGCAGCCGGTGATCCATTGGATCAAACCTGGTGTGAGAAGGCTGCGCGTCAAGCATCTTTCATGGCCATCGCAGCCACATTCGCCCATGGCTCGGTTCAGGATTTCTGGCCGGACGAGTGATCCTGAGCTTACCCGCTTTCGATCTGAAGCGTGCACAAACAAGGGTCCGCGTGCCAGATCCAGCAATGGCCTGCGGCCCTGGTCAGCGCATGAGCGCTGTCCTGCGGCAATGGTGGCTTTTGGCAGCTCGTGGATGGGCGAGGCACATAGGGGCCCAAACACGGCCTCCACGCTCGACAAAACGCTGCGTGCTAGAGGAACGGTGCGGCCCGGCACCCACCCGGCGGGGCTGTCAGCAAGATGCCGGGCCTGACCGGCGGGGTTAGAGGGGCAGCGCCGGCTATCGAAATATTAGCTCACGCTAATTGAAGCGAAGCATGCGAATGAAGGACGCAAGGGCCAGTCGATGACGAACAGGCCTAGCCTGTCTTGTCGTGTAGGTGCGTTCTGCGCTGCTGTGGACGGTATTTCTCCGCCAGGCGGACATTGTCCAGATCAACTGTCACCAGCGGTCCCAGATCGATCGTCACTTTCTCCTCATCGATCCGGGTAACTTCTCCTTTAAGCTCGAGTTGCTGGCCTCGCTTTAGCTTCGAGGTGCTGTCCTTGATGGAATGAGGGAATTTGTAGCCCCCGGGATAGAGACGCTTACGCGATCCTTCAAAACCCGACGCCGAACTGTAGCGGTTAGTGCCACCTCATCTCCAATGCTGATCCGCGCCATGGAATGAGGGTGGAGCGGCCTTGGTGGTAGTCAAGGTATTGCTAATATACGAAGGGCAAGCGATTCATGAACCGACAGGTATGGAACCGCCGGCTGCCACTGCCCGTTGCTGTCACATGACAAAGCACAAAAGCGGGATCAGCACGATGGACGGGCGCCAAGACAACACTTTTGAACTGTGCTGTCTCCTGGCCGTCCCACTGACACTGCTCCTTACGGTCCTATTGGCGGGATTCGTCCTGAGCTGACCACAACGCATCGGAATAGGTCGTATAAAAATATCGCCCACCGGATCGGCGTAAATCGTTGCGCGAGTGAGGTCTGTAGCTTAACTTTGCCCGTTTCTGAGTCATTTTGTCTGCAGCAATCGAGCCCCGGTGGGTAGCGTACGGTCTCTGCGCGCGTGCTTTCGCGGCTGCGCGGCCAGTCCGTTGTGCCGTTCGAAGATTGCTAGCTTCTGCGGATAAGTGAGCCGCACCTTGGCTTTGCACCCGTCGCATACAAAGTGCGCGATCGTTCTTATCGCAGAGCCCTTCCTTACCATCGGATGCGAGCAATTCGGGCATTCGAACGTGAGCGTAACGTCGGACAAATCCCGGGCCAAACCCATTTTCCCTCTCCTGCGTTTGCGCTGCGGCTAAACGCCAGCGACTCTTGCTAGGCAACTCAGATGCCAATCCGATTGTGCCAAATCGGGAAATAGCCGCCTCACAACGCCGCGAGCTTGGCCATCCGCCGGACCGAAACTATCGGTCGGGACGTTAGGCTTTGGCCCGAAAGGTTGTCCGGGTGAGCTGAAGCTGCGCGTACGCTCGAGGAGGCGATTGCCGATATCCGCTCCAACATCGTCTTGTGCCGGGTCGTGGAGCACCTGGAGCGATCCGACGTTAAGGGCGAGGGCGCCAGTGTTCTGAGCAGCCTACTTAACGACCACATTCGCAACCATTTCCGAACCGCCTGATTGCGAGCGAAAGCGACCCGAGACGACCTTAGCTGTCGATGGCGAGATGGCGCTAAGTACGACCAGTCGTTGGGACCTCGTCCAGGAGATTTGGACCTTTGCTCGCTGGCAACTGGCCGTCGGGAGTGAGTTTGTCTACTGCATCGGGAAGTTCTCTTGTGAGCCGGTCGAGAAGCTCGTCATGGGACAATCCGGTTTGCTCGGCCAGGTCATCCAACGTTTGCGGGTCGATTGCTTTCTCAACCTGTTCGCGCTGAACCGGTCGGTTGGATCCCTTTCCTACCCAGGAATCTACCTGATCGCCCGCACCGACATTTCTGAGACGGTCCAGGATGTCGCCGAAGCCGCCGGGGGAGCCCGCGCTAGCGTTGGGATCTGTCGATTTCCTGCCCGCGATCAACTCGCCGATTTTGTCCCTGTTCTTGTAGGCAAGCAGGCCAAGCAAGGCTATGGCGACCTTTCCTATGTCAAGGCTCATTTCGTATCTCCTTCCACAAGAAGGCAAAAGTCATGCGCTTTTGAAAGGTTCCACGGTTCGGGTCTCCCATCGGAATTCCGGGCTAGCCGCGAACCTGTTGTATATTAGCATCTGCGGAACTTTCGGCCTTTTCGCGTGTTGGTGCCTTGTACTCCGGCCAGACAGCAATTGTGCCTAGCTGTCGGCTACACTTGGCCCGTCGGCTTCGGTCGGCGGGCTTTTTGTTCTCTTGAGTGGAACACCCGCCTGTGACGATGGTTCGATCTGCAGTATCCGCCCAGATCGGGCCACGCACAGGAGAGCGCCGGTTGGCCACTTGGACCCAGAGAGATGAGAGACAGCAGCGCACGTCAGATGCTGCACGGTCATTAATCGATGTTGAGCGCGCGGCCCGAGACGCAAAGACCGCTCGGCTCCGGGAGAAGCGGCTGAAGGCTGAAAACACACCCTCCTTGGACGCAAGCGATGGAACAGCTTCGCAGTGAAATGGCAGTCCTGGGGGACCTCGGCTTTTGGATAGCGCTGGCGGTCGTGCTGGTGCCCTATGGGATCGGGGTTGCACTGCTTCTGTGGGTAGCCACTCCCCCGGCTCTGCAATAGCCTTCTCCGCCGTCGGGCCGGGCGCGTTGCAGCTCAAAAGGCCAGCCTTTTCTGCGTTTATTGAACCCTCATTGCGTGGCGAAGGATCGAGACTAACCGGTCGAGCGGCCTTTCGTGAAGCTCGCCTTTCGGGCGTCTCGCAAGGAAATCGTCCGCACTCATCCAGTCGACCGGATTTGAACTGACTTGGGGCTGACCGAATTCGACATAGAGATGCGACTCTTCAGGCAAGAAAACGACCCGCCACGTTCCGTTGGTATCGGCGGCAAGGCTGCAGGTGAGAGACGTCATGGCGAACTCCTTTCGGACCGAGCTTGCCAGACCGCCCGGGGAATTCCATCGCAAAGACGTGGGTATTGACGCACCGAAAAGGTGCGGCGATTTCGCCTTCGCCGTGGCTTGACATGGCTACGTGATCATCTAACGAAAATGGAACATCCATTCGGGGGGTCTGGGATGTATTCTGGCATCGATATTTCGGGCATGCCGGCAGTCGATGAGGTCGACAGCTTCATCATCCTGCCACCGTTGGGACATCGGTCCGAACAGGTCTTGCGCGAAGTCGAGGCCTTCCTGAAAAGGTGTTTCCCCGAATACGACTTCTTCGCGAATGGTGACACGGAGCCTTTCGAGGGCGATTATCAGGTCCTGCCGATCTGCGGCGTTGGTGGCGACGAGCCGGGCACCCTGCGCGTTCTCGATCACCCCGAGCAATCAGTGATGATGGGCATCGCGGCGGCGCTGAAGGGGTTCAGACCCGGCAAGCCGCCAGCGCTGAACTAACCGGCCCGTCTTCCGCCAGAATCTTGCGGCTCGCGGCGGTTTGTTCGAATTCGTACCTAAGCCCTGACAGTAGCTTTCATCGTTGCTTGCGAGGGGACTTAGGAAGATAAATACCCATCGCTTGCCGACGTCCACGGGCGCAAGCGGCTGAGAGATGGCTAGAGGTGCTCGTGCTCTTGCCCCAACTGGGAGGCAAGAGCGTGGCTCAGCTTCAGCAATTAAGCATTCGCAACCGTCTGCTCACGTCCTTGTCGCCCGACGACTTTGGGCTCGTGCAGCCACATCTCGAACCCGTCACGTTCGGGTTGCGCGAACACCTGTTCAGAGCCGAACAAAAGATCACCCATGTTACGTTCCCCGAACGTGGGATTGCTTCAATCGTGGCGGACACCGAAGAAGGACGGTTCGAGGTCGGCATGGTGGGATGGGAGGGTTTGGTTGGAACATCTGTCGTGCTCGGTGTGGACCGCACGCCCCACACCTGCATGGTCCAGGCTGCAGGCGAAGCGTTGCGGATTGAGGCGGGCGAGCTTCTTTCGGCAATGGACCGCAGCAGCACGCTGCGCGCGCTCGTTCTCCGCTTCGTGCATACCTTCATCGTGCAAGTCAGTCAGACAGCCTATGCAAATGCGGGCTACTCGACCGAGGAGAGGCTAGCGCGGTGGCTGCTGATGACGCATGACCGGCTGGAGCAGGACGACATGCCTATCACGCACGAATTTATGAGCGTCATGCTCGGTACGCGTCGCCCCGGCGTGACCTTGGCGGTGCAGATGCTGGAGGGTGCCGGGGTGATAAGGGCCACACGTGGTCACATTATCATGAGGAATCGAGCGAAGCTGGAACAGATTGCCGGCCAGTCCTACGGCTTTGCCGAAAAGGAATACTCTAACGTATTCCAGTTCCCAATCAGGCGCGAGCGATGATGTGTTGCGCTACTTTATGAATGTGCGGTACCGCGGTCGCCTAATCCCTGATTACGAAGGCGACGAACTGGCAAATGACGACGCCGTGCGCGGGCATGCGCTCGCGACCGCGCACGACCTCGTTTTCCGGACCCGCATGGACACGATCCGAAGCTGGTTCGATTGCAGCTTCGAGGTCACCGACGAGAGCGGCAGGACCGTGCTAACAATGCCCTTCAGCGATGTTGTTGATCCTCGCCCTTAAAGACAGCCATGCGGAATCACGTTCCGTTCACTCTAGCTAATATAGCTTTGTACCTAGTATTGACTGGGTGGGTAAAATTGTAGGTACCGGCGGCCGGCCGCCTCGAGTTCATTCCGCCGATGGAGCCCAAGCTGGTCGCCAAGCCGCCCGAGGGTGAGCACTGGATTCACGAGATCAAGCTCGACGGCTATCGCACCCAGATCGTCATCAACAGCCGCGACGACATCCGCGCCTTTACCAAATCCGGCGCAGACTGGACGAGTAAATACACCGGCCTCGTCGAAGCCGCGCGGGAACTTGACGTCAAGAACGCGATCTTCGAGGGTGAGGCAGTGGTCACCAATGCGGCCGGCCTGCCCGACTTCGACGCGCT
>NZ_JBVVQI010000021.1:114373-117170 GCF_055811495.1 Mesorhizobium sp. WSM4830 | reverse complement strand
CGAACCGCCCTGTACGGACCCGTACGCAGGGTGGTGTGGGAGGGGAGGAACTGCGAAGCTCCCCCCTATCCCGATTCAGGCTCCTTTTCGATCGAATGATGTGCGTGCTGCCGGCTGTAAGTCGGCGGGACAGCGCCCCCCTCTGTCCTGCCGGACATCTCCCCCACGAGTGGGGAGATCGGCAGCTTGGGCGACAGCACTTTTTTGCATCCTACAAAATTGGCGAAAGCGGTGATGACAGCCAATCTCCCTCCTTGTGGGGAGATGTCCGGCAGGACAGAGGGGGGCGCGACGGAACGCGACCCCGACGATCCTCAGATTAACGCGCCCCGTGCGCCCACTTCAGAGAAGCCCCCATGTCCAACCGTTACGCCACCATCATCACCGACGATGACGGCCGAGAGGTCGTCAGTGCCATCGGCGAGTTCGCCGGCGCCGCACCCTATGCCCGCCACGGCCGCTTCGAGCAGGTCGCAGCCGGCGTGCGGATCGGCATGATGCGTGGCGGTACCGTTGATGCGGTCGGCGGCTTCGGCTTCCCGTCGGGAGCACCCGACAGCAAGGCGGCGGCATTTCTCAGGGCAAGGCTGAATGCCTTGCCCGACGCCGGTGCGATGAAGCCCGGCACGACCACTGATGCGAAACCGGCAAGCCAGCTGCGGAAGCCGAAGTCGGCACGCGTCGGCAAGAAGGCCAAGCCGCGCAAGCGCATCGTGCGGCCGGCCAACAAAAAGCCGGCGATCTCCGCCGGGAAGGCGGAGTAGGGCATGGCCAAGGCTCCCTCCACCGGCGATCCGCAGCAGCACGATCAGGCACCCGGCAAGCGAACCAGGCGGGCGAAGAAGACGCTGGCCGACGGTTTCCTCGAAGCGATCCGCGCCGATTTTCGCGCCCATGGCGCCGGCGTCATCGCCGAGGTGCGCGCCGAAAAGCCCGACCAGTACCTGAAGCTCGTGCTGTCGGTGCTGCCCAAGGATCTGAGTGTCAACATCAACAATCTGGATGCATTGAGCGATGACGAAATCAGGCAGCGCATCCGCGGCCTCGAGGCCGTCCTTCGGCCGTTTCTCGAAAGGCCGGGCGCCGCAAAAGGCCTCGCACAGCCGGGCGGCAAGGAAGGAATATCTCAGCCTGCTGGCGGAGCTGGACCGGAGGCGCCGCACTAACCAGCTTGCCGCCTATCGGCCTTATCGGACATCGTCTTCGAAATGATCGTGCGCCGGTTCGGGCCGGTGAAGGAGGAGTAAGCCGCCCGACGAAATAGTGACGTTCAGGTGGAGCCCGCCGCGCCGAAAGGTGCGGCGGGCTTTTTGCATTTTCTTTCGCATTCTGTACGATCTTTCCTTCGCGCGAGAGCGGCTCGATCCGGCGTTTGCCAGATCAAGATGCGCGTTAGGCTTCACGGGAGGTGGTTTCATGCTTGCCAGAGTCCTGACAAAAGCGGCAGTCCTGACAGCCGGGGCGCTTCTGTTTGCCGCGACGGCCGACGCCCGGCCGGACAGCCGCGCGATGACATGCGAACAGACACAGCTTCTGATCCAGAGGCATCGCTCGGTGGTGCTCACCACCGGCCAGAACACCTACGACCGTTACGTCCGCCAATTCGGCAATGAATGCGACTGGCCGCAGGTGCCGCGCGCCGCGTATATCCAGACGCGTGACGGCCAATGTCTGGTCTATCGCTGCCAGGAGCCGGTCTTCGACCTCCCGAATTGAAAGCAGGCGGCGGCTCATTCCTCGTCGAAAGAACCACCCTCGCTTGCAAGGTCGCGCGAAATGACGCGTTCGTCGGCATCGTCCGGCAAGGCCTCGTCGCTTTCCTGATAAGCGTTATCGTCATCTTCCTCCGGCAGTTCGCCGTCTTTCTCGACGTCATAGCGAATATCGCCGTTTTGCGGCACGCCGCCAGGCGGGATTCTCCCGCTCCGGATGGCATCCCAGTCCTGTTGCTGGATCGTCGGGCTCTCGGTCTCGTCGTCGGTTCGTTCTTTCCTGCGCGGTTCCATCGCCGGTTCTCCATAATGTCAGCGGCCCTGAATTGGCTCAGTGGTTGAACTCATAAGTCTGGCGGCCGGTTCCCGGGGCCACTGCGGTCCGGGCGCATTGCCGCACGACGGAACCAATCGCGCCTGCCTGCCTTCACATTCAGAAGATCTTGGCACATTCAGAAGATCTTGGCGCGAAAGGAGCTTGACATGAGACCGCTCATTTTCTTGCCGTACATGCTAGGTGCGCTGGTGCTGGCGGTGCCGGCGGCCGCGCAGCCGGGCGAACAGGCGCAATCCGACCGCTGCAAAGTCGAGCCGCCGGACAAGAATAGCCACCAGCAGAAGCCGGCCGGCAACAATTTGTCCGATACGCTCGAGCCATGCGGTGGGGTGCTGAAGCCGCCGCCAACGGGCGATCAGGGCATGGCGGCGCCACCGCCGGATGAGGGGAAGACCCCGGTGATCAAGCCCGGCGAGGTGCCGCCACAGCCGCCAAAGCAGTAGCAGCGAATGGCGGCAATTTCGCGCCGCTTGAGCCGGCAGGTTTGTTGCAGTCGCCTAGGAACATTAGCTTGTCCTAAATGTTGTTTTAGACGCAGTCGATATCACCCCCTCCGGTATCGCTGCTGATCGGGAAACCGATCGGGGGGGGGGGGGGGGGGGGGGGGGGGCCCCCGCCCCGCCGGGGCGGGGGGGGGGGCCGGGGGGGGGGGGGGGGGGGGGGAGTGGGGGTGTGGGGGGGGGGGGGGGGGGTGGGGGGTGGGGGGGGGGGGGGGGGGGGGGGGGGGGGGGGGGGGGGGGGGGGGGGG